>NZ_DASXHN010000045.1:0-10689 GCF_036488505.1 Paraburkholderia sp. | reverse complement strand
AGTCGATCGCCCGCGCGATCCGGTACGTCTGGCTCCCGTTGACGGCGATCTGCCGCAGTCGCTTCCCCTGTTCGCCTGTCATCAGCCGGTAGAGCAATTCCTTCTCGATGAGCGGCGCGAGAACAGGGATGTCATCCGGAGTATCGAGCAATCGCACGAGCCGCAGCGCCGCATCGAAAACCGGCGCCGACAGCAAGCCTACGGCGATGCCTTCGCCCGCCGACGCGGTATCCGGTTCCGGCAGATGCACCTGCGTCGCCAGTTCGACGATGCGCTGCGGATCGAGCGTGAACTTCACACATAGATAAGGCGCGTCGGGCGACGCCCGTGTCACCCGCGACATCACGGGTAAATCGACGGACGTCACGAGGCAATGCAGATGATCGTATTCGTATGCCTGCCCCGCGACCACGACCCGCTTGGCGCCTTGCGCCGCGAACACGAACGCGGGGCTCGTCACGCCGCAGCCGAGATCCGCGGGTGCCGCGTACCGGTAGAAGGTCAGCGACGCAATCGCCGTCTGATGCGCGCCGTCCACCGGCGCGAAGCGGCTGATGAGCGCGGCGAGTTCGCGGCGTGCCGTTTCGTGCGGCGCCGAAGGATCGAGCCTGGAAGAATTCTGTTTCATGTGCATTGAACCCCGTTGACGGAATCGAGCATACCGAGCCGCTGCCGGGTAGCCACCGTGGCCTGCTCGATTTGCAGGATTGTTCAATATTTTTGCAGGATTGTGTAAGCGCAACAGCAGGCGGTCGGTCACACTGCCGCGTACACCCGGCGCCAAGTTCGGGCTTTCCCCACGGAGAGGTTCCATGTCCACATCGTTTGTCCTCAACGGCAAGAACATTACGCTCGATGCCGATCCTACTACGCCGCTCCTCTGGGCGATCCGCGAAAACGCGGGCCTGCACGGCACGAAGTTCGGCTGCGGCATGGCGCAATGCGGCGCCTGCACGGTTCATCTGGAAGGCGAAGCCACCCGTTCGTGCGTGCTGCCGCTCGCCGCCGTCGCGGGCAAGCGCATCACGACCATCGAAGGCATCGAAAGCCGGCCCGCCAAAGCCATTCAGGCCGCATGGGTCAAGCTGCAGGTCCCGCAGTGCGGCTACTGTCAGTCCGGACAGATCATGTCCGCGACGGCCTTGCTCGAACATAACGCCACGCCCACCGACGCCGACATCGACGCCGCAATGAACGGCAATCTCTGCCGCTGTGCGACCTATGTCCGCATTCGCGCAGCCATCCACGAAGCCGCTGCCACCCTGAAGGCCTGACCATGACGACCGATCTCGATCTTAAGGATGCGGTGCGCCCATCCCGCCGGACCTTTCTGAAAGCAGCCGGCTCCATCGCGGCAGTCGGACTCACCGTCGGCTTCGAGTGGGCGGGCACGGGGCGCCGTGCGCTCGCTGCCACGATGCCCGAAGCGACGTTCGCGCCCAATGCGTTCCTGCGCGTCGCGCCCGACAATAGCGTCACGGTCATCGCCAAACATGTCGAGATGGGCCAGGGCGCGTACACCGGCATCGCGACGATCGTCGCGGAAGAGTTGGATGCGAACTGGCAGGACGTGCGTGTCGAAAGCGCGCCCGCCGATGCGAAGCGCTACGCGAATCTCGCGTTCGGTACGATCCAGGGCACGGGCGGCAGTTCGGCGATGGCCAACTCGTGGATGCAATTGCGCGAAGCCGGCGCGAAAGCGCGCGCGATGCTGGTCTCCGCCGCCGCTGCGCAGTGGCAGGTGCCCGTGTCCGAACTGACGACGCGTGACGGCAGCGTTCATCATGCGGCCACGAACCGGAGCGAGACCTACGGCTCGCTCGCGTCGGCCGCCGCCCGCTTGCCGGTGCCGGACAAGGTCACACTCAAATCGCCAAAAGATTTTCGTTTGATCGGCCATCCGTTGCCGCGCGTCGACGTGCCGCCGAAAACCGACGGCACAGCCCAATTCACGCTCGACGTGACGTTTCCCGGCATGCTGGTCGCGCTGCTGCAGCGTCCGCCGCTCTTCGGTGCGACCGTCAAGTCATTCGATGCGTCGGCCGCTAAAGCCGAGCCGGGCGTCGTCTCGGTCGTGCAAGTGCCGGGCGGCGTTGCCGTGGTCGCAAAGGGCTTCTGGGCGGCGAAGCGGGGCCGCGATGCGCTGAAGGTCGAATGGGAAGATTCGAAGGCCGAAAAGCGCAGTTCGGACGCGATCATGACCGAGTACCGGCAACTCGCCGAGCAGGCCGGCGCATCTGCCCGCAAGGACGGCGATGCGACACAGGCGCTCGCGGGCGCGGCGCAGAAGATTTCCGCTACTTACGCGTTCCCGTACCTCGCTCATGCGCCGATGGAGCCGCTCGACGCCGTCGTCAAGCTCACTGCCAACAGCTGCGAGATCTGGGCCGGCGACCAGTTCCAGACGGTCGACCAGGGCAACGCCGCGCGCACGGCCGGGCTCGATCCGCAGCAGGTGAAGATTCACACGCTGTATGCGGGCGGCAGCTTCGGGCGGCGCGCGAATACACAGTCGGACTATATCGTCGAGGCCGTGTCGATCGCGAAGGCGCTGGGTGCGAATGGCACACCGGTCAAACTGCAGTGGACCCGCGAGGACGATATCCACGGCGGCCTCTACCGGCCGATGTACTTCCACAAGCTCGACGCGGGTCTGAGCGCCGACGGCAAGCTCGTCGCCTGGCGACATCGCATCGTCGGTCAGTCGATCCTTGCGGGGACGCCGTTCGCAAGCGTGATGGTCAAAAACGGGATCGACGGGACGTCCGTCGAGGGGGCCGCTAACGTGGCCTACGCGATTCCGAACATCTCGGTCGAACTGACGACCACGCAGACCGGCGTGCCGGTGTTGTGGTGGCGGGTAGTGGGCAGCTCGCACACGGCATTCGCGGTCGAGGCATTCATCGACGAAGCCGCACACGCTGCGGGCAAGGACCCGTTCGCCTTCCGCCGCGATCTGCTCGCCCACGAACCGCGCATGCGCGCCGTGCTCGAACTCGCCGCGGAGAAAGCGGGCTGGGATCCGGCCAAACCGTTGCCGAAAGGCCGCGGGCGTGGCATCGCGGTGGCCGAGGCGTTCAAGACGTTCGTCGCGCAGGTCGCGGAAGTCTCCGTCGACAACGAGGGTAACGTGAAAGTGGAACGCGTCGTCTGTGCGGTGGATTGCGGGACACCGATCAACCCCGACGTCATCGTCGCACAGATGGAAGGCGGCATCGGCTTCGGTCTCGGCGCGGCGTTGCACAGCGCGATCACGCTGAAGGACGGCAAGGTCGAGCAGAACAACTTCGACGGCTATCAGGTGCTGCGGATTGCCGAAATGCCGAAGGTCGAAGTACATATCGTGCAGTCCGGCGAAGCGCCGACCGGCGTCGGCGAGCCGGGGGTCGCGCCGGTCGGGCCGGCGGTCGCGAATGCGATTTTCGCAGCCACGGGCAAACGGCTTCACAGCTTGCCGTTTCCGGGCACTGCGGAAAAGAGCGCCTGACGGTCGTTTCTTCGGGATGGTTCGACGTACGCCGTACCCTGGCGGGGGACGGCGGTTTTAATTGGCATGCTCAGACCGCTTGTCCGGTAGCGTATCCAGTGTGCCGCTGTGTTCCCGGAGCAGCCCTACCCATGCCTCTACCGCGAATTCACGCAGAAACCATATGTGGACAGCTGAAACGCGAAGAGACGCCGGCGCCAAGAAACATGACGAATCAATAACTTTGCGGATGTTGCAGGCCATCCAAGGAGCGCCTCGGAACGTCCTGGCGGAAGGCAGCCGGAGTCGAACCGACCTGAGAGCGTCTGACGCCCTCAACTGGGTTTGAAGCCCAGCCGCACCACCGGATACGAATGCCTTCCTACGGTGATTGAATGACACGACGGCGATCAACGATCGCCATCAGAGCAGATGAAGACAACGACTCTCGGTGCGCATCATATGCAGGCCATGGTGGAAGCGAGTATAGCCAACGCGGTCGAAGAACTCCAACAGCTGAATCGCACGCTTGCGCCCCAGTCTGGTGACGTCGCGAAACGGCGCAGCCGCTACCGTGCCCGCGTTCTTCGCAGCCTCGGCCGCCGCCATCGCGGCGAGCTCGCGAATCGCTTCACGGTGGTAAAAGAGGTCATGCACGACCTGAAAAAGCTCACCCTGCCGCGCGAGTTTGCGCATCAACAGACGTATCTGCTGCTCAGGCACGCCGTGCGCGTTGGCCAGATCCCGAACCCACGGTGGATCGAAACGGCCTGCCTTCACTTCAGGTAGCAGCGCCGCCGCGAGCGCCCGCTCCGCGTCGTCGAGCGTTATGGTGTGACCGGGCAAATGCAGCCAGGGCCCATGTTTGACGATCTCACCGCGCGCAGCGGCATCGTCGACTAATGCGCGCCATAACGCATCGTCCACCAGCGGCGCCGCGATCCGCCGCAAGCGCGACACGTCGGGTCCCAGTTCGTCAGGCGAGCGCTCGTGGTACTGCGCAAGCGTCTCGGTTAGCCGGTTGTTCAAGGCCTGCCAGCGCGCATTGGCAACGAGCAACGCATCGTGACCGGGCACCTCGACAACGCGCGTATCGGGCGGCAACGCGAGCGCGGCCGCCGGCATGTCCGTCAATCGTTCCAGCAACGCGCGCGACAAACCGTGCGGCGCCCTCGCGAACATCGAATCAACCGCGCCCGTTTCGAGCATCGTCTGGATCGCATCGAGCCAGGCAAGCCGGTCAGGTGAGCGCCGCTTGCGCGACGGCGCAAAAGGATCGAGCACCTGGCCGCCGCCCACCGTGCGATCGGCTTGCGCATTGCGCACGACGAAGCGGTCTCCCGGCGCGGCGCACACCGGCCGCTCGAAGACGAGCTGCACGCGCGCACGCCGACCGGCATCGAGCGTTTCGCCTTCGAGCAACGCCAGATGCGCAACCTGATGCTGCGTGCCCAGGTGCACGTGCAGCGGCGTCCACTGCTTCAGTGTGACCGGCGCGTCGGCGAGCAGCGTCAGCATCGCGTCGATCCGCTCCGATGCCTGCGACAAACGCGGATCGACCACACAGTCGCCGCGCTCGATCGCGCTCTTGTCGATGCCCGCGAGGTTCAACGCGCAGCGCTCGCCGGCTCGTCCGGTTTCGGCCGGGCGATTCTGCGCATGGATGCTGCGCACGCGCACCGGCTGATTTTTCGGCATGAGCAGCATCGTATCGCCGACGGCCACGCGCCCGGAGAGCACCGTCCCGGTGACGATGGTGCCCTGCCCCGCGAGCGTGAAGACGCGATCGATCGCAAGCCGGAACAGGCCGTCAGCGCGCTTCCTATGCCACGCCGCAGCCGCCTCGTGCAGATGCGTGTTCAGCGCAGCCACGCCGTGATCGTCGGCGCGCATCGCACACGTCTCGAACACCGGCGCATCGTGCAGCACGCTGCCGCTCAGAAACGCGCCCACTTCGTCGCGCACTTCGCGCAAGCGCTCCGCGTCCACGCGATCCACCTTGGTCAACGCGATGGCCCCGCGCTGAATGCCGAGCAGTTGCACGATCGCCAGATGCTCGCGCGTTTGCGGCATCACACCGTCGTCGGCGGCGATCACGAGGAGCGCGAAATCGATGCCGCTCGCACCCGCGGTCATCGTGTGCACGAGCTTTTCATGGCCCGGCACGTCGATCAGACCGAGCACGTCGCCGTTCTCGAGCGGCACGTACGCGTAGCCGAGTTCGATCGAAATGCCGCGGGCTTTTTCTTCCTTCAAACGGTCGGTATCGACGCCCGACAACGCCTTCACCAGACTCGTCTTACCATGGTCGATATGTCCCGCCGTGCCGACGATCATGCGTGCGCGTCCTTTGGCCGGTCGAGCAGTTGCGCGATCAGTTGCGCTTCATCGGCGGCTTCGAGGCAGCGCAGGTCGAGGCGCAATGCGTCCTGCGCAATGCGTCCGATAACCGGCCGCGCCATCTCGCGCAGCACTTTTTCCAGCGTGAGCAGGTGCCGGCCGCCACGCTTGCCGTCAGCCGTTCTGACGACGAGGCCGTAGCTCGGCAGCACGTCGATGGGCAACGCGCCGCTGCCGATCTGGCTGAACATAGGCTCCGCAACCACCGCGTAACGCTCGCCGAGCGCGCGTTGCAACGCAGGCTGCACGCGCTGAGCGGCAAGGCGGATGTCGTCGGCGGGACGCGTGAGCAGACGCAGCGTAGTCAGCCGTTGCGCCAGTTTTTCCGGCGCGCGGTATAGCTGAAGGACCGGCTCCAACGCCGCCAGCGTGAGCTTGCCGACACGTAGCGCACGCTTGAGCGGATGCTTCTTGATCTTCGCGATCAGATCGCGCCGCCCGACGATTAAGCCGGCCTGCGGACCGCCGAGCAGCTTGTCGCCGCTGAACGTGACGAGGTCGGCGCCGGCTTCGATGGCTTCGCGCACGGTCGGCTCGCGCGGCAGGCCCCATTGACTCAGATCGACCAGCGTGCCGCTGCCGAGGTCCACGGCAACCGCAAGGCCGCGCGCATGCGCAAGCGACGCGATCTCGTCGAGGCCGACCTCTTTGGTGAAACCGTGGATCGCGTAATTGCTCGCGTGGACCTTCATCAGCAGCGCGGTTTGCGGGCCGATCGCTTCGTCGTAGTCCCGCAGATGCGTGCGGTTGGTCGTGCCGACTTCGCGCAGCCTCGCGCCCGCGCGGCTCATGATGTCGGGAATGCGAAACGCGCCGCCGATCTCGACCAGCTCGCCGCGCGACACCACGACTTCCTTCCGCCCCGCCAGCGCGGACAGCGTGAGCAGCACCGCGGCAGCGTTGTTGTTGACCACGGTGGCGGCCTCGGCGCCGGTCAGTTCGCAGATGAGTTCGTCTATCAGATCGTCGCGGTCGCCGCGCGTGCCGGTGCCGAGATCGAACTCGAGGTTGGCGGGTTGGGTGAGCGCTTTCGTCACCGCCTGCACCGCCTCGTCAGGCAATACCGCGCGGCCGAGATTGGTATGCAGCACGGTGCCGGTCAGATTGAATACAGTGCGCAGGCGCGATTCGGCGCGACGGCACAGCGCGGCTTCGACCGCTAGATGCAGTTGCGGGATGTCGAGCTCGCCGATCGACGCGCCGCCCGCCTGGGCGCTCGCGCGCCACGCGTCGAGCGCCGCGCGCACCGCGTCGAGCACCTGCGTGCGCCCATAGTCGCTGATCAACGCCACGAACTGCGCGGACGCGATGATCTTTTCCACCGACGGCACGCGCGCCATCAGCGCGCGCAATTCCGAGCCGCTCACATCGCTCACGAAGCCATCCCTTTTGTAGTCGCGTGCGCCAGCCGCATCCGGCCGATCCTAATCGGACCGGGAGTCGTCCGCGGAATCCTGCGCGCCGCCGGTCTCCTCTGGCCACAGCCACGGATGCGGCGACGCCCGCCGATAACCCTCCGCCCCCATCAGCAGGTCCAGCGTGAGGCTGGCGAGATCGTCCGCGAACGGATCGAAGTCGTAGTCCTTCGACTGAATGCCGATCTTGCGGTAAGTATGGCATTCGTCGCACGACTCCGCCTTCAGCGCGGCGTTTTTCGCTTCCGCCTCACGCGTGGCGTCGTCGGCCTGCAGCGAGCCGACCGTATGATATGCAATGCCCTTGGTCGAATCGCAGTTCGAGCATTTCGAGCGCACCATGTGCCACTCGGTCGAGCACAAGCCGCATTGCAGGTAACGGTAATTGTCATGAGCGCCGCCCACGCGCACCGTGCTCGCCACTGGATGCGATCCGCACACGGGGCACAAGCCGAGCGTTTCGATATACGGCACCTGGCGCTTGTCGATGTCGGCGGCGAGATCGGTCCACACCACCTGCAACGCGGCCATGATGAACGGCGCGCTGGCCGGATCGACTTCGTCGAAGCGCTGCGCGAACAGCGCATCGGCCTGCGCTTCGAGCGTGGCGGTGTCGAGCGTGCGCAAGCGGGCGACCAGTGCTAATAGCGGCGGCGTGAGCGGTCCCGCGCGCTCGATGCTGTCGAGCAACTGGCGCAGCACGTCGCGCCACGCCGGATCACGCACGCCGGACAGCGCGGGAATCAGCGGCATCGAATGCTCTTGCGCAGTCGCGATCGACTCGGGGGTGGGCGACTGCCCGTTGAAGCTCGTGATCACCGCTTGCTGCGCGTCGGCGAGCACGGCCATCAGGCGCAGATAGCCGGCGATCGGATTGTCGCGCGCGGCGAGCTGGCGCAGCCGCGCGGCGCGCGGCGCGAACACCGCGAGCCGCTCGGGCGTGCGGATGCGGGGAATCGCCGAGTGATCGAGCGACTCGATGTCGCCGGCTTCAAGAATGCGTTGAACCAAAGTATCGACCTCTGAAAACTGCGCTGATAACCGCGCCGAAAACTGAAGAGCCGCCGCGCTTCATCGAACGACGGCGGCGGCTCGGTGTGCGGTGCGCTGAGAAACGCGCTGCTGTTACTTGCCGATGATTTCCTTGAACCAGTTCGGATGATGCTTTCTGGCCCACCCGTACGTCACGGTGCCGCGCGTCATCGCGCCGACCGAGCCCTTGATCCACAGCGCCGCATAGATATGCACGACGATGCCAACCATCAGCACGAACGCCACGGCCGCATGCACCACCGCTGCGAGCCGGATAATCCCGATCGGGAAATAGAACGAGAAATAGCGCCGCCAGATCACGATGCCGCTGGCGAGCAGCAACACCAGGCAGACTACCATCGTGAAGAACAACAGCTTCTGACCGGCGTTGTATTTGCCGATCGCGGGCAGCTTGTCCTCGCGATTGTTGAGCACGTCGCCGATCTGCCGCATCCACTGCACGTCGGCTTTGTCGAGATAGTTGTGATGCCAGAAGCGCAACGCCAGAATCAGGAACGACACGAACATCACGCAGCCGATGAACGGATGCAGAATCCGCGTCCATTGCCCGCCGCCGAGAATCGCGTAGAGCCACGACATCGCCGGATGAAACATCGCGAGGCCGGAGATCGCCAGCAACACAAACGAGATCGCGGTGATCCAGTGATTGGTGCGCTCATTCGGCGTGTAGCGCACGATCAGGCGATTGCCCTTCACGTCCCTCAGCCCGGTATGCTCAGGATGCTTCATTGGGTGTCTCCCTCGAACGGCGTGCTTCGTCGGCTTCGCGTTGAGCTTCGACTTCGTCTTCTTCCGTCACCTCGTTCGGACCGACACGCGTGTAATGGAAGAACCCGGCCACCGCCGCGAACGCGATGCCCGCCAGCGCCAGCGGCTTCGCCAACCCCTTCCACAGCGCAACCATCGGGCTGATTTTCGGGTTGTCCGGCAAGCCGTGATACAGCGACGGACGATCGGCATGATGCAGCACGTACATCACGTGCGTGCCACCCACCCCGGCGGGATCGTACAGGCCGGCGTTCTCGAAACCCCGCTCCTTCAGATCCACGATCCGGTCCGCGGCCTGCTGATGCATGTCCTCCTTGGTGCCGAACATGATCGCGCCGGTCGGGCAGGTCTTCACGCAAGCCGGTTCCTGGCCCACCGCCACGCGATCCGAACACAGCGTGCACTTATACGCACGATGGTCCTTCTTCGAAATGCGCGGCACGTTGAACGGGCAGCCAGTGATGCAATAGCCGCAGCCAATACAGTTTTCCTCGTGGAAATCCACGATGCCATTCGTGTACTGCACGATCGCGCCAGGCGCCGGGCAGGCCTTCAGACAGCCCGGATCCTCGCAGTGCATGCAGCCGTCCTTGCGGATGAGCCATTCCAGATCGCCTTGCGCGTTCTCGTATTCGGAGAAGCGCATCACGGTCCATGAGTGCTCGGTCAGATCGGCCGGGTTGTCGTACACGCCGACGTTCGTGCCGATTTCGTCGCGCAGGTCGTTCCACTCCATGCAGGCGGTCTGACATGCCTTGCAGCCAATGCACTTCGACACGTCGATGAGCTTGGCGACCGTGCCGGTAGCCGGCTCGCGCACTTGCGGCTCGGGCACGGTGGTGGCCGACATGCGTTTGATATCCAGTGATTGCAGTGCCATCTCTTTTCCTTATGCCTTTTCGACCTTGACGAGGAACGACTTGAATTCCGGTGTTTGCGAATTCGCATCGCCCACGGAGGGCGTCAGCGTATTGACGAGATAGCCGGGCCTCGCGAGTCCCTTGAAGCCCCAGTGCAACGGCAAACCGACCGTCTGTACTTTCTTGCCTTCGATCATCAGCGTTTTGATGCGCTTGGTGACGAGCGCCACGGCGATCACATGCCCGCGATTGGACGACACCTTGATGCGGTCCCCGGCGACGACGCCGACCTCTTTCGCCAGATCCTCGCTGATCTCCACGAACTGTTCCGGCTGAATGATCGCGTTCAGACGCGCATGCTTGGTCCAGTAGTGGAAATGCTCGGTCAGACGATACGTGGTCGCCGTATGCGGGAAGTTTTCGTGCGTGCCGAACGCGGCCCGGTCGTCGGGGAACACGCGCGCCGCCGGATTGCTGACGACCGCCTTGTTGTCCGGATGCAGCGGGTTGTAGCCGAGCGGCGTTTCAAACGGCTCGTAGTGCTCGGGGAACGGCCCTTCCACCAGACCGTCGCGCGCGAAGAAACGCGCCACGCCCTCCGGATTCATGATGAACGGATTCATGCCGTTTTCCGGCGGCTCGTCGACCTTGAAATCCGGTATGTCCGCTCCCGACCACGTCTTGCCGTTCCACGCGATCAGCTTGCGCTTCGGGTCGAACGGCTTGC
>NZ_DASXHN010000004.1:0-12690 GCF_036488505.1 Paraburkholderia sp. | reverse complement strand
CTGGCGAGCCACTTGATTACCGCCAGATTTTCGAGCTCTGCCCTATCGCCTGCGCTGTTCTGGATCAGCGCATCATCGTCGATTGCAACGAGCTGTTCGCGAGCATCTGGCGAGGAACGCGCGCCGAGATAATCGGGCTGTCGTTCGCGGTGCTTTACGCTGGCGAGAGCGACTTCGATACGCGGGGAAAGAAGATTGGTCCAATACTCGCGAAGCGCGGCAGCTACTCCGACAACTGGCTGATGAAGCGGCTGAATGGAGAGATGTTCTGGAGCCATGTAAGCGGGACGACCGTCGACAGGCGCGCCCCGTATGCCCGCGCAATCTGGACATTTTTAGATTTGTCGGTTGAACCGCAAATGGTGTCGGCCATACGCGCTTCGCTCACGCCGCGCGAGCGGGAAATCGCCATGCTGCTGCTCGAGGGTTGCAGCAGCAAGGAAATCGCACGACGGCTGGAGATCAGTCCACGAACCGTGCATGTTCATCGTGCGAGCTTGCTGCGCAAATACTCGGTCAGCAACACGGCCGACCTGTGCAAGAACCTGTTGACGCTTTGAAGCTTCGCCGCGAACCGAAGAGATGCCTCGACCACCACGGTCAGATCAGCCCGGCACCTACGCGTCGATATCGGACGGCCGCTGCACTATCGGCGCCAACGCGTCGCCGATATGCTCCGCTTGCGCGGGCGTGATCATTCTGTACAGCAGTTTCGAAAACCGCGGCTGCGTGACGCCCGACACGATGTAATGCCAGCGATATGCGTCGAGCAATGCCGCACTTTTCAGTCACCGATCGCTTTGGCGTCTGGCTCCCGTTTCGCTTGCCCGCGCATCAGCAGGAGCAGCGCGATAAGCACAACGACTATCGTCAAGCCGACAAACAGCAGCGTCGCGCGTTCGATGCCGGCGAGCTGCACCGCGATACCCAACCCAATCACAGGTAGTGAGATCGCCACATACAGTACGACGAAAAAGCTCGACGTGACTTCCGCTCGCCGGTGCGCGGGCGTCGTCGACGCGATCTCGCCCAGGCCGGCGCGGAAGCTGATGCCTTGTCCGATTCCTGCCACGGCGGTGCCGAGCAAAAGCAGGCCGAGCGAGCGTTCGGGCACGCACACGCCGATACACGCCAGTCCGACGACCAGTCCAATGCACCCGGCCGCTTGCCGCCAACGGGCAGCAATCAGTGTCTGCACGGTCTGCCCCACAGCGGAGCAGGCGAACAACAGGAAAACGATCGAGCCGATGACGATGCCACTGTGAAAGCCGAGCACGACTCGAATCAGTTGAGGAGCGACCGCCGCAAAGAAACCCACGACGACGAAACCGGCAAACCCCGCTAGCGCGGCAGGAATGAACGCACGGCGGACCTCCACGGGAAGCGAAATTCTCTGGATGCCGAGCTTCACTCGCGCGGGAATCGCGGCGGTCTCCTGGACACCCAGTACGGCGAGTGCGGCGACGCCGACCAGCGCCAGGTGCACCGCATACGGCAACTGCGTGGGCCACGGAAATAGTTCGACGAGGATGCCGCTTAGCAAAGGACCGCAACCCAGTCCGAGCATATTGGAGGCGGTAGCCGCGAGCATGGCCTTGCCGCGCCATGCGGGCGGCGCGAGTTCGATCACGGCGACCGTCGCGGTTCCTGTAAAGATGCCGGCAGAAACGCCCGATAGCAGGCGGCCGAGCATCAGAAGCGCCAACCCGTCACTGCACAGGAATGTCAGCGCCGATGCGGCCGACGCACACAGGCCTGCGAGCAGCATGCGACGACGACCTAGCTGATCGGACCAGTTGCCGACCAGCAGCAGCGCGCCCAGCACGCCGATTGCATAGGCGGCGTAAATCACGGTGATGACCGTCGGTGTAAAACCATACTGCTGCTGGTAATACCGATAGATTGCCGTCGGCAGCGTTGTGCCCATCATGTTGATCGCGAACGCCAACGCGACAGCCAGAAATGCGATCGGGGATTGCGGTGCGCCAGAAACTGCTTTCATCAAATGCCCCAACGGTTGCTCGAAGACTGCGCGCAATTATGGGCAATTTCTCACAGCTCTGCTGAACGCATCACGACGGCGGTAAGCGTCGACTTCACGTGACGGCGGCTGCGCCAGGCGATGGAGCGACGCACCGCTCTCGCGAATAGAAAGGAATAGAAAGTCGACCCGTGCCCGACTGTCGGTTCTCCTTTGCGAGTTGCCGCGCGTTGCCGTGCGCGTGAGCGCCGTCGTAGCAATTAGTTTCCTCGGGGAAAGTATGAAACCGTCAGGTGCCTTCTTGTGATCGGCGGATGCGGCTGAAATAATCAGCTCGCCTGCCCGTCCGATGGGCACGTTGCCATTTGTCGGATCGCATTCCACCCGGACGCGCTGCTGATGTAGTGCTTCGATTTGAGAGCTTCACATGACTATTGAAACAATCGCAATTGAAGGTTTATCGACCCCTGTGTCACGCGTCGGCCTCGGTACGTGGGCCATTGGCGGATGGATGTGGGGCGGCACCGACGAGAAAGAGTCGATTGCGGTGATCCGCCGGGCGCTCGACAGCGGCGTCAATCTGATCGACACCGCGCCGGTGTACGGTTTCGGTGCGTCGGAGGAGATCGTTGGCAAAGCGCTCGCCGACGGGTATCGGCACAAGGCGGTCATCGCAACCAAGGTCGCACTGGAATGGCAAGACGGCGCGGTATTTCGCAATTCGTCGGCGGAGCGCATTCGTCAGGAAGTAGAGGACACGCTGAGGCGCTTGCGAACGGATTACATCGATCTGTATCAGGTCCACTGGCCCGACCCGCTGGTGCCGATCGAAGAGACCGCTGCGGTGCTCGACGATCTGCGCAAAGAGGGCAAGGTGCGAGCGCTAGGCGTCAGTAACTTCTCGCCGGCGCAAATGGATGCATTCAGGCGCGTGGCGCCGCTGTCCACCACACAGCCGCCGTATAACCTGTTCGAGCGAGACATCGACCGTGACGTGCTGCCGTACGCAAAACAGCACGGGCTCGTCGCGCTTGCCTATGGGGCGCTGTGCCGCGGACTGCTGGCGGGGCGAATCGGCGTCGAGACCCGCTTCGAGGGCGACGACCTGCGTCAGCGCGATCCGAAGTTCCGCGAGCCGCGCCGCGAGCAATATGTGGCGGCCGTGAAAGCGCTGAACGTGTTCGCGCGCGATAACTTCGACAAGTCGGTGCTCGCGCTGGCGGTGCGCTGGGTGCTCGATCGCGGCCCGACGATCGCGCTGTGGGGCGCACGT
Source organism: Paraburkholderia sp. (assembly GCF_036488505.1). Lineage (GTDB taxonomy): Bacteria > Pseudomonadota > Gammaproteobacteria > Burkholderiales > Burkholderiaceae > Paraburkholderia. The sequence goes on along the minus strand of NZ_DASXHN010000004.1, from coordinate 9,436 downwards.
CGTCCGGCGCAACTGGACGGGATCGAAGAGGTGTTCGGCTGGCGCCTCGACGAGAAGGCGTTCAAACAGATCGACACGATTGTCGCGACCTTCGTCACAGATCCTGTCGGGCCGGAGTTCATGGCGCCGCCGCAACGCGTGCTCGCGGCGTGAGAGGGAGCATTGAATGAGAACCCCTCGACGCACCTTCATGATTCAATCGATCGGGGCGGCTGCGCTTGCGATCGCCGGGCGCTCCGTCTCGGCGGCGCCCTCGCAGCTTCAGGAAAGCGATCCCGCTGCGCAGGCGCTCGGGTACCAGGCCGATGCGACCCACGTCGACCCCACGAAGTATCCGCATTTCAGCAAGGGCCAGCGCTGCGGGAACTGCCAGTTCTACCAGGGTAAGCCAGCCGACGCCAACGCGCTGTGCGCGCTGTTCGGCGCAAAGCAGGTGAGTGGCGCCGGATGGTGCAAGGCGTATCAGGCAAGAGCATGAACGGCGTGCGCAGGTGAGTCGACCACGAGGCAGCGCCGGCGGCCGTGGCGTACGTCGATAACAAGGAGTGAACGGATGGAACTGATTGTGAATGGCGTGCATCACAAGGTCGAAGCTGCTGGGAACATGCCGCTGCTGTGGGCGGTGCGGGACCTGTTGGGACTACATGGCACCAAGTTCGGTTGCGGCGTGGGCGCATGCGGCGCGTGCACCGTCCATGTGGATGGCGTGGCAGTGCGCTCGTGCGTCACGTCGCTCGCGGATGTACAGGGCAAGTCCGTGACGACAATCGAAGGACTGGGCGAAGGCGGCGAACATCGGGTGCAGCGAGCGTGGAAAGCCGCGAACGTGCCGCAGTGCGGCTACTGTCAGCCCGGCCAGATGATGCAGGCTGCGTCACTGCTCAAACAGACGCCGAAGCCGACCGACGAGCAGATCGTCGAAGCGATGTCCGGCAATGTCTGCCGCTGCGGCACCTATCAACGCATCAAGGTTGCCATCAAGGCGGCGGCGGAGCAGGCGTCATGAGCGGGATCGTCAATTTGAGCCGGCGCCGGATACTGAAGGGCACCTTGGCGGGCGGCGTGGTGCTGGGTCTGCAGGTCGGCGGCGCGCGCGTCGCGTTTGCGGCGGCCCCGCTCGCCTCGGCAAACGAAATCAAAACCGTGTTCGAGCCGAACGTCTATGTGTCCGTTGCGCCGTCTGGCGAGATCGTGCTGGTCGTGCATCGCTCGGAGATGGGTACTGGCATCCGTACCAGTCTCGCGATGATTCTCGCGGACGAACTCGATGCCGACTGGAACACGGTGAAGGTCGTCCAGGCGCAAGGCGATGCGAAGTACGGCGACCAGAATACTGATGGCTCGCGGAGCATCCGCCAGTTCTTCCAGCCGTTGCGCGAGGCGGGCGGCTCCGCGCGGCAAATGCTGATCGCGGCGGCTGCTGCGCAGTGGCGCGTGAGCCCGACCAGTTGCCGGACGGAACCCGGGCATGTGGTGCATATCGCGAGCGGGCGGCGCGTGTCATACGGTGCGGTCGCGCAGGCGGCGGCGCGTCAGCCGGTGCCGGCCCGTGACACGCTGAAGCTGAAGAACGAGGACACGTGGCGCTATATCGGCAAGTCCCTGCCAATCGTCGATCTCGACGACATCGTTCATGGCCGCGCGACTTACGGTATCGATGTGGTGTTGCCCGGGATGACGTACGCGTCGATCGAACGTTCGCCCGTGTACGGTGCGACGCTGAAAAGCGTGGACTCGACGGAAGCGCTGAAGGTGGCAGGCGTGCTGCACGTCGTGCGCATTGCTTCAGCGCCGCTGCCCGCCGGCTTCCGCCCGCTCGGCGGCGTCGCGGTGATCGCGACCAGCACCTGGGCCGCGCTGCAAGGGCGGCAGAAGCTGAAGCTCGATTGGGACCTGGGGCCGAACGGCACGTACGATAGCCAGGCGTACCGCAAGGCGCTCGAAGACACTGCGCGGCAGCCTGGGAAACTCGTGCGCAATAACGGCGATACCGCCGGCGCGTTGAAGAATGCCGCACAACATGTGTCCGCAGACTACTACGTGCCGCATATGGCGCATGCGGCGATGGAGCCGCTGGCTGCAACTGCATCGTTTGCGAACGGCGCAGTCGACGTCTGGACCGCCACGCAGAATCCGCAGCAAGCACGCACGACCGTCGCGCAGGTACTCGGGATCCAGGAGCAGGCCGTGACAATCAATGTCACGTTGCTCGGCGGCGGCTTCGGTCGCAAGTCGAAGCCGGACTACGTGGCCGAAGCCGCGTACCTGGCGCGCGAGGTGGGCGCACCCGTCAAGCTGACGTGGACCCGTGAGGACGACATACGCAACGACTACTTCCATGCCGTGTGCGCGCAGCACATGGAAGGCGGCCTCGATGCGCACGGCAACACGATCGCATGGTTGCACCGGAGCGTGTTTCCGTCGATCGGTTCCACCTTCGCTGCGAACGTGATTTATGGGTCGGCCGGCGAACTCGGTCAGGGTGTGACCGACATGCCCTATGAAATCGCCAATGTGCAGTGCGAGAACGGAGCGGCGCCCGCGCATACGCGTATCGGCTGGTATCGGTCGGTGTACAACATTCCGCACGGCTTCGCAGCGGGCTCGTTCGTCGATGAACTCGCCGTTGCGGCGCGACAGGATCCTGTGCAGCATCTGCTCGCGCTGCTGGGCACGCCGCGTCATGTCGATCTGCATGCGCTGGGAGTCGATTACCCGAACTACGGCGCGTCGATCGACGAGTACCCAATCGATACCGCACGCTATGCCGCCGTGGTCCGCGCGGCCGCGGTGCGTTCGAACTGGACTGCGGCGTTGCCCGCTGGCCACGGGCACGGGATCGCGGTACATCGCAGCTTTTTGTCGTACGTTGCGGCGGTCGCGCAGGTGCAGGTCGCCGACGACGGCTCGGTGCGCGTGACGCGTGTCGATCTGGCGGTCGACTGCGGACGTATCGTCAATCCCGACCGCGTGATTGCGCAGTTCGAGGGCGCCGTGGTGATGGCTCTCGGCAATACGCTATACAGCGAACTGACGTTTAGCCAGGGCGCGGCCGAGCAATCGAATTTCACCGACTATCGGGTCGCCCGCATCGACTCGGTGCCGGAAACCCATGTCTACATCGTGCCGAGCGCTGCGCCGCCCGGCGGCGTTGGCGAACCGGGTGTGCCGCCGACAATGGCGGCGATCTGCAACGCGATCTTCAATGCAACAGGAACGCGGATTCGGGCGTTGCCGGTAGATAGCGCGCTGTTGAAGCGGGCGTGAGCCGCATGGGTCGGCCTCGGCTGTGCGCGTCTCGCGATCACTCGAACTGCCGCCGGTCGAGGCGACACGAACTTGCGGCTCAGCGGCGAGGTCTCACTGTGTCGCGCCGACGCGGCGTAGCGCTTGCTCTACAGCGGGATTGCGCTGAGCCATCGCCATTTGCAATGCCGTGCCGCCGCGCGCGTCGACATGATTCACGTTGGCGCCGTGTGCGACGAGCACCGGGATCATATCGAACCGGCCGAATAGCGCCGCAAACGACAATGCCGTTTCGCCCGCGTTGTTGGTTTGATCGATGTCGCAGTGCGTGTCGAGCAACATCGTGGCAATGTTCGTCTCGCCTTTGAACAGCGCCCCCATCAGAGCCGTATTTCCATGCCGGTCGGCCGCGCAGGCGTTGGCGCCTGCAGCGAGGAGGGCCGTCAAGGTCTCGGGATGATTGTCGTAGGCGCTGAGGATCAGCGCGGTATAGCCTTCGGGCGTCGTTGCCTCGAGCGGGAAATGGGCCGCGATCAACGCCTGAACAATATCGGTGCGTCCCGCACGCGCCGCGGCAAACCAGTCTTCGGTGTAACGCGGCGTGTCGGTCACGGCCGAATACGTTCGCGGCTGATACACGTGCTGCGCGCAACTCGCTGTGAACAGTGCGGTCAGGGTGATGACCGCCGCGGTCCGAACAAGGCGCCGGGCAGCAAAAGAGCATCGCATTCTGTCCTCCTGCGAAAGCATGTCTGTTCAGCGGGGAACCTGCTCGCGCAGGTTCCCCTTTCCTCTTAGTTGTCGCTCAGTTGTGCCGCCGCATTCTTTACACGCGTGACATCGGCATGAGTCGCACGCGCGAGGCGGGTACCGTAGTCGGCATCAGCCTTGTAAAAGTACGAGAGCATCGAGTACTTGTTCGCGTCGTTGGTTACGCGGCCCAGGTCGCCCGACAGCGCTGTGATCAGGTCTGTCTTGTCGGTTTCGGACAGCGTGCGGTAATACTCGCCGGCCTGACGGAAGTCGAGTGTCTTGTGAATCGCTCTTTGCTGAGTCGTACCATTCAGCGGTGTCTGCACGGACTTGTACTGGTCCTGTTGAGCGATTTCTCCGGTGCTGGACGGCTCATAGTTGACTTCGCCCTTTCGATCGTCCTCGTTCATGAGCCCGTCCTGGTTGTTGTTGTGAACCGCGACGACCGGCCGGTTGATCGGCAACTGGTTGTAGTTCGGGCCAAGGCGGTACATCTGTGTGTCGGCATAGGCGAACAGGCGGCCCTGCAACATCCGATCCTCAGAAGGTTCAATCCCCGGCACGAGGCGTGACGGTGCGAATGCCGATTCTTCCGTGGACTCGAAATAATTATTTGGAACGCGGTTGAGCGTCATCGTGCCGACCTTCTGCTCGGGGATCGACGACGGCCATACCTTCGTGTCGTCCAGCGGATCGAAATCGAACTTGTCCAGATCGCTCGGCGAGAGCACCTGGATGTAAAGGTCCCATTGCGGATATGCATGCGCGTTGACCGCGTTGTACAGGTCATCGGTCATCAGATTCCAGTCGGCGCCGATCGAATGCGGGATATCGTGCGGGCGTATGCCCTTGATACCCTGACGGCTCTTCCAGTGGAACTTCACGTAGTGAACCTCGCCTTTCGCGTTGACGAACTTGAACGCGTGCACACCGTAGCCGTCCATGTGGCGGTATGAATCCGGCATGCCCTCGTCCGTGTAGAGGTGCGTGAGCATGTTGGTTGCTTCCGGCGAATGGGCGAAAAAGTCGAACGCCAGATTCGGATCTTGCACGCCGGTCACAGCCGACGGTTTGTTCGCGTGCACGAAGTCAGGAAACTTGATCGCGTCCCGGATAAAGAAGACCGGCCAGTTGATGCCGACCATGTCCCAGTTCCCTTGCTGCGTGTAGAACTTGATCGCAAAACCCCGCGGGTCTCGCGCCTGCTCGGGCGAGCCGCGATAGCCCATCACCGTCGAGAACCGGACGAAGACGGGCGTCTTCGATCCAGGCGTGAACACCTGGGCAGAGGTCAGCGAGCTGATGTCAGCAGTCGGCACGAACTCGCCAAAGATGCCTGTGCCACGCGCGTGCACGACGCGTTCGGGGATGCGCTCCCGGTCGAAACGCTGCAGTTTCTCGATGAGATGAGAGTCCTGCAAAAGGACCGGACCTTCGGGGCCCGCGGTCTGGGAATTCTGATTGTCGCCGACTGGCGACCCGCTATCCTGGGTCATATCCGCCGCATGCGCCATTTGGGCAAGCGCAATTGCCGAGACGATCGAGAAAATGCTTGCGGCAATCTGTGTCTTCTTTAGTTTCACGTTGTATTCCTGGGTTAAATGGGCGGCCGGAGAAATCCTATGGCTCACACGTTTTACTATCCAATTTCTTTTTTCTATAGTTTCGATAGTCGACTATAAATTTGGAAAATTAAGGTAATTGGAAGATGACAATTAACACTGCACGTGCAGTGCCGCGCACGGGGTCTGCGCAGCCAATCCGTATGGGCCACTGATCGCGATGTGAGGAGGCAGGCGGTGCGTTTCGCGCAGTTAGAAATTAACTATTTCATTTTTCACTGTTGCTAATTTATTTATTAATAACGCCTTCGTGCATCGACACTGTTGCCGGTATTCACCGTCGTTTCGACTGGAGAAAATTAATTGCGAGATATCAGGGTTCTAGGAAACAAACAGATGGGCGATTTAACATGCATATTCTGATTGGTGCAGGGCATGCCATCGAAGTCGACTACGCTGCCATACGATGTCTGCCGGTCTCCGCTGGGACTGCGCGATTGCGACTGTGTCGCGCAACCGGTTAGCACGAGCAAGGCACCGCATAGGACGAGGTTGCGGGTTCCTCGGATCGACAGCGGCAGACGCGTGCGACAGCAAATGTTCACGAGAGCTCCCGACGGTTGAACAAACGTTTGCGCTCCGAGGGATGGCGACAGCTTCCCTGAGTGCTGGAGAGGGTATTTTCTTGTTGCGCGACTGATTAGGAGGTGGCGGGAAGATGTCAATTTAGACATCTTGGCAACGCGCGCAGGGAATGCGCCGTGGGCGCGCACCGAAGGCGGACGCGGCGCGAGCGCGCCGTCATGCGCCGGTCAGCTCACCGAAGTTGCCGAGAGACAGGATCCCGCTTGATTGCGCGCAACGGTGAGTCAGGACCTCACGCGGTCGCGGCAGGAAAGTAAAGCGTGAAGGTGGTCGAGCCGGCGCGGCTCACGACGTCGACTCGGCCACGATGCAATTCCATGATGGATCGCACGATGGCAAGGCCCAGCCCCATGTTCTTCGCCGACCCTTGCCGCGCAGAATTGACACGGTAAAAGCGGTCGAAGATCTTGCCGACATGCTCTGGCGGGATGGTTTGGCCCGTGTTCGTGACTTCCACGGCCACATACTCGTCCGACCGGTAGGCGCGCAGCGCGACCTCGGATTCGGCGTCGGCATGCGCAAGCGCGTTCGATATCAGATTGCTGAGCGCGCGTCGAAGCATCGACGGGTCGGCGCGAACCTGGATTGCGCCGTCGAGGGAGAAATGCACGCCCCTATTGTCGGCCACGCCTTCAAAGTACGACGTGAGCTTTGCGAACTCTTCGTGGCAATCGAGTACGCCTAGCCGAAGCAGTCCCTTTGAATGATCCGCTCGTGCGAGGAACAGCATCGTCTCGATCATCCGTTGAAGGCGCTGGCATTCTTCGATGTTCGAGTCGATAAGCGCTTCGTATTCCTCGGTGGAGCGCTTCCGCGAAAGAGTGATTTCCGATGCGCTGATCATATTGGCGAGCGGAGTGCGCATATCGTGCGCCAGATCGGAGGAGAACTGCGAGAGCCGCGCAAATGCGCGTTCAAGCCTGTCGAGCATCCGGTTGACCGGACCCGCGATGTCACGCAGTTCGACGGGACCACCGCTGATATCGAGACGCTCACCGAGATTGTGGGCTTCGATGCGAGAAATTCGCTGGCCGATGGCCTTGACCGGCGATAAGCCCCGCTTTGCAATCGCGTAGCCAAGCAGACCCATCAACGCTGAACCACCGAGGATCACGAGCCATACGTCGCCTTGGTACTCGCGAAGGACAGAGTAGCGTTCCTTCGCTTCATGGGCGAGTACAACGCGTATCGATTCTCCTGAAGGTAACTTTTCGTCGCCGAATATGCAGCGCGAAGGTCCGATGGACGGGGGAGAGCATGAATAAGGCTGTTGTTGCGCGGAATTGCCCGCCGCAACCGACCACAACCGCTGATCGCGCCGGTCGAAGTCGGCCAATACCCTTCCTTGCCCATCCACTATCGCGAATGAGATTGCGGGATGCGCGAGCAATTCCTCGCGAAACAGCGCGCTATTGCTGGCGATTGACTCCGCCGAGCCGTATTGGCGGGCTGCCGCGAGGAACTCGTCCAGCTTGACTGAAATCTCGGTGTCGTCGCGGTCTGTCAGTTGGCTCGAGAGCGAATGATAGAGCAGGCCGCCGGCCATCGACAGCACCAATATGGCGACGATAGTAAAAGCGAGACTCAGACGCCTGAGCAGCGAGTACGCCCCGTCCGCGGCAGTCATGATCGCTCTTCCATCACATAGCCCATGCCACGGACCGTATGGAGCAGTTTCTTCTCGAAAGGGTTGTCGATCTTTGTGCGCAAACGTCTGACCGCCACCTCAACGACGTTCGTGTCGCTGTCGAAGTTCATGTCCCAGACGTGTGACGTGACGACCGTGCGCGTGACCACTTCACCCTGCCTCTCGGCGAGAAGTTTCACCAGCGTGAATTCTTGCGCAGTCAGGTCGATGCGGACGTTACCGCGCCGCACACGGCGCCGCAGCACGTCGATTTCCATGTCGCCAACACGCAGCACGGTGTCGACCGATTGAATAGGTCTGCGCAGTACGGCGCGAATGCGCGCAAGAAATTCAGAGTAAACAAATGGCTTCGCCAGGTAATCGTCTGCGCCGGCTTCAAGTCCGGCGACTTTGTCTTCAACTGCATCGCGCGCCGTCAACAGCAGTACGGGCGTGCGCTTTTGTGCTCGCAAGCGCCTGAGCACCTCGAATCCGTCGAGGCCGGGGAGCATAACGTCGAGAACGATGAGATCGTAGTCGTCATGGAGCGCGAGGAACAAACCGTCGTTGCCATCGCTAGAGACATCGACGATGAAGCTTGCCTCCGTCAGGCCTTTGCGAAGGTAGGAGGCCATCTTCGGTTCGTCTTCGACGATAAGGATACGCATGATGAAAAACCTTTCGCACAGCTAGTCGTGCATCGAATGCAGATAGTACATGGCGAAAATTGCATCCGTGCGGCGCAGCGCGGTGAGGCAGAGTCGATTGGGCGGCGTGCGATACGTCTAAACATAGCGCCGCGCAGCGCGGCGACGTAATCCGGCCGGCGATAGAAGCGGCAGGGTCACGTGCAGCAGCTTCCTCCGTAAGTCGAACGAAGGGAAATTGAAAGGACGCGGATATTGTGCGGCACGCAGCGACACCTCGGCGATAACTCCATCTAGTGTTGAGTCGCGTCGAGTACGACAAATGATGCAGGGTCCGTATCCCGCCGCGGCCGAATGAAAATTACCGTGACGAGCACAGCCCCCACGCAGAAGCCGGCCAACGCGAGGAGCCCGTCTGCATAGCTATTGGACGACGTCTTGAAAACGCCCACGAGATAGGGCCCGGCGAAACCGCCCAGGTTGCCGATCGAGTTGATGAAAGCGATTCCGCCGGCAACGGCCGGGCCGCGCAAATATGAGGCCGGCAACGTCCAGAACGGACCCTTGCAACCAAAGATGCCGGTTGCCGCGACGCTCAGCGCGACGATCGACCAGACGGACGCCCCGAGGACACTGGCGGCGACCAACCCGGCAGCGGCCAATACCATCGTGCCGGCGAGAAACCAGCGTCGTTCGTTGAATCGATCGGACAGGTTGCCGATTACCAGCATGCCGATGCAACCGGCGATATACGGTATCGATGTGATCAGGCCAACCGCGACGGTGCTGTAGCCTTGCTGCTTGATGATCTGTGGCAAGAAAAACGACAACCCAAGGTTCGCACCCGTCGCGCAGAAATAGATGAAGGCAAGCAGGATCACAGTCGGGTTCAGCAAGGCCTTGCCCAACCCGGAGATTTTGCCGCTGGAGCCTGGCGCGGCGTCATCGGCGGCGAG
>NZ_DASXHN010000070.1:0-8167 GCF_036488505.1 Paraburkholderia sp. | reverse complement strand
TTCGGCGACCGCGGCCTCGGCCGCGCGGCGCCGTTTCGGCAGGAAAACCAGTTTGTCCGCGACCCATGCGACGCCCGTCAAAACGACGAGCACAAAAAGAATCAGCGCAAAATTCATAGGGTTCCGTTATTCAGCTTATTTGTCTTCGACACGCAGGATCGCGAGGAAAGCCTCTTGTGGAATCTCGACCGAGCCCACCTGCTTCATTCGCTTCTTGCCTGCCTTCTGCTTTTCGAGCAGCTTCTTCTTACGCGTAATGTCACCGCCGTAGCATTTTGCCAGCACGTTCTTACGCAACGCTTTAATGTTTTCGCGCGCAATGATGTTCGAGCCGATCGTGGCCTGCACCGCCACGTCGTACATCTGGCGCGGGATCAGTTCGCGCATTTTCGCCGCTACTTCGCGGCCGCGGTACTGGCTCTGCGAGCGGTGCACGATCACCGACAGTGCGTCGACCTTGTCGCCGTTGATCAGCATGTCGACCTTGACGACGTCGGACGCGCGATATTCCTTGAACTCGTAATCCATCGACGCATAGCCGCGCGAGATCGACTTCAGGCGGTCGAAGAAATCGAGTACGACCTCGCCCATCGGGATTTCATACGTGAGCTGAACCTGACGGCCGTGATACTGCATGTTGATCTGGTTGCCGCGCTTTTGCGTACACAGCGTGATCACCGCGCCGACATAGTCCTGCGGCATGTACAGGTTGACGGTCACGATCGGCTCGCGCACCTCTTCGATCTTCGATGGCTCCGGCATCTTGGCCGGGTTCTCGACCATCAGCGTCGTGCCGTCGCGCTGCAGGACTTCATAGACCACCGTCGGCGCCGTGGTGATCAGGTCCATGTCGAATTCGCGTTCGAGACGTTCCTGCACGATCTCCATGTGCAGCAGACCGAGGAAGCCGCAGCGGAAACCGAAGCCGAGCGCCTGCGACACTTCCGGTTCGTACTGCAGCGACGCGTCGTTCAGCTTGAGCTTTTCGAGGGAGTCGCGCAGCGCGTCGTACTGATTCGCCTCGACCGGATAGAGGCCCGCGAACACCTGCGGCTTCACTTCCTTGAAGCCCGGCAGCGGCCCGCTGGCCGGCTGGTTCACGAGCGTGACCGTATCGCCGACTTTTGCCGCCGCCAGTTCCTTGATGCCGGCGATGATGAAGCCCACCTGCCCCGCCGCCAGCGCTTCGAGATTCTTGGATTTCGGCGTGAATACGCCAATGTGCTCAACCGGAAATTGCGCGCCGGTCGCCATCAGGCGGATCTTGTCCTTGGGACGCAGCGTGCCGTTGACGATACGCACGAGCATCACGACGCCGACGTAGTTATCGAACCAGGAGTCGATAATCAGCGCTTGCAGCGGTGCTTGCGGATCACCTTTCGGCGGCGGGACTTTCGCGATCAGCGCCTCCAGCACGTCCTCGACGCCAAGCCCGGTCTTCGCGCTGCATTGGGTCGCGTCGGTCGCGTCGATGCCGATCACGTCCTCGATTTCGGCGATCGCGTTTTCAGGATTCGCCGCTGGCAGGTCGATCTTGTTGAGCACCGGCACCACTTCGACGCCAAGTTCGATCGCCGTGTAGCAGTTCGCAACGGTTTGCGCTTCCACACCCTGGCTCGCATCGACGACCAGCAGCGCGCCTTCGCAGGCGGATAGGGAGCGGCTGACTTCGTACGAGAAATCGACGTGTCCCGGCGTGTCGATCATATTGAGGTTGTAGATCTGCCCGTCGCGGGCGCGATACGTCAGTGCGGCGGTTTGCGCCTTGATGGTAATGCCGCGCTCGCGCTCGAGATCCATCGAGTCGAGCACCTGGGCTTCCATCTCGCGGTCCGACAGTCCGCCGCAAATCTGGATGATGCGATCGGCGAGCGTCGACTTGCCATGGTCGATGTGCGCAATGATCGAGAAGTTACGAATATGATCCATTCAGTACCGATCAAGCGAAAAGGCGCGCCCGGACAATAGCGGAGCACGCCTTGTAAGTAGGTGAAAAACCTATCTATTTTAGCCGAAAAGGCTATCGGCCGGCGCATCTTGCGAGGCCGGGACGCAAAGAGAGGGCGGAGGATGCGGGAAATTCGACGTGGACGACATCATGATGCCGCGGCACTTTGCGACGCATGCACAGTCAGCGCGGCACGCACCCGCGTTTCGTCGAGATGGTAGTGACACAACTCGGCGCCGTCGCAGACGAGAACCGGCACCCGTTCGTTATAACGCGCTTCCAGTAACGGGTCGGTGTCGACGTCAATCACAGTCAGTTGCGCGCCGAACTCTGCCAGCAATGGTTCGAGCGCGGCGCGCATGTCTTCGCACAGGTGACACCACGCGCGCCCGAAGAGCGTGAGCGATGCCGGTTTCGTCATTTCTGCGCGCGCGGACGGACCGGCACGAACTGCGTGTTGTCGCCGCGGCGAACCAGTAGCGCGACCATCTTCTGCGGATCGAGGTGCGACGTCAGATCGTCGAACTGCTTCGCGCTCGTGATGTCCGTATCGCCGACCCGCAGGATGATGTCACCTTTTTGCAGCCCGACGCGCGCGGCCGGGCCATCGACCGCGTCGATCTGCACGCCGTTGTGGATCTTCAGGTCGCTCTGTTGAGCGGCCGGAATATCGCTGACAGCGATGCCGAGCGCATTCGTCGCGCGCTGCTTCGGCGCCTGCGGCTTTTTCTGATCAGCCTTCGCGACCTTGTCCGGCTGCATTTCGGCGATCGTGACCGGCAACTCGTGCGTCTGTCCCTTGCGCCACACCGTGAGCGTCGTTTTGGTACCCGGCTTCGTATCGCCGACCATGCGTGGCAGGTCGGTCGCGGTATCGACCGAATGGCCGTTGAACTTCAGAATGATGTCCCCAGGCTGCACGCCGGCCTTGTCGGCCGGGCCGCCCGGCTCAACGCTGCTGACGAGCGCGCCTTGCGCCTTCGGCAAGCCGAGTGAATCGGCGACGTCCTTCGTCACTTCGCCGATCGCCACAGCGATACGGCCGCGCACCACCTTGCCGGAACTCTTGAGCTGATCGGCCACGCGCATCGCTTCGTCGATCGGAATCGCAAACGAAATGCCCATGAAACCGCCGGTGCGGCTATAGATCTGCGAGTTGATGCCGATCACCTCGCCCTGCATGTTGATCAGCGGTCCGCCAGAGTTGCCCGGATTGACGGCCACATCCGTCTGAATGAACGGCAGATAGTCGCCGGTGTCGCGCCCCTTCGCGCTGACGATGCCGGCCGTCACCGTGTTCTCGAGACCGAACGGCGAGCCAATCGCGACCACCCACTCGCCCACGCGCACCTTGTTCGAATCGCCGATCGTGATGGTCGGCAGGTTCGACGCATTGATCTTGACGACCGCGACGTCGGTGCGGTCGTCGACGCCGATCAGCTTCGCCTTGAATTCGCGCTTGTCGGTCAGCGTGACGTAAATGGTGTCGGCATCGTCGACGACGTGTGCATTGGTCATCACATAGCCATCCGCGGACAGGATGAAGCCGGAGCCGACCCCGCTGTTCTGCTCCGCGTCGTTGTTGTCCGGCGCGTCCTGGCTACCGCCGCTGCCACCGCCACCCCCACTGCCGCCGCTGCCACCATTGTCGCCGCCGCGCGGCGCGCCAGGAGATTGCGGCGACTGCGGCAACGGAATGCCGAAAAAGCGCCGGAAGAATTCGGACATGTCGCCGTCGTCCATGCCCGGCGGCAAGCCGCCTCGGGCACCGCTGTTCGACACGCGCGTTGTCGTGCGGATGTTGACGACCGCCGGGCCGACCTTGTCGACGAGGTCAGTGAAGTCGGGCAGATTGGCAGCGGGCGCCGCGGAGGCCATATGCGGCACAAGCGGCAAACACGCCGCCACCACTACGGTCGCGAGGAATTTGCGCACCGAAAAAGTCGTCATATCGTAGCAAGCCGAGGGATTTCAGGATTCGGAAGGTTACTTCGGAGCTTTGTATTCTATGGCAGACGCGAATTGCTGCAATGTGGTTTGGGGCACTTCGCCAAGCAGGGTAATCCAGAAGTTGCCTTGGCGCTTGACCAGCACGTGCGTCGCGCCGCTATTGCCTGTGCCTTCCTTGCGCGAATTGTTTTCGACCGGCTCGACGAACACCGAAATGGCTGCGAGGCCGTCGGAAAACACTGCCTGATCGACCGGAATAGGCGGCTGCCCCGCTTCGCGCGATGCCATCGGACGGCGCAACTGGCGGATCATCCGAAATCCCGGCACCGACGGCGTGATCTCCCAGCCCTGCGCGGCCATATCCACCGGCTCGACCGGGGGACGCACTACCGTCCATCCGGCCAGATTACGGATGCCGTTGACGATCCCGGCTTTGTCGACCGGCACGCCGATCCGCACTTGCGAGAAAGACAGCTGTTCGAGCACCTGGCCGCTCGGGTCGAGCGTTTGCGCGCGCAGCAGTAGCCCGGTCTTTTTGTCAGCCCACAGCTTGTAGGCGAACCGGTATGCGTCTTTCGGATCGAGCTCCAGCACGACGCTGTCGACACCCGCGACCCGGTCATCGCCGAGCATCTTCGGTTCATAGACGGACAGCACCTGCTCGCCGCTCACGGCCAGCAACGCGGGGAAAGAGTCTTTGTTCTGACGCTTTTCGACGACCACGAGACGCCGCTCCGGCACGAACGTGAACATGTCGTCGTTATGCCGCAGCATCTTGCGCGGCTTGCCGTCGAGGCTTTCGAGCTGCTCGAACTGGCCGTCGGAGTGGGTCGAATAATGGGCGATGCGCGACGTCTGCACAAAATCGCCGCGCTGATAAACGAACGCGCCCTCGTAGTTCTCTTGCTGGGCGGCCTGATGAATACGATCGAGCAGTTCGGCCGCGGCGCGATGCGCGGCGCTTAGATCGTCGGTTTGTGCAAAGACCCGCGGTGTGGCGGACAACAATACGGCTGCGCAGAAGAGGAATGCTGGCAACCGCCCCCAGATAGTCGTTTTATTCAACCGCGAAGTCTGCATCAAACTATTGGCCCTGCGTGGAGACTGAAGCAGCGCGAATCACCGGCATCGAACCCGCCATGACCGGTTGTTGCGCGAACTGCTGGTGAGCTTCGAGATATTGATCGAGGCTGGCGTCGCGAATGATGTTGGCGTCTTGCGACGACTGGCCCGGCACCGACGCCATAGCAACACGCTGCACCGCATCGCCCCGCGACGCCAGTTGTGCGCCCGAACCGCCCGGCACACCCTGCAATTGCGGCACAACGATCCACGTCAGCGTGGCGGCCGCGGCGGCGACCGCGAAGGCCGGTACGACACGGCGGCGCAGCCCAAGCAGACTGCGCGCAACAGCCGAAGCCGCGACGGCCGGCGCCAGCACGTGCGGCTCGCTTTCAAGACGCGTGGCGAAACCGCTCAGAAATGCACTGCTTTTCGTAGGACTGATCGCCAGCTCGTCGGACCGCAACGCATCGCCGATCAGATGGTAGCTCGACCAGGCGGCGCGATCGTCGCCGTCGAGCGCGGAAAGAAACTTGTCCAGATTCAAGTGATCTTCGCCGAACAGCTCACCGTCGACGAAAGCGGACAGACGCTCGCCTTGCGAACTCGCTTGCGATTGCATCGAGAAAGACCCCATGATGCTCCCCATCTTTACGAATACCCCGTAGTGACACCACTAATCCAGATATTGCACCCATGCCCCGCTCGGCCGACTGGACGCTTCGCAGCTTACCAGCGCTTGCCTTCAGGTGTGTCAAGCAGCGGGCGCAATTTTGCCGCAATGGCTTCGCGAGCGCGGAAAATTCGTGATCTGACCGTGCCGATTGGGCAACCCATCATCTCGGCGATTTCCTCGTAGCTCAAACCCTCAATTTCTCGAAGAGTAATGGCGGTGCGCAATTCTTCCGGCAAAACCGCCATCGCAGCATTGACCGTCTCGGCGATCTGTTTGCTCATCAACATCGACTCAGGCGTGTTGATATCCCTTAGTTGGTCGGCGTCCGAGAAAGTTTCAGCTTCTTCAGCATCCGCTTCGGTCGACGTGGGCGCCCGACGGCCTTGGGTGGCAAGGTAGTTCTTCGCGGTATTAACCGCAATACGGTACAACCACGTATAGAACGCCGATTCCCCGCGAAACTGGGGCAGCGCGCGATACGCCTTGATAAAAGCGTCCTGTGCGACATCTTCGACTTCGGCGGGGTCCCGCACGAGGCGCGAGATCAGCCGGAGAATCTTGCGGTGGTATTTGGAGACCAGAAGCTCGAACGCGGCCTTGTCGCCCTTCTGGACGCGCTCGACCAGCACCTGGTCAATTTCTTTTTCGCTCACCTGATAAATCCGTTAACTATGGGGCGCATGGCGGGGGACCATTGTAGCGTCCCGCTGGTCGCGGACGTTACTACGGAAGCAGCGGTTACAGTCGTTACAGTCAGACGCCGGCCGCACGCCGGCCGAGCACGGAAAGTTCGCGAAAGACGGGGGTCGCCAGCGCGTCGGCCGGCAGCAGCAAGGTGTGTGCATCAGCGCGAAAACCAGTCGACGGAGCCCGTGTTCCGCGACCTTCAGGCTGGAGTGCGAGCACCAGTAGAAAGCCGGCCCACTGCGCACAGCCGACGACGCGCCCCTGCGCGAGTAGCAGTCCCGCCCCGTTCCAGGCGGAAAGTCCGTCCGGTCCGATTTGCAGCGCCACCGGCTGCGCGGCGTCATACCTCGCCGCGCACAGCCCGAGCAATGCCGCTACGGCGAACGTCAGCGGAGCGGCGCGCCATGTGTCCAGATGTGCAGCCAAGCAGCCATGGACGGCTAACGTCGCAATCAGCACGAAAGCCCCCAACGCGGCGCGCAGCGCCGCAGAGCGACGCAGCGCAATCCGCTGCGTCGCTCTGCCCAACGTTGCGACTTCGGGGGCAAGCGCCGGCAAAGCCGGCGTCGTCGACTGGCGCGTCACCTGTTATCAGGCGATCAGGCGCGCTTGAACACCAGCGTGCCGTTCGTGCCGCCGAACCCGAACGAGTTCTTCAGCGCGATGTCGATCTTCATTTCCCGCGCTGTGTTTGCGCAGTAGTCGAGATCGCAGGCCGGGTCCTGGTTGAAGATGTTGATGGTCGGAGGCGACACCTGGTGATGCACGGCGAGCACCGTGAACACCGACTCCAAACCGCCAGCGCCGCCCAGCAGGTGACCCGTCATCGACTTGGTCGAATTCACGACCATGTTTTTGGCGTGGTCACCAAACGCGCGCTTGATGCCGGTGGTTTCCGCGAGATCGCCGAGCGGCGTGGACGTGCCGTGCGCGTTCAGGTAGGTCACCTGATCCGCGTTGATGCCCGCGTTTTTCATCGCCGCCAGCATGCACCGGCGCGCGCCGTCACCATCTTCCAGCGGAGCGGTCATGTGATAAGCGTCGCCGCTCATGCCGTAGCCGCTCACTTCCGCGTAGATCTTCGCGCCGCGCGCCTTCGCGTGCTCGTACTCTTCGAGCACCATCACGCCGGCACCCTCGCCCAGCACAAAGCCGTCGCGGTCCTTGTCCCACGGACGGCTCGCGGTCGCCGGATCGTCGTTGCGTTGCGACAGCGCGCGCGCCGCCGCAAAGCCGCCGATACCGAGCGGCGACACGGTCGATTCCGCGCCGCCCGCGATCATCACGTCGGCGTCGCCGTATTCGATCAGACGTGAAGCCTCGCCGATGCAATGCAGACCGGTCGTACAGGCGGTGACGATCGCCAGATTCGGGCCTTTGATGCCGAATTTGATCGACAGATGGCCGGAGATCATGTTGATGATCGATGCCGGCACGAAGAACGGCGATATACGGCGAGGGCCACGATTAAGCAGTTCGGTCTGCGTGATCTCGATCATCGGCAGACCGCCGATGCCCGAGCCGACCACGACGCCGATGCGCTCCGAATTCTCGTCGGTGACTTCGAGACCGCTGTCCTGCATCGCCTGGATGCCGGCAGCCACGCCGTAATGGATGAACGTATCCATGTGGCGTGCTTCCTTACCGGCGATATAGTCCTCGATATTGAAGCCCTTCACCTCGCCAGCGAACCGGGTCGAAAAGTTCGACGCGTCGAACTTCGTGATATTGGCAATACCCGACTTGCCGGCGACCAGATTGGCCCAGCCATCGGCAACATTATTGCCAACAGGCGAAATCAGCCCCAGGCCTGTAACAACAACACGACGGCGGCTCACGGTAAC
>NZ_DASXHN010000525.1:0-11996 GCF_036488505.1 Paraburkholderia sp. | reverse complement strand
ATCCGCTGTACGACTGGCGCGAGATGAGTACCTACATTCGCCGTCCGCCGTATTGGGAAGGCGCGCTGGCCGGCGAGCGCGCGCTCAAGGGCATGCGTCCGCTGGCTGTGCTGGGTGACAACATCACTACCGACCACCTGTCGCCGTCGAATGCGATTCTGGCGGATAGCGCGTCGGGCGAGTACCTCGCCAGGATGGGCCTGCCCGAAGAGGACTTCAACTCGTACGCAACCCATCGCGGCGATCACCTGACCGCGCAGCGCGCCACCTTCGCGAACCCGACGCTGAAGAACGAGATGGTGCTGGAAGACGGCAAGGTCAAGGCGGGTTCGTTGGCGCGCATCGAGCCCGAGGGCAAGGTGACGCGTATGTGGGAAGCGATCGAAACCTACATGGAGCGCAAGCAGCCGTTGATCGTGATTGCCGGGGCCGACTACGGTCAAGGTTCGTCGCGCGACTGGGCGGCCAAGGGTGTGCGGCTTGCCGGCGCGGAAGCGATTGTGGCCGAAGGGTTCGAGCGGATTCACCGCACGAATCTGGTGGGCATGGGCGTGTTGCCGCTGGAATTCAAACCTGGTGTGAATCGTCTCACGCTTGCTATCGACGGAACGGAAACCTTCGACGTGATCGGCGAACGCAAACCGCGCGCTGATCTCACGCTCGTGATTCATCGCAAGAGCGGCGAGCGCGTCGAGGTGCCGGTGACGTGCCGCCTGGACACGGCTGAAGAAGTATCGATCTACGAAGCCGGCGGCGTGTTGCAACGCTTCGCGCAGGACTTTCTCGAATCGACCAAGGCTGCGGCTTAAGGTTATAAAAACGATCTCATCAGGACAACACTTTCATGGCCCACAAACCACAGATCAAGATTCCGGCGACGTACATGCGCGGCGGTACCAGCAAAGGCGTGTTCTTTCGGTTGCAGGATTTGCCGGAGGCGGCCCAGCTGCCGGGCGCTGCGCGTGACGCGTTGTTGATGCGTGTGATCGGCAGCCCGGATCCTTATGGCAAGCAGATCGATGGCATGGGCGGCGCGACTTCGAGCACGAGCAAGACGGTCATCATCGCGAAGAGCAGCAAGCCGGATCACGATGTGGATTATTTGTTCGGGCAGGTCGCTATCGATAAGGCTTTTGTCGATTGGAGCGGGAACTGCGGGAATCTTTCTGCGGCGGTGGGGCCGTTTGCGATTAGCGCGGGTTTCATCGATGCGAGCCGGATTCCATACAACGGTGTGGCGATTGTGCGTATCTGGCAAGCGAATATCAGCAAGACGATCATCGCGCATGTGCCGATTACCGATGGCGTTGTGCAGGAAACGGGTGACTTCGAACTCGATGGTGTGACGTTTCCCGCTGCCGAGGTTCAGCTTGAGTTCATGAACCCGGCTGCCGAAGAAGAGGGCGCCGGCGGCGCGATGTTCCCGACAGGCAATCTAGTGGATGACCTCGAGGTGCCGGGTGTCGGCACGCTGAAGGCCACGATGATCAATGCCGGTATTCCGACCATTTTCATTAATGCGGAATCGGTCGGTTATAAGGGTACCGAACTACAGGACGCTATCAATAGCGACGATAAGGCGCTGGCGATGTTCGAAACCATTCGTGCGCATGGCGCGGTGCGGATGGGGCTCATCAAGAGTATCGATGAGATCGCGACCCGGCAGCATACGCCGAAGGTTGCATTCGTCGCGAAGCCTGCTGAGTACGTTGCTTCGAGCGGTAAGCGTGTTGGCGCGGGTGACGTCGATCTGCTGGTGCGCGCGATGTCGATGGGCAAGCTGCATCACGCGATGATGGGTACCGCGGCGGTGGCGATCGGCACGGCGGCCGCGATCCCGGGCACGCTGGTGAATCTGGCCGCGGGCGGTGGCGAGCGTGAGTCCGTGCGCTTCGGGCATCCGTCGGGCACGCTGCGGGTCGGCGCGCAGGCGAGCTTGAAGGACGGCGAGTGGGTCGTCACGAAGGCGATGATGAGCCGTAGCGCGCGGGTATTGATGGAAGGGTGGGTGCGGGTGCCGCAGCAGGCTTGACGCGCATCTGATGACCATCGACACAAGCGGCACCGAAGGCTACGCCGAGCGGGCGGACGCGCTGATCGAACAGTGGCGGACGATCTCGTTTGCCGATCGGCACGCGCCGATCCTGCGATGGATACCGCAGGCGCCGTCGCGAATCGTCGATATCGGCGCGGGCATTGGTACGGACGCCGCCGGCTTGGCCGCGCTCGGGCATACGGTGCTCGCCGTCGAACCGGTCGACGCGTTTCGCGACGCGGCGCGCGAATTGCATCCGTCGCCGCGAATCGAATGGCTCGACGACAGCCTGCCCGATCTCGCTGCGCTCGTTGCGCGGCGCGATAGCTTCGACGTGGTGATGCTGTCGGCCGTCTGGATGCATCTGGACGCAGCGCAGCGCGATCGCGCGATGCGTCGCGTCGCGGCGTTGCTGCGCGAGGGCGGCGTGTCGATCATGTCGCTGCGGCATGGGCCGGTGCCGGCGGGCCGCCGCATGTTCGACGTCACGGCCGAGGAAACCATCGGCCTCGCGCTCGCGCACGGATTGCGGCTCGTGCGCGACTTGCGCACGTCGTCAGTGCAGCCGGCCAATCGCGCGAACGGCGTGACGTGGACGCGGCTGGTATTCGAGAAACCCGCCGAAGCGGCTTGATTGTCTTCAGCCCGCCCGCCTGTTTGTACGCCACCTGAGTGCCTTCCTCCCGCGCGCCATTCCACACGCGAAAGTCCCTCGATCGCCGGCGCCGGATCCGCCGTCCCAAAACAACGTGTCGTCTACAATGGCCGCTCGAAACCGGCCGCTGCCGACCACTTCTTTCAGTGGCCGAATAAAGATGGAAGCACAGGAGGCGCGATGCAGGACAGGCTGGAGGCTGACGCCACGAGCGGCGCGCACGCCGCTCGCGCGAAGCGTGCGGTGCTGGTGATCGCGATCGCGCAATTGCTCGGCACCTCGTTGTGGTTCAGCGCGAATGGTGCGATGCGCGATCTGCAGGTGGCATGGCAACTGAGTGCGTCCGGAATCGGCTGGCTGACCAATGCGGTGCAGGCCGGTTTCATCGTCGGCACGTTGCTGTCGGCCACCACCGGGCTGGCCGATCGCGTGTCGGCCAGCAAGGTCTTCGCGATCTGCGGCGTGCTCGGCGCCGCGCTCAATGCACTATTCGCACTGTGCAGCAACGGGCTCGCGTCGGCGCTGGTGTTTCGCTTCGGCGTGGGCGTCGCGCTCGCGGGCATCTATCCGCTCGGGATGAAGCTGCTCGTCACATGGGACCCGAAGCGCGCCGCGCAGACGCTCGCGCTGCTGGTCGCGATGCTGACGCTCGGTACGGCGTCAGTGCATGCGATCCGCGCGTTGCTGTCGACGGTGCCGTGGCAGACGGTGGTGCTGACATCGTCGGTGCTCGCGGTGATCGGTGCGCTGCTGGTGTTTTCGCTCGGCGAGGGGCCGCATGCACGGCGCGCCGGCAACCGTCGCTTCGGTCTGTCTGCCGGCGTCGGGCAGGTGCTGCGAATCAAGGAATTTCGCGCGGCGGCGCTCGGCTATTTCGGGCACATGTGGGAGCTGTACGCGTTCTGGACGCTTACGCCGCTGCTCGTGCAACGGGCGTTCGCAAGCGGTAGCGGGAGCGGTGCGCCGGTGTCGGCCAGCACGGTCGCGTTGTGGTCGTTTCTGATCATCGGTATCGGTGCGCTCGGGTGCCTGTCGGGCGGCCGGCTCAGCAAGTCGGTGGGGAGCGCGCGAACCGCCGCGCTGGCCCTGACGACTTCGGGCACGCTGTGCGCGATTTATCCGCTGACCCCGTCGCTCGGCACCGCCGCGCAACTGGCGCTGCTGCTGGTGTGGGGCATCAGCGTGGTCGCCGATTCGCCGCAGTTCTCCGCGCTGTCCGTGAAGGCCTGTCCCGCCGACCAGATCGGCGGCGCATTGACGCTGCAGAACAGCGTCGGCTTTTTCATCTCCGCCTGTTCGATCCTGTGGTCGACGAGCGTCTATCATGCGCTCGATGTGCGCGTCGCGTGGTTGCTGCTGCCGGGTCCGATTCTCGGTTTGATCGCGATGACGCCGCTGTTGCGCAAGCGGCCGCGCTGGTAAGCGCAACCGCTGATTGCGCTGGTGTTGGGTACGCGTTTGCGCTGGTGTCGGACCGGTGTTGCGCCGGTGCTGCGCCGGCGTGCAGCGTGCGGTGGCGAGGCCGCTGCCTCGCCACGGGTGAGGTCGGCTTACTTGCCGCCGTGCTTCTGCTGCCAGCGCTTCATCAACGCGATTTCATCGTGTTGCGCGTTGATGATGTTGCGGGCCAGCTTCTTCATTTCCGGATCCTTGCCGAATTTCAACTCCACCTGCGCCATGCCGATTGCGCCCTCGTGATGCGGAATCATATGCGCGACGAAATCCCGATCGGCGTCGCCCGTGTACTCGGGGGCGCTCATGTCGTGCATCATCCGTTCGTCGGCGGCCTTGAACGCCTGCGTCGAGTCGCCCGCGTCGGCATGCGCGGAAGCGGACATGTCCATGCCGGCCATGGGTTGATGCTGGGCGTCGGCCGGCACCGCCGCCACCGCGAACGCGAGACCGCTGAACAGACAGAGAGCGCGAACAGCGCGAAGCTTTTTCATATTGGATATCCGTTGATAAAGGAGGGTCTTCGGTGACGCGGATGCTGCAACGAAAAACTCGATCAGCTGGCCCGCGACGGATGAAACCCCGCCGCTTCGATCGCTTCGATAAGCCGCTTCTCCGGCAACGCCGATGTGATTCGCGCGATTTTAACGGGCACGTCGATGTCTATCTTCGCCGCCGGGTCGATGCGGCGCAGTGCATTCGCAACGGCTCTAGCGCAGCCGCCGCAGGCCATGTCGGGAATCACGAATTCCATCTGTTTGTTGCCTCCAGTGACAAGTGATTCGCCCATCGTGGACCTTCCTGCAGTGGCAAGGTCAAGCGGGGGCGCCAATATTTTTCGCGCTTGACGGCGAAAAAAGCCATCACGACAGCGCGCCTATAATCGAATCCGCATTCGTGCTCCGACGGCGTCGACTAGGAGGCCGTGCGCCGGCGTGCGCATCACTCATGTACCGCCAACCGCACCACCAACGCAATGAGGCTGACAGCATGTACATCGCGATGAACCGCTTCAAAGTGGCACCGGGCTCGGAAGCTGCATTCGAGCATCTGTGGACGACGCGCGACACGCATCTGAAGGAAGTGCCGGGTTTCGTGCAATTTCATTTGCTCAAAGGGCCGCGCAAGGACGATCACGTGCTCTATTCGAGCCATACGGTATGGCGCGACCACGCATCGTTCGACGCATGGACGAAGTCGGATGCGTTTCGCGCCGCGCATCGCAGCGCCGGCAATGAAAATCGCGTGCTTTATCTCGGCCATCCGGAATTCGAAGGTTTCGAGGTGATCCAGACCGTGCAGTAGTGCGGGCGGGCCGCGAACGTTAAGCGCGGCGCGGCGGGCATGGCCGTTCGTATCGGCCGACGCGCTGAAATCGCTTGCGCTATTCTTTTGTGAGTCGCCCGGGTCCCCGTGCCTGGGCACGTAGGCGCATGCGTGCGCTTATACGCGGGCAAGCCTGTGCCGCATTGGCAGTGCGTCCGCACCACTTTCAGAGGAATAAAACATGAAAGCCGTCAGAATCGGTTCGCCCGCCACTGTCGATAGCCTGCAGGTCGTCGATCTCGCCGATCCCGGGCAGCCCGCCGCCGGGCAGATTCGCGTGCGCATTCACGCAAGCTCGCTGAACTTTCACGACTATGGGATCGTGAGCGGGCGGCTGCGGGCTGAAGCGGGCCGCATTCCGATGGCCGATGGTGCGGGCGTGGTCGAAGCGGTCGGCGAAGGCGTGCGCGAATTCAACGCGGGCGATCACGTCGTGTCGTGCTTCTTCCCATTGTGGGAAAACGGTCCGCCGGCCATTGGCGATTTTTCGACCACACCCGGCGACGGCATCGACGGTTATGCGCGCGAAACCGTCGTGCTGCCGAGCCACTATTTCACGCATGCGCCGGCCGGCTATAGCCACGCGGAGGCCGCGACGCTGACCACGGCCGGGTTGACCGCATGGCGCGCGCTCGTCGTCGACGGTCAGTTGAAGGCGGGCAGCACCGTGCTCGTGCTCGGCACCGGCGGCGTGTCTATCTTCGGCTTGCAGATGGCCAAGGCGATGGGGGCATCGGTGATCGCAACATCGTCGTCGAACGACAAGCTCGCGAAGCTGCGCGAGCTCGGCGCCGACCATACGATCAACTATCGCGAGAATCCGGAGTGGGGCAAGCAGGTGCGTCAACTGACGGGCGGGCGCGGCGTCGATCATGTGATCGAGGTGGGCGGCGCGGGCACGCTGCCGCAATCGATCATCGCTGGCCGGATCGGCGCGCATATCGCGCTAATCGGCGTGCTGACCGGCCGCGAAGGGCCGGTGCCGACCGCGCTTCTGATGGCGCGGCAGCAGCGTTTGCAAGGGCTGATCGTCGGCAGCCGTCACGAGCAGATCGAGATGGTGCGCGCGCTGGAAACAACCGGCATCAAGCCCGTGATCGACAGCACGTTCGAACTGGACCGGCTTGCCGACGCCTTCCGGCATGAAGCGTCGGGCGCCCATTTCGGCAAGATCTGCGTGGCGATTTGAATGCATGCTTGCCGCCGTTGTGCGAGCGACCGGGAGGCGTCGATCCGACGGTTCTGTCGATCCGCCGGCATCGCGCTGGCGGTGCCAGTTCCCGTTCGCGATCGAACGCGCGTTCAAGCCCCGCTTGCCAGATCGGCGAAGCTGATGCGCGTGGCCTCGCAGGCCTGCGTGAACGCTTCGTCGTAGCTCGTGAAGAACACCGTGCGGCTGGCGGCGAGCGTTCGGAACAGATCCGCGAGCACCGCGCGCGCGGACGCATCGAGTCCGCCCGCCGGCTCGTCGGCGAGCAGCACGCGGGTCTCGCCGAGCAGGGCCGCAGTCAAAAAGACCTTTTTACGGCTGCCATACGACATCTGTTCGAAGCGCTTGTCGAGGTGCGGCGCAAGGCCGAAGCGCTCGGCGAATGCAAGCACATCGCGGGTCACCGCGCTTTGTCGCGCCGACGCGACCTGTTGCAGATAGTCGCGGCCGGTCTGATCCGGCCAGTTCATGTTGTCTTCCGGCACATAGGTGAGGACCGCTTGCGCGGCGTGACGCGCGGCGCGCAGCGACTGGCCGCCGAGCCACACGTCGCCGGCGTCGGCTTCGATCGCGCCGGCGACGATGCCGAGCAACGTCGATTTGCCGCTGCCGGAGTCGTCGTTTAGCGCGACGCATCCTGAAGTCGCGTCGAAATGCAGTCTTTCGAAGAGAATGCGGTCGCCGTAGCGCTTGCCGAGGTTGTCGAATCGAAGCATCGAGTGACGGGTAAATGGCGCGATCGACGCCACGCGCGGTTGAGTTGCCGTGCTGCGTCGAAGCTCGCGCGAGATCTTCAATACGGCGATGCGCGCCAGTGTAGCAGCGGGTGGGCGTTGGCAGCGGGCGCCTCTAACTGGCGGTGTCGCTGATCGCGGGGGGCGAGCGTACGCTGGCCAAGGTAACGCTTTTCTTGCAGTGTGTGCTGCCCGTCTGCCTTCCGGCGCTGATCGGCGCAATGCCGCGGGGGCTGCCCGAATTCGCACGGTTGCGCGAGCGTTCGGGGTGCGCGCTTCGTCGGGATCGCATTGACAAGCTCGCGTCCCGCAATACTTGTCGGCGCCGCTCTTTATTCATATGAATGCGGCACATTTTAAATCGCCTGATTCCAGTAAATGTGACTGGTTTTAAATGGGGTGTGGTTAAAAATAACCATTCGAAATACGCGATCCATTTTGCGCTGATAAACTGTGCGCCGGAGTAATGCGGTGCGCGCTCTTTTTGTTTTGGCGTCCCGTATGCGAGGTACCGGCCGTATTCACGGCCGCAATGGCGGCAAACGAGGTCTCTTCGCTCATCGAAAGGCGCGTCCAGCCGGCACGATAAGCCCGGTATGTACCGGGAAAAGGGACGTATGCCTCTTTGCTTTCCGGGTGTCCTTCACGCGGTGCGCGCACGGCGGTTCTCGCATCAGCGGTTTTCTGCGCACTCACTTTCTGATTTCGACACGTGCTGTCGACGAGCTGTCTTTGTAGGTAAGGGCTTGTTCAAGCCCGCTTTTGGAATATGACTCATGAAGCCGGGAAATAAGTTGCTTGGGAAACGACGCACTCGCAAAATCGCGGTGGCGGCGATTGCGGTGCTTTTTGCGGCGGTGCTCGCGTTGGGCGGCTGGTATTTCCAGCAGCGCGGGCAGCAGCATGCGCCCGCGCTAACCGGCGTCGCGAGCCAGATGCGTCACGACGCGTCGGCGTGGACCCATCGGGAGAAAGATGCGTCCACGATGTTGCGCGACATTCGCGACGCGAACGTTGCCGCGATCGGCGTGAGTCCCAGCGCGATCCTCGTGTCGCTGCGCGACGGCTCGAAGTACTTCGTCACCGATCACGACGCGACGTTCTCGCACGCGTTGCTGTTCGGTGAACCGCGCTCCGGCGAGGCCGCCGCCTATCAGCTGGTGTGGCTGCCCGACGTCGATATCCATACCGGCGGCGCGCGCTGGGTTCATCTGTTCGATCAGTTGCGCGACGGCTTCAGCGTGTTGCTGCCGCTGGTGCTGATCGGCGGCATGGCGTGGTTCATGCGGCGCGAGATGAAGGGCGGCGCGAAGCTGCTCAGCCAAACGCCCACGCTGCGTTTCGACGACGTGATCGGCGCGAACGAAGCGAAGGCCGCGCTCGCCGACATTCGCGGTTATTTGTCCGATCCGAAGCAGTTCTCGTCGATCGGCGTGCGCGCGCCGTGCGGCATTCTGATGGTCGGCGCGCCGGGCGTCGGCAAGACGCGGCTCGCGCAGGCGCTGGCCGGCGAATGCGGCGCCAACTTCATTTCGATTACCGGCAGTTATTTCAGCGCGAAGTACTACGGCGTCGGTATCCAGAAAGTCCGGCATCTGTTCGAACTCGCGCGCAA
Organism: Paraburkholderia sp.; assembly: GCF_036488505.1. Lineage (GTDB taxonomy): Bacteria > Pseudomonadota > Gammaproteobacteria > Burkholderiales > Burkholderiaceae > Paraburkholderia. The sequence goes on along the minus strand of NZ_DASXHN010000525.1, from coordinate 2,969 downwards.
GAACGCGCCGACGGTCATCTTCATCGACGAGGCCGACGGCCTTGCGAAACGCACGGACACCGGTGGCGGTCCGGTCGAGGCGGAAAGCAACCGCATCATCAACCAGCTGCTCGCGGAGATGGACGGCTTCGAATCGAACGAAGGCGTGATCGTCGTCGCCGCGACCAATCACCCGGACAACCTCGATGAAGCATTGCGCCGCCCCGGCCGTTTCGATCGGACGGTGCAGGTGCGGCTGCCCGATCGCGAAGACCGCGCGAAGATTTTCCGTTTCTACGCGCAGAAGCTGAAATCGAAAGCCGCCGACATCGACTACGACCAGCTCGCGCGTTTGACGACCGGGCTGTCGCCGGCCACGGTCGCGATGGTCGTCAATCAGGCGGGGCTCATCGCGCGCAAGGCGGGCGACACCGAAATCGCCGCGAAACATTTCATGGAAGCGATCAAGATCGCGCGCATCGGCGACGTGAGCGGCGCCGAACGCGCGCTGACCGACGACGAGCGCGAGCGTATCGCGGTGCATGAGGCAGGGCACGGTCTGGTGGCCGCGCTGCTCAACACCGGTGTACTGGAGGAAGTGACGATTCTGCCGCGCGGCGGCGCGCTGGGCGTCGCGCTGATTACGAAAGCACAGGACAAGCACCTGTACCGCGAAACCGAAATCCGCAACGAGATCCAGGTGCTGCTCGGGGGACGCAACGCGGAAGTCCTGATGTTCGCCGAGGCTTCGTCCGGCGCCGCGTCGGATTTGCAGGAAGCGTCGCGCATCAGTCTCGACATGGTGTCGAAATTCGGCTTCAACCGCGATGGCAGTTTGTTCAGCCTCGCGGCGCTGCCGTCACAGTACGCGGGTCTGCAAATGAAAACTGCGATCGAGCACGCGAACGTGTTGCTCAAGGAACTCAACGAGCTTTGCTACGGGTTGCTGCGCGCGTACGAGCCGGTGTTGCGCGCGATTGCGGATCAATTGCTCGAGCACGAAACAGTGGCGGGCGAGACGGTTTACCGGCTGATCGGCGAGCATGCGAGCACGCTCGAGATCGTTCACGAACCGGCCGCAGCTTGACTTGCTGCGCTCGGGCCGCGCCCGACACTCTCTGAGGCGCTGCCGCCCTGCAGCGCGCTCATTACAACGTTGTGGCAGGTGCTCGCTTCACACTCGCAGCACCGCACGAGTACCCACGCACATCAAGCATCAGGCGAAATCGGATGGTCCGGGCTTCGGCACGCCCGGCTGTGCATCCGCGTCGCCTAACGGGTCATCGCCAGGCTGGCCGGGTTGATTCGTATCCGGAACCAGGTCTTCGCCTTTCTTCGGCAGTGGTTGATCAAGGCCAGGTTCGACAGGCGTCGGAATCGCATCGCCAATAGGCTTCGCGACCTCCGTCGGCGGGCCGCCCGGGTCTTCATCGGCCTGGCGATCGTGCTCATTCGGGGAATTCGCTGGGTTCGACACCATGCTCTCCAGTTGATGAAGATAAACCGGAGAGCAGCAATGGCTGTGCCACGGTTGCGCGGCACGCATTGGCAATGCGATGTCGGTCAGGACAGATGTCCGGCGAACAGCGTTTGCAACACGCCCGATTTCCAGATCATCTGCGCGGCGGCGCCCACAACGAATACCAACACCAGCGCGCGAAACGCGGCGGGCGGCAGGCGATCGCGCAGCGGCCGCGCAAGCAGGATGCCGACGATCACGGGCACGCTCGCGCACGCCGAAATCGCGAGGTCGGTCCAGCTCGCATGCGCGCCGCCGCTGAACGCGGCGACCAGCGTGATGATCGACACGACCAGAATGATCGCGATCTGCTTCGTGAACGCCTTACCGGTCGTGCCTGTCGCGATCAGATACATCGCGAGCAGCGGGCCGGGCACCGACGCGATGCTTTCCATCAGCGCGGCGCCGAATCCGAGCACGAGACCGGCGGGCTTCGCCCACGCCGGCGACAGCGTGAGCCGCGGCGCGGCGAGTAACAGCAGCGCGGCGATCATCAGCAATGTGCCGGCGGCGGCCAATGCGCGATGCGGCGCAAGCGAGATCAATACCATCACGCCGGCGACGTTGCCGATCACGGTGCCGATCAGCGGCGCCGCGATGCGCTTCATCGTCGGCAGCAGATCGCCGCCTTCGAGCGCCTGCGGAATATTGCCGAGGATGATCGGCATCGATAGCAACAAAACGGCCGCCTTGATCGGCAGGAACTGGCTCAGGATCGGCATCGCGACGAGCGGCACACCGATGCTGACGACGCCCTTGACCATCCCGCCCAGCAGCAGTGCGACGACGATGCCGACGAGCGCAAAGAGATCGAGCGCTTGCAGGCTGGAGCCCAGCACGCCGCTCGCGAAGGTGAAATCAGACATCGTGAAGATCCGCGAATGAGATGCGCGGGTCGATGTGGGATCGCGCGCGTGGTCTGTTTTTTATCGTCTGGCGGATCCTCGCTCCGCGGATTATGCGGGGGCGCGGAAGCGGCCGGTCAGGTGAGGCCGCATGATACCTCGCCTGGGCGGCGAGGAGGCCAGTGGCTCAAAGGCGAGGGCGCGCCGCCAGAAATCTGTCCCACGCGGAACCCGGTATGCGGATATAGGTGGCGTCGTCGCCGCCGTCTGCGACGGAGAACAGCACAGTCTCGCCTTCGTAGCTGCTTCACAAAACGGTCGGGACAGGTGTGGCAAACGTATGCTGAGCAAGTAGTTCCCCGCTCTTTGCGTCAAATAGACGTCCGACGTATTTCGAGTTTCCTCCGGGCACCCAATCGAGTAAGCAGCGTTCTGCCCTATACAGGCCGGGAGGAGACTTCGAGCTCTCGCGTTCAGTGCCAAGGGGCGTGTGGTTAAACACGAAGAAATAAACCATGCCGATCGCTACGGCGACTGTAGCGGCATGTCTGAGCGTGAATCTCATAAGGATTTTGATACTCGGAACGACGCGAACAAAGCGGATGGTAAACGTTACGTCTGGTGGC
>NZ_DASXHN010000509.1:0-6743 GCF_036488505.1 Paraburkholderia sp. | reverse complement strand
CGCACCACCTTCACCGCGTTCCCGAACGGCAGGCTCGCGAAATCGATGCGGTTGGTTTCCGCCAGCCGCGCCTCGGTCAGATTCTTGCGGGTCTTCGCGTCGACCAGGTCGCCGAGCATCAGGTAGTCGCCGTTTGCGTCGCTATAGACAATCTGGGTGCCGAGATTCACCTCATAGAGGCCGGCGATCGGCGACTTCGTGACGCTTTTGATCGTCACGTCCGAAAGGCGCGTTTGCAGCGTGGCTTTGAGTTTGTCGGTGGTCTGATCGGCCTGGGCCGAGCAGCCGAGCGTGACGGCAGCGATTGCCAGCGCGGCGGCGGCCATGCGGAAGGTCTTTTTCATGCTGGAGTCCTGGGTTCAGTCGGTCGCGCACCGTGCGCTTGCGTCACGTTCCGGCCGCGTAACGTTGCCGGCTTCGGCCGGCTTTGGCCTGGATCGCGACGTGAGAATCCGCCCATGATACCCGTCCCGGCCGCCGCATACCGGCCATCGGCTCTGCGCGCGGCGCCCCCAGCCGGCCCACTGCGTCATCCGAGCGCGGCCGACACTAGCCAGCGCTTGATGAACGGCTGTGCGCCGACGAACGCCATGCCGGTATTACGCACCGCCCGCGCGAGCGGCCCGGGTACCGAGAACAGCTTCTGCAGGCCGTCGGTCGCGATCATCAGCGCGCGAATGTCTTCTCGGCGCGCGCGTTCGTAGCGGCGCAGCAGCACCATGTCGCCGAGATCGCGGAACGATTCCTTGCCGGCGACCGTACTCGCGAGCGCCGCGACGTCTCGCAAGCCCAGATTCATTCCCTGCCCGGCGAGCGGGTGAATCAGATGCGCGGCTTCGCCCACCAGCGCAACGCGCGGCGCGACCAGCCGGTCTACCGTCTGCAGAGCGAGCGGAAAGCCTTGCGCGGGCGTCACGCACTCGAGTGCGCCGAACCGGCCGCCGGTCACGCGTTCCACTTCGGCCGCGAGCCGTTCGGGGTCGAGCGAAAGCAACTGCTCCGCATGCTCGGTGCGCGCCGACCAGACCAGCGACTGATGACCATCCGGCATCGGCAGCAGCGCGATGATCTCGCCGTCGCGAAACCACTGGTAGGCGGTTTCGCCGTGCGGCTTCGCCGCCTTGAAATTGGCGACCACGCCAGTCTGCTTGTAGTCGCGCCGCACCATCTTCGAGCCGATCTGGGCGCGCACCCATGAATGCGCGCCGTCGGCGCCAACCAGCAGGTCCGCTTCGAGCACGCTGCCGTTCGCGAGGCCGACGCTCGCGCTATCGGCGCTGAAATCCAGCGCTTGCGCGCGCGTGTCGATCCACGTGAGATTCGGCTGGAAGCCCAGCGCTGCATCCAGCGCGCGTTCGATCACCGACGACTCGACGATCCATGCGAGCTGCGGCACCGAGGCCTGAAATGCGGAGAAGCGGAGTTCGGCGTGCGCGTCGCCGTAGACACGCATGTCGTAGACCGGGCCGAGCCGCGCGTGATCGAGCGCTTGCCAGACCCGCAGACGCTCGAGCAACGCCTGCGAACTCGACGACAGCGCATAGACCCGCGAGTCGAACGCCGCACCGGCGGGCAGTGCCGCGCAAGGCTGCGCGAGCAGCGCGACACGCAGTCCGGCTTGCGTGAGTGCGAGCGCCGCGGTCTTGCCGACTAGCCCGCCGCCGATCACGGCGGCATCGAAGGTCTGGTGGTGTGCGTTCATGCGCGCATTATAGCCGCGGGGGTGCGACGGCCATGGTGCGGCGACTCCCCCGTGGGTGCGCGGAAATGCACCCCCGGCACCCGACGATCCGCCTGGGCTGACGGGTTACAATTGCGCTTTCCGTGAAAACTCGCACTCAATCGTCGACCCAACGCCCGATTCGGTGACTTGTCCGCTCCGCTGAGCCCGCCTTGGCGCCCCTCGCGCGACAGCCTTCGCGAGTCCGCGCACAGCGTCGAGCGCATCACGCAATTTACTGATTCACTGAAGGATTCCCATGAGCCTCAAATGCGGCATCGTCGGCTTGCCCAACGTCGGCAAGTCCACGCTCTTCAACGCACTGACCAAGGCGGGCATCGCCGCCGAAAACTATCCGTTCTGCACGATAGAACCGAACGTCGGCATCGTCGAAGTGCCGGACGCGCGACTGAAAGCCCTCGCCGAAATCGTCAAGCCGGAGCGCATCGTGCCGGCCGTGGTGGAATTCGTCGATATCGCCGGTCTGGTGGCCGGCGCGAGCAAGGGCGAGGGCCTCGGCAACCAGTTTCTCGCGAACATCCGCGAAACCGATGCGATCACGCACGTGGTGCGCTGCTTCGAAGACGAAAACGTGATTCACGTCGCGAACAAGATCGATCCGCTGTCGGATATCGAAGTGATCAACACCGAACTCGCGCTCGCCGATCTCGCGACCGTCGAAAAGGCGCTCGCGCGCTATTCGAAAGCGGCCAAGTCGGGCAACGATAAAGAAGCGGCAAAGAACGCCGCGGTGCTGGAAAAGGCCCGCGCGCAGCTCGACCAGGCCAGGCCAGTCCGCGCACTCGATCTGACGGACGACGAAAAGGCCACGCTCAAGCCGTTCTGCCTGATTACCGCGAAGCCGACGATGTACGTCGCCAACGTGAAGGAAGACGGCTTCCAGAACAACCCGCACCTGGACGCGGTCACGAAGTTCGCGGCAACCGAAAACGCGCCGGTGGTGGCGGTATGCGCGGCGGTCGAAGCGGAAATCGCCGACCTCGACGAAGCCGACATGGACGTGTTCCTCGCCGACATGGGCATGGACGAGCCGGGCCTGAACCGCGTGATCCGCGCCGGCTTCAAGCTGCTCGGCCTGCACACGTATTTCACGGCCGGCGTGAAGGAAGTGCGCGCCTGGACGATCCATATCGGCGACACCGCACCGAAGGCAGCCGGCGCGATCCACACCGACTTCGAGCGCGGCTTCATCCGCGCGCAGACGATCAGCTTCGACGACTACATCGCCTACAAAGGCGAACACGGCGCGAAGGAAGCCGGCAAGATGCGGGCGGAAGGCAAGGAATACGTCGTGCACGACGGCGACGTGATGAACTTTCTGTTCAACGTGTAACGAAGCACAAGGCCACGGGAACCTAAAAGCGTGCACCCCGCGCACCGTTTGCGCTTCCCGCGGCGATGCATTTTCGGAAAGCCCGCTTCAGCGCGGGCTTTTTCATTGCGGCACCGCATCGGGAGGCGACGCCGGTCGATCCCGCGCCATCGCTGCCCCGAAGTCCAGCACTGCGCCGGCCACGCCGGCCACTTCTGAGCCCAAGTCCCGCCGGGCCTAGCCTGCCCCGATTATTTCCGTTTCATGACAGCCGATGTTAAATTGCGGCTTCCGGTGCCGCCACGCGCGGGCCGGGCTGCGTCGCCGTCGACGCCGAAATGTCATCGAACACAAATAGAATCGCGCGACTCGCATCCGCGCCCCTCCATCCGGCACAGGATCGGACAAAGCGCTCAAGCCCTCGCGCCAATCGACACAGGAGATAAATCGATGAACCACAAGCCGCTGTTCCGTTCGCTTGCCGTCGCTGCCGTATTGAGCGCCGGCGTCAGCCAGGCGGCGCAAGCCGCGACCGAGATCCAGTTCTGGCATGCGATGGAAGCCGCGCTCGGCGAACGTCTGAACGACATCGCGAACGACTTCAACAAATCACAAAGCGACTACAAGATCGAGCCGGTGTTCAAGGGCACCTACGACCAGACGCTCGCTGCCGGCATCGCGGCCTATCGCAGCGGCAACGCACCGGCGATCCTGCAGGTCTACGAAGTCGGCACCGCGACGATGATGCAGGCGAAAAAAGCGATCGTCCCGGTCACCGAGGTGTTCAGGAACGCCGGCGTGCCGCTCGACCAGAGGGCCTTCGTGCCGACCATCGCGAGCTATTACAGCGACTCGAAAACCGGCGAACTGATCTCGATGCCGTTCAACAGCTCGACGCCGGTGCTCTACTACAACAAGGACGCGTTCAAGAAGGCCGGGCTCGATCCGAACCAGCCGCCGAAAACCTGGGCCGAACTGCATGCCGATGCACAGAAGCTGAAGGCCTCGGGTATGTCGTGCGGCTACTCGTCTGGCTGGCAGAGCTGGATTCAGCTCGAGAACTACAGCGCGTGGCATGCGGCGCCGTTCGCAACGAAAAACAACGGCTTCGACGGCCTCGACGCGCAGCTCGAATTCAACAAGCCGCTGCAGGTCGCGCATATCCAGTTTCTGCAAAGCATGGTGAAGGACGGCACCTTCACCTATGTCGGCCGCAAGGACGAACCGGTGTCGAAGTTCTATAGCGGCGACTGCGGGATCATCACGAACTCGTCGGGCTCGCTCGCGACGATCAAGAAATACGCGAAGTTCAACTTCGGCACCGGCATGATGCCGTACGACGACAGCGTGAAGGGCGCGCCGCAGAACGCGATCATCGGTGGCGCCAGCCTGTGGGTATTGTCGGGCAAGGATCCGGCCGTCTACAAGGGCGTCGCGAAGTTCCTCGCGTATCTGGCCACGCCGGCGGTCGCCGCGAAATGGCATCAGGACACCGGCTATCTGCCGATCACGACCGCCGCCTACGACCTGACGCGCCAGCAGGGCTTCTACGACAAGAACCCCGGCAGCGACACCGCGATCCGTCAGATGCTCAACAAGCCGCCTCTGCCGTTCACGAAGGGCCTGCGTCTGGGCAACATGCCGCAGATCCGCACGGTGATAGATGAAGAACTCGAACAGGTGTGGGCCGACAAGAAGACGCCGCAACAGGCGCTCGACTCGTCAGTCACGCGCGGTGACGAGTTGCTGCGCCGCTTCGAAAAAGCGGGCAGCTAAGGGCTAGCCAGGCAGTCCGGGTTTGCGGCGCGAGCGCGCCGCAAACCGCAGTCGCAGCACATCTTGGGAATTCTCGATGGAAAAGCGCTCCAGCTTCGGCACCAGCGTCCTGCCCTACCTGCTTGTCGCGCCGCAACTGATCATCACGCTGTTGTTCTTTCTGTGGCCGGCCGGCGAGGCGCTGTGGCAATCGACGCAAAGCCAGGACGCGTTCGGGACGTCCAGCCAGTTCGTCGGACTGGCGAACTTCAAGCAACTCTTCGCGGACCCGCTCTATCTGTCGTCGTTCAACACGACGATGATTTTTTGCGCGCTCGTCACGGTATCGGGCCTCGTGATCTCGCTGCTGCTCGCAGTCTGTGCCGATCGCGTGACGCGCGCGAAGAAAGCCTATCAAACGCTGCTGATCTGGCCGTACGCGGTCGCGCCGGCGATCGCCGCGGTGCTGTGGTCGTTTCTATTCAACCCGAGTATCGGCCTCGTCACGTATGCGCTGGCCAAACACGGCATCGTGTGGAATCACGCGTTGAACGCGGGCCAGGCGATGTTTCTGGTCGTGCTCGCGTCGGTGTGGCAACAGGTCAGCTATAACTTTCTGTTCTTCTACGCGGGCCTGCAGGCGATTCCGCGCTCACTGATCGAAGCGGCCGCGATCGATGGCGCCGGTCCGGTGCGGCGCTTCTTCGGCATCGCGCTGCCGCTGTTGTCGCCGACCACGTTTTTCCTGCTGGTGATCAACGTGACCTACGCTTTCTTCGACACCTTCCCGGTGATCGACGCCGCGACCGGCGGCGGCCCCGGCCAGGCTACCCGCACGCTGATTTACAAGATCTTCGCAGAAGGCTTTCAAGGCCTCGACATCGGCAGCTCCGGCGCGCAGTCGGTCGTGCTGATGCTGATCGTGGTCGCGCTGACCGTCGTGCAATTCCGCTTCATCGAACGCAGGGTTCAATACTCATGATCGAGAACCGACGCGGTTTCGACCTGTTCTGCCACGTGGTGCTGCTGATAGGCGTCGCACTGGTGGTGTTTCCGGTGTACGTCGCGTTCTGCGCGGCGACGATGAGCGAGCACCAGGTCTTCACGGTGCCGCTGTCGCTCGTGCCGAGCACGCATCTGTTGCAGAACATCGCAACGGTGTGGACGCACGGCACCGGCAATGCGGCCGCGCCGTTCAACCGGATGCTGTTCAACAGTCTGGTGATGGCGCTCGCGATCGCGATCGGCAAGATCGCCGTGTCGATGATCTCCGCGTATGCGATCGTGTTTTTCCGCTTCCCGTTTCGCACGCTCGCGTTCTGGCTGATTTTCATCACGCTGATGCTGCCCGTCGAAGTGCGTATTTTCCCGACCGTGCAAGTCGTGTCGTCGATGCATCTGAGCAATACGTACACCGGTTTGACACTGCCGTTGATCGCCTCGGCCACCGCGACGTTTCTGTTCCGCCAGTTCTTCAAGACGCTGCCGGACGAATTGATGGAAGCCGCGCGCATCGACGGCGCGGGCGCGCTGCGTTTCTTCTGGGACGTCGTACTGCCGCTGTCGCGCACCACGATGGCGGCGCTCTTCGTGATCACCTTCATTTACGGCTGGAACCAGTACCTGTGGCCGATTCTGATTACCAGCCAGCAATCGTTGACCACCGCCGTGATCGGCATCAAAGGGATGATCGCGTCCGGCGACACCGCGACCGAATGGCATCTCGTGATGACGGCGACGCTACTCGCGATGCTGCCGCCGCTCGCGGTGGTGCTGACGATGCAGCGCTGGTTCGTGCGCGGACTCGTGGATTCGGAAAAGTAATTCGGCAAGCACACAAAGAAGGCTGAAACCGCATGGCTGCATTGACTCTGCAACGCGTTAAAAAGACCTACGACGGCAAACAGTTCGTGTTGCACGGCATCGACGTGGACG
>NZ_DASXHN010000499.1:0-7098 GCF_036488505.1 Paraburkholderia sp. | reverse complement strand
ATCTTGGAAGCGGCGATGACTGGACTTATTCTGCGCGACATGCACTGACTCATAGCCGACGCTCAGATGACAAGATCGTCATGTGGCGCACTCCGATTGTGCATCCCGGCATTCGAAGATGACAACTTTGTAACCTCGTGGTCAGGACCGGGTAAAGATCCATTCGTCACACTGGCCACACGTTTCGAAGTCTCCGTTTTCCGAGCGCAGCTCATCTTCCGGGAATACCCATGTGGATTGTCAGACTGGCCTTGCGCAGGCCCTACACCTTTATTGTGCTCGCGATCCTGCTGTTCCTGATCGGACCGCTCGCCATCATGCGTACGCCTACGGATATTTTTCCGAATATCAATATCCCGGTGGTAAGCGTCGTCTGGTCGTTTAACGGTTTCTCCGCGCAGGACATGGCGTACCGGATCACGTCGAACTATGAACGCGCGCTGACTTCCGATGTTGAAGATATTGAACACATTGAATCGCAGTCGCTGAACGGCGTCTCGGTCATCAAGATATTTTTTCATCCCGGCGCGGACATCAACCGCGCTATCGCCGAAGCCGGCTCGAATTCCGAATCCATCCTGCGCGTGCTGCCACCCGGCACGTTGCCGCCGAACATCATTACGTACAACGCGTCGACTGTCCCTATCCTGCAACTGGGATTGTCGAGCAATACGCTGCCCGAGCAAACGCTCTACGACCTGGGCAACAGCTTCATTCGCACGCAGCTTGCTACGGTGCAGGGCGCGGCCGTCCCGCTGCCCTTTGGCGGCAAGATCCGCCAGATCATGATCGACATCGATCCGCGTGCGTTGCAGGCCAAAGGCTTGTCGCCCAGCGACGTAGTCAATGCCGTCAATGCGCAGAACCTGATCCTGCCGGGTGGCACGGCCAAGATCGGCGCACTTGAATACAACGTGCAAATGAACGGCAGCACGGACAGCGTCGCAGCGCTCAACAATTTGCCGATCAAGACCGTCAAAGGCGGTGTGGTGTATGTACGGGACGTCGCCCAGGTGCGTGATGGGTATGCGCCGCAAACCAACATCGTGCGCAACAACGGCAAGCGCGCTGCGCTGCTCACGGTGGAAAAGACCGGTAGCACGTCGACGCTGACAATCATCGGTCAGATCAAGTCCATGCTGCCGAAGATCGCAGCAGGATTGCCGAAGGCGCTGCACATCACGGCGCTTTCCGATCAGTCGGTATTCGTGAAGTCGGCCGTGACCGGGGTCGTGCGGGAAGCAGTGATCGCCGCATGCCTGACCGCGCTGATGATCCTGCTGTTCCTCGGCAGCTGGCGCGCGACCCTGATCATTGCTGTCACCATTCCGCTTTCGGTGCTGACCTCGCTGATTGCGCTCTCGGCACTCGGCGAAACCATCAACATCATGACCCTCGGAGGGCTGGCGCTGGCCGTCGGGATCCTGGTGGACGACGCGACTGTGGCTATCGAAAACATCACGCACCATCTGGAGAACGGCGCGCCGCTGCATGACGCCATTCTCAACGGATCGGGCGAAATCGCGGTTCCCACCTTCGTATCAACGCTCTCTATCTGCATCGTGTTCGTGCCGATGTTCCTGCTCTCAGGCGTAGCGCGATATCTGTTTGTGCCGCTGGCTGAAGCGGTTGTGTTTGCGATGTGCGCGTCCTACTTCTTTTCGCGCACGCTGATCCCGACCCTCGCAATGTACCTGATGAAAATGCCGTCGAAAGATGGCCGGGTGGCACGCGGACCGTTCGCTTTTCTCATGCGATTCCAGGCCGGGTTCGAGCGTCGTTTCGAAACATTGCGCCACGGCTATAAGGCGACACTCAGCCGCGCCATTGAAAACCGCCGCCGCTTCCTGCTGGTGTTCATGCTGCTCTGCGTGGGGTCGTTTGCACTCGTGCCCTTCACAGGCCGCGACTTTTTCCCGGCTGTCGATACCGGCGAGATCCGCCTGCATATGCGTGCCCCCACCGGCACCCGGATCGAACAGACCGCGCGTCTGGCGGACGAAGTCGAAGCGAAGATCCGCACAGTCATTCCGAAGTCGGACGAGGCCGCGTTGCTCGACAACATTGGTGTGCCGGTAAGCGGCATCAACCTGACCTATGACTCGTCAGCGCCGGTCGGATCGGAAGACGCGGACATCATGATCACATTGAAAAAAGGACACGCGCCCACGGCGGACTATGTCGCGAAACTGCGCAACGTACTGACCGCGTCGTTCCCCGGCACCACCTTCGCGTTCCTCCCGGCGGATATCGTCAGCCAGATCCTGAACTTCGGCCTCCCCGCGCCGATCGACATCCAGATCGTCGGCAACAAGCTCGATCAGAACCGTGTGGTGGCGAACAACTTGCTGGCGAAGCTGAGGACCGTGCGTGGTCTCGTCGATGCCCGGATTCAGCAGCCCGGCGACGAACCCGCGATCAACATCGACGTAGACCGGACCAAGGCGATGCAAGCCGGCCTCACACAACGCGATGTCGCGCAAAACCTGCTGATCGCGCTGTCGGGCAGCTCGCAGACCACGCCTAACTTCTGGCTCGATCCGAAGAACGGCGTGAGTTATCCGTTGATGACCGAAGTGCCGCAATACGACATTCATTCGCTGCAGACGCTGGCGAACGTGCCGCTGACGAAGGACGCGACTTCCTCGTCGCCTCAAAACCTGTTGGGTTCATTGGGCACCATGTCCCGTGGCACGCAGCAAGCCGTGGTCTCGCACTACAACGTGCAGCCCGTGCTCGATATCTTCGCTTCAGCGCAAGGACGCGATCTCGGCGGCGTGGCGTCGGACGTGACGCGGCTCGTGGACCAGGCGCAGGCACAGTTGCCCGCCGGCTCGTCGATCGTCATCCGCGGCCAGGTGCAGTCGATGAACGAATCGTTTAGCGGCCTGGGACTGGGACTCGTATTCGCCATCGCGCTGGTCTACCTGCTGATGGTCGTGAACTTCCAGTCGTGGATCGACCCGCTGATCATCATCAGCGGCTTGCCTGCGTCGCTGGCGGGTATCGCGTGGATGCTCTTCGCCACGCACACCACGTTAAGCGTTCCGGCGCTCACGGGCACGATCCTGTGCATCGGCATTGCAACGGCCAACAGCATTCTTGTCATCAACACGGCTCGCGAGATGTTGCAAGGCGGCGCGGCGCCGCTGACCGCTGCCCTTGAAGCCGGCTTCAACCGCTTCCGGCCCGTGCTGATGACCGCGCTCGCGATGCTGATCGGCATGTTGCCGATGGCGCTCGGCCTGGGCGATGGCGGCGAACAGAATGCACCGCTTGGGCGTGCCGTGATCGGTGGCCTGGCGATCGGCACGGTCTCCACCCTTCTATTCGTCCCGGTCGTATTCGGCATGGTCCACGCATGGATCGATAAGCGCCGTATGAAAAAAGCGGCAGCGGCGCAAACCACCCCCGCCATTCAGTGACTGCCTTTAAACGAGCACAGACCATGAACCATCAAAACGACATGCACGAACCAGCGGTGCTGGCTGATAAGACGACCGCCAAGCCCGCCATCCGCCGACGCTTCATGATGCCGCTGGCATTCGCCGCTATCGCTGCTGCGTTGCTTGTGATTGGCATTGTTCCGCGACTGCAAGCCAGCACCGCGCTGACCTCGCAAGCCGCTGCGCAACATGCGCTCGGTGTTTCGGTCATCAAGCCGCGCCGCGCGCCTGCGGTCCAGGAACTCCTGCTGCCCGGCTCGGTGATGCCCTACGCCGATGCCTCGATCTACGCCCGCACAAGCGGATATCTCGAACACTGGTACGCCGACATTGGCGCCAGGGTGAAGACGGGGCAAACGCTGGCCGTCATCCAGACACCGGAACTCGATGCACAGCTTCGCCAGGCGCGCGCCGACGTAGCAACAGCGCAAGCCAATTCCGACTACGCCAAAGTCAGCGCGCAACGCTGGCAGGACATGCTGAAAACACAGTCGGTCTCGCAACAGGACACCGACACGAAGGTCAGCGACATGCAGGCGAAAAGCGCCATGCTGCAGTCCGCGCAAGCTAATGTGCAACGCCTGTCCGAGCTGGTGTCGTACGAAAAGGTGAGCGCGCCCTTCGACGGCGTGGTGACAGCTCGCAACGTAGACGTTGGCGCGCTGGTCACGGCGGGCGGTTCGCCGGGTCTGGCCGCCATGCCTGGTGAACTCTTTCATGTGGAGCAGACGGACACGTTGCGGGTGTTCGTCGATGTACCGCAAAACGATGCGCCTTACGTCACGCCGGGCACCGAGGTTTATCTGAGTGTGCAGCAATATCCAGGCAGGCGTTTCGCCGCGAAAGTCGTGCGCAGTGCCGGTGCGATCGATCCGGTCAGCCGCACGCTGCACGTGGAAGTCGATGTCGACAACCGCGACGGCGCGCTGCTGCCCGGCGCCTATGCACAGGTACATCTGGCGCTGCAGAACGCCAGCCCCGCGCTCGACCTGCCGGTGAGCGCGCTCCTGTTCAGACCCAATGGCGTGAGCGTTGCGGTCGTCGACAGTACGGGTAAAACCGCGCTCAAGACCGTGACCATCGGACGGGATTTCGGCACCCACGTGGAAGTCATGACCGGGCTCACAGCGACGGACCGGGTCATCGACAATCCGGGCGACGCCATCAGCCCGGGCGAGCCGGTGCAGATCGTTTCATCCGCCTCATGAGGACCGTGCTCATGCTTATGTCACCCTCCGCCCTCGCCCGCAAGACGTTGGCCGTCTGCCTGGGCGTCGCGCTCAGCGCTTGCTCCACCTTGCCTGTCTACCAGAAGCCGGACGTCTCCGTTCCCGCGCACTATGCCGGCGCCACAGGTTGGGCGCTCGCCACGCCCGCCGATACCCAGCCGCGCGGCCCATGGTGGACCGTCTTCGGCGACTCGCAGTTGAACGAGCTTGAAAGCCGTATCGATGTATCGAACCAGACGGTCAAGAAAGCGGTCGCGCAGTTGCAGCAAGCACGCGCGTTCGTCGACTATCAACGCGCAGGCTTCTTCCCGACCGTGACCGCGGGCGCGTCCGCGAGCCGCTTCCGTACATCGCAGAACGTGCAGGGCCATTCGCTCGCGGGCAAGACCATACCCGACTATTCGGCCGGCTTGAGCGCTTCGTGGGAGCCCGACCTGTTTGGCCGCGTGAAAGACGCAACCGTCAACGCGCAGGCGAATGCGGCGGCAAGCGAGGCGGATCTTGAAGCGGTGCGCCTTTCGATGACCAGCGACCTGGCCGTTGATTACTTCGACCTGCGTTCACTCGATACCCAGAAAAAGCTCCTCGACGACACCGTGAACGCTTATGCCGACGCGCTGCGCATCCTGAACCAGCAGTTGAAGAACGGCGCGATCGATGCCTCGGCGGTCGCGCTGGCCTCGACCCAACTGGAAAGTACGCGGACACAGGACACGGATATCGACGTCCAGCGCGCGCAGCTTCAGCACGCGATTGCTACGTTGATCGGCGAACCGGCATCGACGTTCTCCATTGCGGCCAATCCGAAATCGTTCGTTGTGCCGTCTATTCCTCCCAGCTTGCCCTCGCAGCTTCTCGAGCGCCGCCCCGATATCGCTGCTGCCGAACGACGCGTATTTGCAGCCAATGCGCAGATCGGCGAAGCACATGCCGCGTTCTTTCCCGATCTCGCGCTCTCGGCGAGCGCCGGACTTGAAAGCACGTTTTTTGCGCCGTGGCTGACCGCTCCAAGCCTGTTCTGGGCGATCGGTCCGCAACTGGTCGGCACGCTATTCGATGGCGGCCGGCGCGATGCCACGCTGAAGGGCGCCAACTCGCAATACGACGGCTCGGTAGCGGACTACCGGCAGACCGTGCTCGTGGCGTTTCAACAGGTCGAGGACAACCTGTCGGCGCTGCAGTCGCTTCAGAGCGAAGCCGCAAGCCAGCAACTCGCAACGTCCTCCGCCGGGCTTGCATTGAAACTGACGACCAACCGGTTCCAGGCGGGTGCAGTGAGCTATCTGGATGTGGTGACCGCACAGACCATCGCGTTGACGAACGAGCGCACCGCCGACCAGATCGATGCGCGCAGGCTTGATGCAAGCGTGTTGTTATTGAAGGCGCTTGGCGGTGGTTGGCAAGGGCTTACGCCCGGATGAACGCTTGCGCCGCGGGAGCCGGGGTTTACTGCCTGGGTTTATCGCCCGTTGAATGGGCGCGGTCATCGTGCGCTCCCGATTCGCGCCGGGAATGCTTCAGTGCGTCAAATATTCCCCAGATGGCAATTGCTAATCCAGTCCCGAACCCGCAAGCCAACAACACATAAGTACTCATCTGCGACCTTACAATGGGTTGAAGCGATACTTGATGACGCGCCAAGCATCGCTGCCCCGGATACTACCGATGCATTCTTTCAAAACCCATGCCATGCCCCACGCATCCGGCACAGCCGGGTCCTGCCGGTCACCGTTGACGCAATCTCAGTCAGGCACTGGTACGGTATCGAGCGCGGCCCAGCTAACGCTCGATACACCCTTGTCCATGCTGAGCCGGCTCGCAACGGCTTCAACCTTTGATTGATATTTCGGATGCGTTTCGAGCGTTGCGATCACTTCCACTCGCTGCGAACCATCGTCGACGTCCGCGCTGCTAAGTCCCTGGAACGAGAGCGGCGCGGACACCATCGAGTTAGTGATCAACGCCCGGATATCCACTTCATCCTCCGCGCGGCAGACCACCGTCAGCACGTATTTGCGCACGAGATCGGCGGAAGCCACCGGCGCTGTATTGATTGCGCGCCCGATCTCACGCAGCACGGTGTTGGTGAACAGGATCACCAGGGTTCCCGCGATGGCGGGCCCATAGTGTGCTGCCCCGCAAAGAACGCCAACGGCCGCCGAGCACCACAAGGTAGCCGCCGTATTGATACCCTGGATTGCACCCTGCTCGCGCATGATGACGCCGCCACCCAGGAAGCCCACGCCGGACACCACGTACGCCGCCATTTGCGTCACGGTCGCGGTTCCGTTCCCGGTCAAGGTGCCAAGGATCACAAACAAGCAGGCACCACTGGTCACCAGGGTGATAGTGCACAGGCCGGCCGTTCGCTGCCGCATCTGTCTCTCCAGACCGATGCCGATACCGAACGACAAAGCCGCTAT
>NZ_DASXHN010000067.1:0-6316 GCF_036488505.1 Paraburkholderia sp. | reverse complement strand
CGAAGCGCTTGAGCATCAGGCCGTAGCGTTGGAGCGGCGGCTTGTCGAAGCCGTATAGCTGCTTCAGTTGCGCGAGCTGTTGCGCGTCGACCCCGCTATGCGCGCGCAGCCCGAACGGCGACGCGCCCTCCGCGCCCTTGCGCAGCTCGTGCTGCATCTGCTCGACGGGGCCGCCCGGCACGAACTGGATCACGACGAAGGTCAGCGTCAGCACGCCGAGCAGCGTCGGGACCATCAGCAGCAGGCGTTTGAGGATGTAGCTCCACATAGACGGTATTCCGGTGCGAAGGCGTTGGAGTGAGCGATCAGTCGGTTCGCAATCGTCGATGCGCGAATGCTGCGCCGGCGCGGCTATGGTTTCGGCGGCGTGGCGGGCGGCGGCGGCGTTTGCGCACGCGCCGGCGGCTGCTCGTACCACCACATCGACGTGATCCAGCCTTCCGCGCCATAGTACAGCGGTAGCGTCTTCGGCCACGCGAGACCGCGCTTGAACGCGACCCGGTGGGTGGCACTGTACCAGTGCGGCACCACGTAGTAGCCATGCATCAGCAGACGGTCGAGCGCATGCGCCGCGTCGGTCAGTTGCTCTCGAGTTTGCGCGTGCACGAGCGCGTCGAGCACGGCGTCGATCACCGGCGACTTCACACCGATCACGTTGTCCGAGCCGGTGGTATCGGCGGCCTTGCTGCCGAAGCGGTTGATCTGCTCCGAGCCTGGCACCTGCACGTCCTGCATGCGGATCGTCGTCACGTCGAAATCGAACGCGTCCAGACGCTTCTGATACACCGCGTAATCCGCGGTGCGAAACGTCGCGGTAATGCCGAGCTTTTGCAGATTGCGCGTAAAGGTTGCGACGATCGGCTCCATCGACGCGGCCGCGCCCGAGTCGTCGAGGATCTCGAACCGGAAAGGCTCGCCCTGCGCATCGCGCAACGCGCCATCGCGATAGACCCAGCCGGCCTGCTGCAACAGATCGCGCGCCTGCAGCAGATTGGCGCGCAGCGAGCCCGGCGGATCCGTGTCGGGTTGCTTCGGCACCAGCCCGAACACCGCCGGGTCGAGCTTGTCGCGCCACGGTTCCAGCAGTGCGAGTTCGCCCGGCGACGGCAGCCCTTTCGCCTGCCATTCGGTGTTGGCGAAATAACTGTCGATGCGCGTGTACTGATTGAAAAACAGTTGCCGGTTCAGCCATTGAAAATCGAGCGCGAGATCGAGCGCTTTACGCACGCGCACGTCCTGAAACAGCGGCCGGCGCATATTCAGGATGAAGCCCTGCATGCCGGAGCCGTTGTGCTGCGGGAATGCGCGCTTGACCAATTCGCCGCTGTCGAACTTCTTGCCGACGTCGCGGCGCACCCAGTTGCGCGCGACGTATTCCACGAGCGCATCGTATTCGCCGGCCTTGAATGCTTCGAGCCGCGCGGTCGCGTCGGCGTACAGCTTGTAGACGATGCGATCGAAGTTGTTCATGCCGACGCGCACCGGCAGATCCGCGCCCCAGTAGTTCGGATCGCGTTTGAAGGTGATCGTGCGGCCGTTGTCGTAGCTCTCGATCAGATAGGGGCCGCTACCTATCGGCTTGTCGAACGCGAGCTGATCGAACGGAATGCGGCTGCCGTCCGCCTTCATCCCCCACTTGCGCGAGAACACCGGCATGCTGCCGGCGAGCAGCGGCAACTCGCGATTGCGATCACGGAACTCGAAGCGCACCGTGTGCGGATCGACCACCACCGCGCGCTTGATCTCACTGAAAATCGATGGATATTGCGGCGCGGCCTGCGGGCTTTTCAACGTGTCGAGCGAGAACTTGACGTCGTCGGCGGTGACCGGGTCGCCGTTCGAAAAGCGCGCGCGCGGGTTCAGATGGAACGTGACCGACAGGCCATCGGGCGCGACGATGATGTCGTCGGCAAGCAGCCCATACGCGGATGCGACTTCGTCCGCGCTGCCGACGGTCAGGCTCTCGAACATCAATTCGAGACCCGGGGCCGCATTGCCGCGCAAGGTGAACGGATTGAACTTGTCGAAGCTCGTCAGCCGGCTCGGGTTCGCGAGCACCAGCGTGCCGCCCTTCGGCGCATCGGGGTTGACGTAGTCGAAGTGCCTGAAGCCGGCCGGATATTTGGGCTCGCCGTACTGCGCGATCGCATGGACCGCATACGCCCGCGACGCGGCCAACAGACTGGCGAACGCAAGAACGACGGCCAATAGCGCGCGCAAGGGTCGGTTGATCACGCCGTGTCGACGTGCAGCAGGCGTTTGCACCCGTCGCGAGCCAGTTGTCATAGAGATCTTGCTGGTGAGTGGGCAATGGCGGTGTGAGGGATTCTACCCAATTAGTCCGCGCGCTCCGCCAGTTCGACGCGCCGAACCGCGTCGCAGTCAAATGCCCGCGCCAAAGAAAAACCGCCCTTGCGGGCGGTTACGGTTGTTTTCAGCGATGCAGAGCAGTTCAGTGCCAGCCGCGACCGTGATCGTAGTGATCGTGACCATAGCCGCGTCCCGGCGGATGGTGGCGATACCAGTCGTCACGCGCCCAGTAGCGACGGCCGTCCCAGTAGCGGTCGCCATGCCAGCCGATTACAACGGCTGGTGCCGCGTACACGGGCGCCGGCTGATAAATGACGGGCGGCGGGGGCGGTGCGTAGACCGGAGCCGGTGCAACGTAGACCGGCGCGGGAATGCCGATATTAACTCCGATATTGAGGCCCCCGGCCATCGCGGCACCCGATGCACCCAACGTCAACACCCCGAGCAGAAGCGGAACAAGACGAGCGGACTTCATTGATCACCTTTGTAGGAACGTGTTTTGTTGGCGGAAATATAGCGCAACGCCGCATCATGCGTATTTCAATTTTGTAATAACTGATGCTGAAAATAGCGGGTGCGAGCGGCGGGTAACGTCTGGTTACATCGGACAGACGGTGGTGAGAAAAGGCGCGGGTTCCGCATTATTGAGTGTCACCGATATGGCGACGCGTATCGATTTTGCAGAACCAGGCCGCAGCACCGCGCGGGTTTCGGTTCCCGGTCCAACGGTTTGCGGTGTCATGCCGTTTGTCGTTTGCATCGACAGTTGCAGACGAACCGAAACTGCCAAGCGGCTTCGGACCCAGTTGTGCAAAGCTGCGTTCGATACACGGTCCAACTGCGTTGCGCGACGACGATATTGAGCGTGCATTGGCATTCTGCGCCGTGAGCGCCATTGAAATGCCCGCCAGCCACAGTATTAAGTTGCATGACAATTCTTAAGACTTCTCCCATTTACTCGCGCCCAGTTTTTCAATAGCGTGGGCTGGCGATTAAACCAACTGGAGACTTGAGCATGACGCAACAGGCAGCAAACGGGACACAGCATCTTTTCGTGACCATCGGTTCGCGCACCGCGCGCAGCACGCACGTATGACCGCGAATGAGCTATGTTGCGCCCTTTTTGGCGATTACGGGGTGGATCTATCTGGGCGAGCAGAACGACGGCCCGCTTGCCGAAGAGTCTATCCCGGAGTCAACCTTTGACCGGGTCGTCGTCACAACGAATCAGAGGTGCAGCCCGGCCGATCCGCAGGGAACAGGCGGCGGTATTCCCGTCAAGGCGGGCGACCTGATCGGCCACCCGGGTCGCTATGACTCACTCAACGAGTGTTCGAGCGGAACCCGGATGGCGCACATCGAGGTGTTCTGCGACGAGAATATCAAGAAGTTCATCAAGGATGGACGCGCGTGGGTCAACGCCAACTGCGCGAACGCGACCCAATGGAGTCGGCTTGGCTTGTCCGCCGACCCGACGATTCTCCGTGTCGACCGTGGGACCACGCTTTATCACGATCATGGCCAGCAGGGGCAGGATGCGAAGCAAACCGATGTAGTCCAGACCTACACATTCGCCGCTCTGCCGCAAGACGCGGCGCACCTGTTCACGGAGACAGCGCCGGGCAATGACGGGCAGAAACGGCGCTGGTGGAAAGTTGACAGTGCGGATATTCAACGCAATGCCATCACAGGATGGGTGCGTGAGCAGAGCTTTGCCGGGGGGCGTGTGACCCGCGAGTTCTCGCAAAACTGGATCGATTTCGAATGCCACGACGAGGACCACGATCCGGCGCACACCATTTTCGCGACCACGGGCGACTATGTGGACTATGCGCTCGGCAGCGATACACCCGGCGTGGGTTCTGTTGGCAAGCTGAGTCCACTCATGGCCGCCATCTACCGCGTTCTGTATCCGAGCGGAGACGGTGTTCACGCAGCGGACGACCTCTGCGGTTCCCGGCAGAACACGCCGGGCGCGGGGTTTCCGTGGGTCGCCTTTCGGGCGTCGCGCCTCATTGCGAAGCACGAAAGCGAATGGGCCAACCCCGCGAAGTGGCAGGAACTGGTCAGCGCAATCGAAGAGCGCACGGGGCCGAAGCCGGAGCATGAGGAGGAAAAGAAACGCATCGCAAGGCTCGCATGGTGGGACGAGGTGCAGGCCGGCGTAGCTGGCTTTCCGGGACCGGATGTCTATCACATCAATCCGATTGGACTGGTGGGGAATTTCATTGAAAGTTGTGACTGTGCTGCACGATTCAAGAAAATATTAAAAATCATTCTGAGACATGAAGGCGGATACGTTAATCGGACTGATGACAAGGGCGGTCCGACGAATCACGGGATTGCGTGGCCCACATGGCAGGAATATGCACAGGAAGACGTGGGTGTCGCCCCTACGTTGGATAACTTGAAAAATTTGACGGAACAACAAGCCGAGGTAATTTATCTGAAGCCCTATTGGCAGGCAAAGGGATTTTGTGGCCTCAAAGATGAGCGTGTGGCATTGATGGTGTACGACTGGAGCATAACTTCTGGAAGGGCTGCATTGCAGATTCAAAAATTGTTAAACCAGAAATACCGCTCAAACCTAGTAGAGCATTGAATACACGTAAATACGCTATCCTTTTGATCGTGGTATTAAACACTCTGTTCTTCCATTCGATTACATGGGCTGCTGATGGCAAATTTTCAGGGGATTGGGAATATGTAGAATATCTGACGGGATCGAGCAAGCCGTATTCGACGTTCGAAATAAAACTCAACGAAGCGGATGACGGCGCAGTGACTGGCTCCTATTGCTTCATTACCCAAAATGGGAACCGAATCGATTGCAGCACGAACGGGATCGAAAACATTTCTGGACACGTGCGCGAAGACGGGCGACACGCGGAAATTCACTTTTATTCATTTTTCGGCGCAAAGGACGGTTTCGCAGATTTGGCCAGTTACGACGATGCGTTGATATGGAAGGTTACGAAGAATCCAAAGGGTGATTTTTTCTATGGCCCCTACGCGGTAACTCTCACTCGGAAACAAGCCAATGCTCACCAAGGCGAACGTCAGGTAGTTGTAGGCCGAGCCTACTTGTACCCTACACCATCGGAAACAAAGGTTAAAACGTATGTCGTTAAAGGGGAGTACGTGAAATTGATTGGTATTTCAGATGACTTGAAATTCTGGAAAATCTCCTATTCTGAAAAGAATGGAGTCACCATAGACCGCTGGATTGATTGCCACACGATCAATTCCTGTCCTTGAGCCTAACCTAGTACAACGTGTCGGGGCTTGAAATCAGTCGTTCCAACCGCACCCATGCGCCGCCCATTTTTGCATCATCGGGCGGCACGCTTCAAGCAAATCAGTCCGGTGATACGCTGCTTCAACCTCGTTCGCGACCGTATGCACGACTGAAAAGCTATCCCCGTTCATCGACCCAACCTCTGGACTTCGACCCGTACCCGTGCGCAATGACGCGCCTTAAGCGTATTGCTGATGGTGTTCCCCCAATCGCCGCGCAGCGCTGCTACCAACACTCACCACACCGACTCAACGCACACAATCTGCCGCGCCCCGAATCGGTGTGCGCGCGACTATACATGCGGTGTCGCGAAATGCTGATCTTTATCAGCTTCGTGGGTCATTTTGTGGGTTGAAAAAACAAAAACCCCGTAAGTCCTTGAACTTACGGGGTTTCGCCACCATTGCTGGCGGAGACGGAGGGATTCGAACCCTCGATCCAGGTTTTGGCCCAGATGCTCCCTTAGCAGGGGAGTGCCTTCGACCTCTCGGCCACGTCTCCCGAAACTTCGCTCGCGTAGGGAGGTCACGCGACGAAGGCAAGATATTAGCGACTTCTGTGAATTCGGTCAATCGTTGTGACAATATCAATGCGGAGCATCCAGAATTTCTCGTTGGACACGCCTCGACCAACACGCCTTCATCGTCGCCTTACAGCTAGCGCGCGCAGGCCATGGGCCGACACGAAAGCCGGCCCCGTGGCCCTCAC
>NZ_DASXHN010000464.1:0-2428 GCF_036488505.1 Paraburkholderia sp. | reverse complement strand
GCCGCCCCTTCGCTGCGCAGCAGTTCTTCCCTGAGCCAGCCGACGAGCGCGGCAGACTGTGACCGCGCTTCCAGATGCGGCGCGA
Source organism: Paraburkholderia sp. (assembly GCF_036488505.1). Classification (GTDB taxonomy): domain Bacteria; phylum Pseudomonadota; class Gammaproteobacteria; order Burkholderiales; family Burkholderiaceae; genus Paraburkholderia. Next base: position 2,343 of record NZ_DASXHN010000464.1, on the reverse strand, counting down.
CCCAGAGCACGAGCTTGCGCGAGCCCTTGACGAAACCAAACGGCGCGACCAGCGTGCCGGAATCCAGTTCGTCACGCACCAGCATGCGCGGGACCGCCGCCACGCCGAGACCACATTTCGCGGCCTGGATCTGCAGATAGAAATGCTCGAACGATTCCGCGACGGCCGGACGGCGCGCGGGCGACAGTCGGCTCGCCTCGTACCAGTTGTCCCACGCGGCGGGACGTGTGGCGGTAGCGAGCAACCGTGCGCGTTCGAGATCCTCGGCAGCGTTGATGCGCATCGTACGCATGTATTCGGGCGAGCAGACCACGCCAATCCATTCGTCGACGAGCGGTTTCGGCTCGACATCCTTTGGCGGCTTGATGGTGGACAGCCGGATCGCCACGCTGATGTGATCACGCGCGAAGTCGATTTCGCCATAGCCCGTATGAAAACCGACCTCCAGCCGCGGCTCCTTGCGATGCAGCCTCGACAGGCGCGGAAGAAGCCAGTACATCATGATGGACGCCGAGCACGACAGCGTGAGCGGCCCGGGCCGCACCTGATCGATGCTCGACTGAATCAGGTTGAATGCGCGGGACAGGCCTTCGGCGAGCCGCGCGCCTTCCGGCGTCGGCTCGGTGGCGTGGGCGTTGCGCAACAACAGCAGAACGCCAAGATTGTCTTCGAGCGAGCGGATGTGACGGCTGATTGCGCCGTGCGTGACGGACAGTTCAGACGCCGCTTCGCCGAAGCTACGCAGCCGCGCGGTGGCTTCGAACGCGCGCAGCGCATTGAGTGAAGGACGGGGCACGCGCAACTTCCTCGCTAACGAAGCGCTCGCGCCAGCTTGTGCGCGCCGGCGCGGCGCGATGGCCAGATGCGGATTTCTGGTAGAACGCGCGCTGCGGGTATTGTGAGTTTTTTGCATCGCGCGCGGAAATCATATCGTTTGAAGCTTTTGAGCGTCAATCTTATAGTCGCTCGGAAACGTGCATGCAAAAGCGTTCCTCGCCTTCGCACGCGCGTGAAATAAGTAGAGATACGGAGACGAACGGCGCACTCCATTCCGCTCGCGCCAGCCGCAAGGTAGATCCATCAATATGTCCGAGAACCCTCGCCCCCGCCCGGAATTCGCAGTGCGTTACTTCGTGGAAAGCTTTGTGCCGCTGGGAAAAGCCGCCGAAATCATCGCCGGTGAACAGTCGAGCGGCACCTTTCTCGCGCTGCCCGGCGAAACGCATGAACTGAAGGAGCGCGCCCGCGCGCGCGTGGTGCGGGTCGATTCGCTCCCGCCGGTACTGGCGCCTTCGCTGCGAAGCGCGTTCGTCGAGCGCCGCGAACCTGCGCCACTCTACTACCGCGGTGAAATCGAAATCGCGTTTCCGGTCGACAACGTGGGCGCGAACCTGCCCCAGTTGCTGTCGACCGTCGCGGGCAATCTGTTCGAGCTCGGCGAGATCACCGGCCTCAGGATGCTCGATATCGACTTGCCCGACGACTACGCGGCGCGTTTTCCCGGCCCCGCGTTCGGCATCGAAGGCACGCGGCGCGTGACCGGCGTTCATGGCCGTCCGCTGATCGGCACGATCGTCAAGCCGAGTATCGGCCTGTTGCCCGAGCAGACCGCGCAGATCGTCGACGATCTCTGCGGCGCCGACATCGACTTCATCAAGGATGACGAACTGCTCGGCGACCCATCCTATGCGAGCTTCGACGCGCGTCTCGCAGCCGTGATGCCCGTGCTGCATCGCCACGCCGATCGCATGGGACGCATGCCGATGTACGCGATCAACATCTCGGGCACCATCGACGAGATGCTGCGCCGTCACGATCAGGTGCTCGCTGCCGGCGGTACCTGCATCATGGTGTGCGTAAACTGGGTCGGCTTCGCGGGCGTCGAACATGTGCGCCGTCATTCGCAACTGCCGCTGCACGGCCACCGCAACGGCTGGGGCGCGTTCACGCGCTGCCCTCAGCTCGGCTTTTCGTTTGCCGCGTATCAGAAGTTATGGCGGCTCGCGGGCGTCGACCATCTGCATGTGAACGGCGTGCGCGGCAAGTTCTGGGAGCCGGATGCGTCGGTGATCGATTCGGCGCGTTCGTGCCTCGCGCCGTTTGCCGGCGTGCAGCCGCTGATGCCGGTGTTCTCGTCGGGCCAATGGGCGTCGCAGGCGCCCGATCTTTTTAGCGCGCTCGGCTCCATCGATCTGATGCACCTTGCAGGAGGCGGCATCATCGGTCATCCGCAGGGTATTGCGGCGGGCGTGGCGAGCATGCGCGAAGGATGGGAAGCCGCAACCGAAGGCATCGATCTCGATACGTACGCAAAGACGCATCCCGCGCTCGGCGCCGCGCTGT
>NZ_DASXHN010000447.1:0-11302 GCF_036488505.1 Paraburkholderia sp. | reverse complement strand
GGACCAGATAGACGAGCGCGATCACGAGATAGATCTCCAGCGACCGGTACGACACACTGATGATCTTCTGTCCTTCATGCATCAGATCGGGAATGGTCAACAGCGACACCAGTGCGGAGTTCTTGATCAATGCGATGAACTCGTTCCCAAGCGGCGGAATCATGCGCACGATCGCTTGCGGAAGAATGATCGCGCGCATCGCCTGTCCCGCTGACATGCCGATCGAGCGCGCCGCTTCCATTTGCCCGCGATCCACCGACTGAATCGCGCCACGCACGATCTCCGACACGTATGCCGCGGAATACAGCCCGAGGCCGAGGATGCCGCACACGAACGCGGGCAACAGAATGTTGAACTGCGGCAAGCCGAAGAACAACAAGAACAGTTGCACGAGCAGCGGCGTGCCGCGGAAGAAGATCAGATATCCGGTGCACAAGCCGTAGACCAGGCGCCGCTGCGGCGAAAGCCGGCCGATGCCGATCAGGAGCCCGAGCAGGCACGACAGCACGAGCGCGGCGGCGGTCACTTCCACCGTGACCAGCGCGCCATGCGCGATATCGGCCCAACCGGCCAGAGCCGGCGTGAAGTCGAGTTGCATGGGTCAGATCCGCCGGATTACTTCGCGTTCGCGGTGTTGCTGGCGCTCGCGCCAAACCACTTCTGCACGATCGCGTTGTAGGTGCCGTCCGCCTTGATCTTCGCGAGTGCGGCGTTCAGCTGGTCGCGCAATTGCGGCTCGTCCTTGCGCACCGCGATGCCGTAGGCCTCGGTCGTCAACTCCTTGTCGAGTACGCGAAAGCCGGGGCGGGTACGCACGAACTGATAGGCGGCGGGCTTGCCGGTCACGGCGGCATCCGCGCGGCCGATGCCGACGAGATCGAACATCTCCTGATTCTTTTCCACCTCCACGCGCTGCACTTGCGGATAGTTGTCGCGCAGGAAGTTCACCGACTTCGTGCCGACCTGCACGGTCACCTTCTTGCCGTTGAGATCGGCGAGCGTTTTGATCGGCGAATCCGCCTTGACCAGCGCGGACAGGCCACCCGCGAAGTAGGACTGCGTGAAGTCGACGACCTGCGCGCGCTCCGGCGTGATGTAGATGGCGGAGATCGCCGCATCGAAGCGATGCGCGACGAGGCCCGGAATGAGCCCCTTGAAGTCGATGTCGGTCCACTGGATCTGCTTGCCCATTGCCTTGGCGAGCGCGTTCATGATGTCGATGTCGAAGCCGGTGCGTTGGCCGTTCTCGACGAATTCCATCGGCGCGAAGGTGGCGTCCGTCGCGACATTCAGCGTCTTCGAGTCTTGCGCGGTGGCGGTGCCGGGCAGGGCGGCGATCGTCATTGCGATGCCGAGGCTCGCGGCAGAAAGAAGGGTCTTCAGTTTCATCGGGTTGGCTCCGGGGTGTGTGGTCAGTCGTTGAGTTGGATATTCAGGCTATTCAGGCGGCTTGCAGCCGGGCGGAAATGGCGTTGGCGGTGCGCACCGTCCAGTCGGCGAGTTGACGTTCGCGGCCCGTTGCGCGCGAGGAGGGCGCCATCAGCGTGATCGATGCACTCGCGCCCGCGCCGCGCGAGCCGCGCCCGAACACGGGGGCGCTCACGCCCCACACGCCCGGGTCGACTTCGCTGTCGCTCACCGCGTAGCCGCGCGCGCGGATGCGCTCCAGCTCCGCTTCGAGGGCGGCGCGCGCCGCATCGTCGCCGGCGAACTGGCGCTCGAGCGTGTCGGTCCGCGCTTTGCCGGCCATGAAGGCCAGCAGCGATTTCGCCGATGCGCCCGCGCGTAACGGCACCGCGCGGCCTTTCTCGAATGAGCAGCGCAGCGAGTGGATGCTGTCGATCATCTCGAGGCAGATCACCTGATCGTTCACGGCGACGATGAGCCCGACGCTTTCCTGCGTGGTGCGCGAGAGCTGCCTCATGCCGTCGCGGCTCGCTTCGACCAGCATCGAATTGATGTCAAAGCCAAGCGCGAGTTGAAGACTGATGGGGCCGGGCGCATAAAAGCCGGCGTCCTCCGTGACGAAGCCCCAGCGCTTGAGCAGCGCCACTTGCCGGTAAAGCGTGCTTTGCGCGAGGCCGGTCGCGCCAAGCATGTCCTTCACGGACATGGCCTTGCCGTGGCTGGCGAGCGCGGTCAACACGAGCAGCAGACGCTCGGCTCCGGTGACGTTTGATTCCTGTTTCACAGTTGTTCTCGAGCGGTAAAACGGCGATGTCGATGACCCGCAGATTGCCACGTCTCTCCCGCTGGACAAAAATGCGATTCCCACGCGGCGGGAATGAAGAATAGAGGGTTTTCCCTCAATGACTGCCGGATCCTGCCCATCGGCGACGCGGCGCTGAAGTCAATCGGACGAAATCCATCGAGCCACTCTCGGCCCGACGCATTCGCGCGCTCGTTTCGACCGATTTTTCGTTGACCGCACGATGCATTCACTTCGCTCGCTCGCGCCCTTTGTTCAGCGGCTTTGACTTTTCCGCGTAAACCCGCTTGCAGCTTGTTTTTGATCGACCTATATTGCATTTCACCATTAACTATTGCGATGCGATAAACCATGAGCGACGACGTTCTGTTTTCGAATCACGGCCGGGTTGCGGTCATCACATTGAATCGTCCCGAGCGCCTGAACGCGTGGACCACGCCGATGCGCGAAGCGATCATCGCGGCGCTCGAACGCTTCAATGCCGATGACACCGTCGCCGCGATCATCATGACGGGCGCGGGCGATCGCGCGTTCTCGGCGGGGCAAGACCTGGCGGAGGCACACGACTTCGACGGCGAGCGCGCAGTGGCGTGGGTCAAGGAGTGGCAGCGCTACTACGCGGCGCTGCGCGGCCTGAGCAAGCCGCTCGTGATGGCGCTCAATGGCACGGCCGCCGGTTCGGCGTTCCAGGTCGCGTTGCTGGGCGACATCCGGGTGGGTCATCCGGGCGTGCGCATGGGGCAGCCGGAAATCAATGCGGGCATCGCCAGCACGACCGGCCCATGGATCATGAATTCGATGCTCGGCATGTCGCGCACCATCGAACTCACGCTCACCGGCCGTCTGATGGATGCCGACGAGTGCTATCGCATCGGCTTGATTCATCACATCGTCGAGCAGGACAAGGTCTTCGGGAAAGCGCTGGAAATCGCCACCGAACTGGCCGCCAAGCCGCCCGTCGCGATGCGACTGGACAAGCAGCGTTTCCGCGAGATGACCGAGCCGGGGTTCGTCGACTGTATCGAGGCAGGGGAGCGCATCCAGCGCGAGGCATACGACTCCGGTGAGCCCGCTCGCATGATGGAAGAGTTCTTCAAAAAGCGCGCCAAATAAATCGGGCTGAAGTCGAGCCGCTCTTTCTCAACCCCACTGCGGGAGACCTGAATCATGACGCAAGACTTCAACGCGACGCGGCGGCGCATTCTGCAACGCGCGGGCGCGCTCGCCGTGGCCGGCGCGATGCCGCTGGCCGCGCGCGCTCAATCGAAGCAGATCGTCGTATCGGACCCGGGCGGTCCGTACACGACCGCCTACCGCGAAGCGTTCTATGACCCGTTCGAGAAAGCGACGGGCATCAAGGTCGTCAGCGTCGCGCGCGAATCGCAGCCGGTCGCGCAATTCGCGGCGATGGTGCAAACGAAAAACTATGTGTGGGACGTCACCACGCTGACGCTGTCGGCGGACATTCCATACCTCGAAGCCAAGGGCCTGCTGGAGCCGATCGGCCTGAAGACGAGCGACTTCCCGGACATCATGCCCGAGGCGATCACGCCCAATTGGCTGGGCGTCGACGTGTATTCGACCGTGCTGGCCTATCGTGCCGACAAGTTCAAGGACAACGGCCCAAAGTCGTGGGCGGACTTCTGGGACGTGAAGAAATTTCCGGGCCGGCGCTGCCTGCGCCGCAGTCCGCTCGACACGCTCGAGCAGGCCTTGCTCGCGGACGGCGTGCCGCTCGACAAGCTCTATCCGCTCGACGTGGACCGGGCGTTCAGGAGTCTCGACAAGATCAAGCCGCACATCGACATCTGGTGGACGTCGGGCGCGCAGGCGATGCAGGCGATCCAGAGCGGCGACGTCGACATGATCTCGGCCTGGAACGGCCGCGCGCAAGCGGCGAAGGACAGCGGTGCGCCGGTGACGATCGTCTGGAATCAGGGTCTCTATTCGATCGAGGGTTGGGGCATCCCGAAGGGCACGCCGCGCGCCGATGCCGCGAAGCAGTTCGTGCGCTTTTGCGCCGACGCGAAGCGTCAGGCCATGCTGACGCGCACGCTTGCTTACGGCCCGACCAACAGGAAGTCCTTCGAGACCATCAGCAAGGAGCGCGCGGCGCTGCTGCCAACCGCGCCGGAGAACATCAAGGACATGAAGCTGCCCAGCCCGCAATGGTGGGAAGCCAACCGCCAGACGGTCACCGAGCGGTTCAATTCGTGGATCATTTCCTGAGGACGGCACGATGAGCTCGAAACTCGAAGCGATCGGTATTGCCAAGCGCTATGGCGATTCAGTCGCGCTGGAACCGACGGACCTCGCCGTGCAGGCGGGCGAATTCCTGACGCTGCTCGGTCCGTCGGGTTCGGGCAAAACCACCTTGCTGCAGATGATCTCTGGACTCGTCGCGCCGAGCGCGGGGCGCATCGAGATCGACGGACACGACGTCACGCACGTCGAACCGGGCAAGCGCGGCATCGGTATGGTGTTTCAGAGTTATGCGCTGTTCCCGCACATGAGCGTATGGGACAACGTCGCCTACGGCTTGCGCATGCGACGCAAGTCGCGCGACGAGGTGCGCGCCGCGGTGGACGACGCGCTCGCGATGGTCCGCATGAACGAATACGCGCGGCGCTATCCGAAGGAGTTGTCCGGCGGGCAGCAGCAGCGCATCGCGCTGGCGCGCTGCTTCGCTTACCGGCCTTCGGTGATTCTGCTCGACGAGCCGCTCGGCGCGCTAGACAAGAAGCTGCGCGAACACATGCAGTCCGAGATTCGACGCCTGCACAAGGAGCTTGGCGCGACCTTCGTGTATGTGACGCACGATCAGGACGAAGCGCTCACGCTGTCCGACCGCATCTGCCTGATGAACCAGGCGCGCATCGAGCAGGTGGGCACGCCCGCCGATCTCTATGACCGTCCGGCCACGCGTTTCGCCGCCGGCTTCATCGGTCACTCGAACCTGCTCGAAGGCGAACTCGACGCCGCGCGCGGCGCGGCCGGCGAGCCGATCCTGCTCGCGGCGGGCGGCCGTATTCCGCTGCCGATGACTGCGGCGGCCACGCCCGCCGCGCGTCATACGTTGCTGCTGCGTCCGGAGGCGCCGCGCCTCGTCGAACCGCGCAGCGGCTTTGTCGACGGCACGATCTCGGACGTGGTGTTCTTCGGCAGCGACACGCGCGTACAACTGGCCATGAGCGACGGCACGGAGCTGACCGTGCGCTGCGAGCGCAGCGTGACGCCGCGTGTCGGCGAACGGGTCGGCCTGACCTGGGATCCGCACCGCACGACGCTGCTGCACGCCTGAGGAATCGTCATGACCCTCGCTCTCCATGCGCAGCGCGATAACGAAATGGCGCGGCGCGGCCGCTCGGTCGTGCTCGCGCGCTGCCTGCGGTTTCTGCCAATCCTGCCCACGCTGTTGTTCCTGCTGGTGTTCTTCATCCTGCCGGTCGGGGAAATCCTGCAAGGCGGTCTCGTCAGCGCCGACGGCCATTTCGGCTTTGCGCAGTTCGAGCGCATCGCGCGCACGCCCGTCTACGCGAAGGTGCTGTGGATCACCTTCGCCATCTCGTTCCTGACGGCCGCGCTGTCCGTGCTGCTCGGCTATCCGGTCGCCTACATGCTGAGCCGGCTGCCGGCGCGGCTGCGCGAACGCTGGCTGTTGTGGATCATGCTGCCTTTCTGGACCAGCTATCTCGTCAAGACTTACGCGTGGATGCTGCTGCTGTCCAAGACCGGCGTGCTGTCGACCATCGCGCTGTCGCTCGGCCTCGTGCACGAGACCAGCGGCACGATTCCGTCGCTGGCCGGCGTGCTCATCGGCATGGTGCATTCGATGCTGCCGCTCGCGGTGATGACGATGCTGCCCGTGATGCGCGGCATCGATGACCGGCTCGCGCAGGCGGCGGAAACACTCGGCGCGCAACGCAGCATGAGCTTCTTCACGGTGTTCCTGCCGCTGTCGTCGCCCGGCGTGGCGGCCGCGGGGCTGCTCGTGTTCATCTCGAGCCTCGGCTTCTTCATCGTGCCGGCGCTGCTCGGCTCACCGAAGGAAACGATGATCGCGCAGCTCGTGATTTCGTCCGTGCTCGAACTCTTCGACATGCGTTTCGCCGGTGCGCTGTCGACGGTGCTGCTGATCTGCTCGGTCGTGATCTTTTTCGTCTACGACCGCATGGTCGGGCTGACGTCGCTGACGGGCGAGGTCACCGAGCGTTCCCGCGGCTCGCGCGCACAGGGCGTCAGGCTCGCGCTGCTGATGACGGCGGGCCGGCTTTTCGCGCCCTTCGTGATGCGCCGCAACGCGCACGCGGACACCACCGCGCGTGCCGCGAGCCCGCTCGGACTGTACACATGCATCATCATGATCGTGCTGGTGGCGCCAGTGCTTTCGGTGATTCCGTATGCGTTCACGAAGAGCGACTACATCGCGTTTCCGCCCAGGTTCTTCAGCATGCGCTGGTTCGGCAGCTTCATCGATTCGCCGGTGTGGCAGAGCGCGATCATCCGGTCGTTCGAAGTCGGTCTGGGCACTGCGGTGCTGTCTCTGCTGCTCGGCTTCGGCGCGACGCTCGCGATGACGCGCATGCCGCGCCGTGCGAGCAAGCCGGTGTTCGCGCTGCTGGTCGCGCCGCTGATCGTGCCGCGCATCGTGGTCGCGGTGGGGCTGCTGTATCTGTTCAGCCGCTTCGGGCTCACGGGCACCAATCTCGGTCTCGTGATCGGGCATACGGTGCTTGCGATTCCGTATGTGGTCGTCACGCTGGCGGCGGGTTTCCAGCGTTTCGACTGGCGGCTGGACGACGCGGCCCGCGTGATGGGCGCATCGCCATTGCGGCGCATCACGTCGATCGTGCTGCCGCTGCTGATGGCGAGCGTGACCGCCGCATTTCTGTTCGCGTTCCTCGTCTCCTTCGACGATCTCACGATTGCGATCTTCGTGAGCGGCGGCATCAATTCGACGCTGCCCAAACAGATGTGGGACAACATCCAACTGGCGGTCACACCGACGCTCGCGGCCGTGTCGACCACGCTGATCATTCTGATCGCGCTGGTCGTCGCGGTCTCTTCCTGGTTCAAGCGCCGCACGCGCTGAATCCCGCTTTTCAACCGATATCACTATGCATCGCTACCCCGACTATTTCGCTCACCGCCACGCAGACGACGAACTCGACTGCGTGCCCCTGCTCGCTGCGAGACTGCGCCGCGAGCCGGCACGCACCGTCGTGCATTTCGACGATCAGGCGATAACCTGCGACGACATCGCGCGGCAGGTCGCGCGCTTGCAGCGCTGGTTCGCGGACGAAGGGCTCGTACAGGGCGACCGCGTCGCCGTCATGCTCGGCAACGGCGCGGGTCACGTTCACCTGATCTATGCGCTGATGCTGAGCGGGCTGGTCTGGGTGCCGGTGAACACGAAGCTGCGCGGGGCGGGCCTCGTCTATCTGCTGCAGCACGCCGAACCGAAACTGCTCGTCATCGAGGACGAATTCGACGCCGTCACCGCGGCGATCGATTGCGGCACGACCCGGCGCGTGCATCTGCCCGCGTTCGATCCACACGAACCGGCTGCGGCATTCACGAGCCCGGAGATCGGCGTACACGATCCGCTGTGCGTCATCTACACGTCGGGTACGACGGGCGCGCCGAAGGGTGTCGTCTTCACGCACCGGATGATGCGCATCGCGAGCGAAGCCGCGCTGCGCGTCGCCGACGTACGAGAAGGCGACCGGCTCTTCCTGTGGGAGCCGCTGTGCCATATCGGCGGCGCGCAAATGCTGATGCTGCCGTTTCTCGAGCCGGTGACGCTGCACGCGGTGCCGCGCTTTTCGGCCTCGCAGTTCTGGTCTCAGGTCAAGCGCGCGGGCGCGACGCAACTACATTATCTCGGCGGCGTGCTCGATATCCTGATGCAATTACCGGTGGACGCGCAACCGCGGGCGCACACGCTGCGCGTCGCGTGGGGCGCGGGCGTGAGCGCTTCCTCATGGGCGCTGGTGCAGGAGCGCCTCAACGTGCGCTTGCACGAATGCTATGGGATGACCGAGTGCTCGAGTTTCGCGACTGCGAATGCCACGGGCAAGCCGGGGTCGATCGGTCGCGCGCTGCCGTGGATCGAGGTCGAACTGCTCGACGAAAACGGCCAGCCCGTGAAAGAAGGCGACGCAGGCGAAATCGTGCTATCGAGCAAGGTGGAGGGCACGTTTTTGCCGGCCTACCTGAAAAATCCGGACGCGACCCGGGCTGCGCTGCGCAACGGCAAACTGCACACAGGCGATCGCGCGCGGCGCGACGCCGACGGCGATCTGTTCTTCATTGGCCGGCAGACCGATAGCATGCGCGTGCGCGGCGAGAATGTGTCGGCGTGGGAGATCGAGCGCGTTTTCGCCACGCATCCGGCCGTGCGCGCGAGTGCCGCGATCGGCGTGGCGTCAGCGATCGGCGAGCAGGACATCCTTCTGAACGTGCAGTTCAAGGAGGAGCCGGTGGAGTGGGAGGCCATGCATGCATGGGCGCGCGAGCGGCTCGCGAGTTTTCAGTTGCCGCGTTACTACCGTGCGGTGGCGAGCTTCGAACTGACGGTGAGCGAACGGATCAGGAAGCATTTGCTGCCGCGCACTGTGGACGATGCATGGGATCGCATCAAGGCGCGGGTCTGATATTGGATACCGATAGCGCTTTAGGGCCATGCGATAATTCGCCCATAACCCTGAAGACGAACATTGTGATGATCGAAGCGCCCAAAGTCCCGCGCAAGCGCAAAAGTGCAGCGACCAAGCCGCCCGTCGAGGCGGCCGATCCCAGCGCGTCGTCGCTCTACGTGCAGTCCGTCGAAAAGGCGATGAAAGTGCTCACCGCGTTCGACGGCAGCAAGCGTCAGCTGTCGCTGTCGGAGATATCGTCGCTCACCGGCTTCGACCTGAGCGCGACGCAGCGCTTCACGTTCACGCTCGCCGCGCTGGGCTATCTGTTCAAGGATCCGGACAGCCGCAAGTACGAGTTGTCGCCGAGGCTGCTCGACTTCACCTACCACTACCTGACCTCGAACGAGCTCGTGAGCCGCGCGACGCCGTATCTGCAGCAACTGGGCTCCGAGACGGAGGAGGCCACCAATCTCACGGTGCTGGACGATACCGACATCGTCTTCGTGCTGCGCATCGTCAGCCGCAATGTGTTCAACGCCCATGTGATTACGGGCTCGCGTCTGCCCGCGTATTGCACGGCGCCCGGACTCGCGATACTCGCAACCCTCCCCGACGGACACATCGACGACATTCTGGCGCGCACGAATCTCGTGCCCTACACATCGTCGACCGTTTATCAGCCGCGCAAGATCAAGGACCGCATCGCGCAGATCCGCAAGCAAGGGTATGCGCACACCGAAGATGAGTATTTCGTCAGCGATATTTCGACGGCGGCGGCTATCACTAATGCGCACGGGCGGGGTGTCGGCGCCGTGAACATTGCGGTGGCGAGATCGCGCTGGCATGCCGACCGCGACGAGCGGCGCTTCGCGGATCTGGTTATTTCGACGGCATCGGCGATTTCGACGCGGCGTCGCGTGGAATAGCGTCGCGTGGAATAGCGTCGTGGCGGACGCCGTTCACATCGGTCGTCTTGTTGGCCGTGCGGTGCCTGCGCCGATACCCCGACATCGCGGAGCCGCCGGCAAATCAGCGTGGTGCAAGACAACTGTGACGGAGCCGTGCGCAGCGCTGTCGATGCATGTCAACTGAAAGGCCGGAGCGGACGGCGTGGCGCGCGTCACCGGGTACCCGCGCGCCGGCTGAAAAAGCGCCATACCGCGCCGCCGATCAGCATTGCGCCACCGAGCGCGAGACCCAGCAAAACCAGCGAGCTCAGATGCTCGCGTATCACCGGCACGTTGCCGAACAGATAGCCGGCCGCGATCAGCGACACGACCCACAGCGCGGCGCCAGCGGTGACGAAGGAGACGAAGCGCGAAAACGTCATCCTCGACACGCCGGCGGCGAACGGCGCGAACGTCCGCACGACGGCGATGAACGGCGACAGCAGGAAGGTCAGCCGGCCACGCGCTTCGCTGAACGCATGCGCGCGGCGTAGCGCGTCGCGGTTCAGCCAGTAATAGTTGCGCGTGTAGACCTTTTCGCCGATTGCGCGGCCTATCGCATAGCCGACAATGCTGCCGCCGATCGTCGCGATGAACAGCACCGGCACGACGATCCACACATTCAGCGCGCCGCTGGCCGCCAGCGCGCCGCAGATGAAGATCAGCGGATCGCCAGGCAGGAAGAACAGTGGCAGAAAGCCGTATTCGACGAACACGACGACAAACAGGAGCACATAGATCCCGGTGCCGAATTGCACGATCAACGTGCTCAGGTGTTGATCGAGGTGTAGCGCGATCTGCAGCACGTTCATCAGATTCATAGTGGAATGGCGGCGGGGCGGTGTGGGGATGTCGTGAGTGTAGCCCTGCACGCGTACGCGCGCGGTTATCTGCGCTGACGCTGGCGAATCCGGACGACTTGCCGGTTGAACGGCCGGGATGGCAAACTCGGGCGATCTCCCGGTCGCTCGATAGCATGCAATACGATCCCGCCGTCACGTTTCGTTTCGCCACCCCGCACGATGCCGATACCATCCGCGCGATCGAGTTCGACGCGGCTTCGCGCTTCGTGGGCGTCGGCATGACCGGTATCGCCGATGCGCCGCCGATGGCGCTCGAGACCGCCAGGCGCAAGATCGCCGCGCGCGAGATCATCGTCGCGATCGACGCGCCGGCAATCTGTGCCGGCTTCGTGATGTTCGAGCCGCAGCCGGCTCGCATCTATGTGCAGGAACTCGATGTGCTGACGTCGCACGCCGGCAGGCGCATCGGCGCGGCCTTGATCGAGCAGGTCGCGCGGATCGCACGCGAGCGGCAACTGACGCAGCTCGTGCTGTCGACCTACCGCGACGTGCCGTGGAATGCGCCGTACTACCGGCGGCTCGGGTTTCGCGACATCGAAACGGCCGATCTGGACGCTGCGCTGATCGCGCGGCGTGATGCGCATATCGCGCGCGGGCTCGACGAATCGCAACGGGTGTTCATGCGGCGAGAGCTCGAGTGAC
>NZ_DASXHN010000432.1:0-8253 GCF_036488505.1 Paraburkholderia sp. | reverse complement strand
CCGTCACAGGGAAGAATGGTTGCGAAGATCACCTGCTGCTGCCGGCCCAGAAAGACGACACAAGTGCAGTCTTTGTCGATCGCAGCGTTTCTAAGAAAATTTCGCCATAGCAGACAAATGAACGATTCGGATAATTTGGGCTGCGAATTAAATTGTTTAAAAGTGTAACTATGGTTGCATCTCTTGTTCGATGGATTTCCTGACGCGACTGGTCACGTTAAATAATTCCGTGGCCGCCAATCCCATATCCTCACGCTTATTGAAAGCGAACGAGTTCCCGCGCCCGACGGACTCGGGCGTCGCGAGAACGAGTTGCTATAGCCAGCGCGTCCCGGATTGAATGTCCGGGCTGCGTTTCCAATAAGTACTGCGTCCTCGCCGGCTGCGGTCATTCGCGCTTCAACCCGGCAAGAACGTTGAAATTCGCCAAACGCGAATTAGTTTGCTGGCAATTGCACGTAGAACAAGAAAGAATTGCGCGATAGGGTTTTCCCGCGCAGTTCATGGGCACAAAATATATCTCAAAAAACGTTTCAGTTATGTAACGTCGCGAAAGATGCGGAAAAAAAAGCGATAGCTCCCCGCATCCGTTTTCGCGGAGTGAGACTTTCCCTTGATCGCCGCATATTCGGGGTAAATCTCCCGCCGACGAACAAAAAGTACAATGAACCACTTGACACGTGCGTTTTGAAGAAATTTTCGCCCGGTTTATTCGTATTATAAATGCGGCAGGTGAACTTGTTGCCGTAACGGCTGGTTCGCCCCTTTCGGACAGTAGTCCGCTAGGGACTCCTTTGAATGCCGAAATGCGAAGTTTTCACCGCGCGTCCATCATGTATTTTTTTCTTTAATCGTATATATGAAACGCCGCAAACTCATATTTGGGGTCGAAATATCTAAAACTTCGGGCTAGGATCCGTCCGCCTTGATGGTGAACCTTTATTGACTTCTGACGGGCTCGGCTATGACCGGAACCAAATAGAAAGATTAACGAAAGCGCTTTGGGAAGATTTTATGAAATCGCGTCGACGTTTTTTGCGCGCACGGGGCGACGAACAAGCGACAGAAAAATAATTCGAATGAACGCGTGCCCAATTCGAGACGGTGAAAGCACTCGACATACGCTGCGGTTGAAAAGCCAGCATGGATTTCGCCTGTCGGCAGCGGCGTTGACGTGCTATTCGCATTCACGCCCCGACTTGCAAGCGTTGCCACAGCCTCCAAAGCTATCCGATAGCGCTCGGCGCGCTCGCGTGTGCTTGCCGCGTGGTGCAAAATTGGCGCGTCAATGGATGCACGACTTATCGATCCCCGAATAACCAGGTGGTGCTTCGGTGTTCTGTTGGCAACTTGGCCCGCGCGGCACAGCGCAAGTTGAAGTGTATGCGGCCAGAGCTGCGCACAAAAGGTGACGTCAATGGCTACCGGCGATCACGCACGATCAAGCCGGGGCCGTGTGTTCGCGGTACGTTCGATAAGAAAAACGGATCGCACGAGTCGGTGCAAAATCGTGACCCTCGCGAGCGAGTTCCACCGTCGCCAGCAAAACCTGACCTTCCGGGTGCCATTCTGCGAATAGGCCACAAAGAACGCCTGCGGCGGCGTCCGTGCGTCGCGACGCGCCAGATCCGCGGTCGATCTTCACGAGCCTTCATGCAAAGCCGTGCGGATTCATCGATTGCCAGCGCCAATGGTCGGCGCACATCCGCTCGATACCGAACTGTGCGCGCCAGCCGATGATCCTCTCGGCCGCCGTCGGATCGGCGAAGCACTGCGCGACGTCGCCTGGACGGCGCGCGACGATCTCGTGCGGCACCGGTTTGCCCGATGCCTTCTCGAACGAGCGCACCACGTCGAGCACGCTATAGCCCTGACCCGTACCGAGGTTGACGACGAAGCTCGCATCGCGCGTGACGAGCGCATCCAGCGCGGCGAGGTGCCCGCGCGCAAGATCGACTACATGGATGTAATCGCGCACGCCGGTGCCGTCGGGTGTTTCGTAGTCGCCGCCGAACACACGCAGCTTGTCGAGCTTGCCGACCGCGACCTGTGCGACGTACGGCATCAGGTTGTTCGGAATGCCTGCCGGGTCTTCACCGATCAACCCGCTCTCATGCGCGCCAACCGGGTTGAAATAGCGCAGCGTCGCGATGCGCCACGATGAATCCGACACTTCGAGATCGCGCAGAATCTGCTCCGCGATCAGCTTCGACTGACCATACGGATTGGTTGCCGACAGCGGAAACGATTCGTCGATCGGCGAGCTTTGTGGCACGCCGTACACGGTCGCCGACGAACTGAACACGAACTGCTTGACGTTGCGATCGCGCATTACGCCAAGCAGCGTCAGCAGGCTGCCGACGTTGTTGTCGTAATACTCGATCGGCTTCGCGACCGATTCGCCGACGGCCTTCAGCGCCGCGAAGTGGATCGCGCCGGTGATCGGATGCGCGTCGAAAATACGCTTGAGCGCCGCTTCATCGCGCACGTCGTCGTGATAGAAGCTCACAGCGCGGCCAGTGATCTGCTCGACGCGCCGCAGTGATTCGCGCTTGCTGTTCACGAGGTTGTCGATCGCCACGACATCGTAGCCGCCGGTGAGCAATTCGACGCAGGTGTGCGAGCCGATAAAGCCCGCTGCGCCCGTTACCAGAATCGTGCCCTTCGTGGTCATCTGTTGCTCCGTTAAAGTAAAACGCCCGTGATTTTCTGGACCAGGTCTTTGTAGGTTTCGACGACCACGCGTTCGTCGAAGTCCGTGGCGACTTTTTGCCGGCCACGCTCAGCCATCGCGCTCCGTTCGGCGCCGCTCATGTCGAGCATGCGCGCGAGGCTCGCGGCGAGGCTCGCTGCATTGCGCACTTCGCACAGCAAGCCGTTGACGCCGTCGGTCACCACTTCACGGCAACCGGGCACATCGGTCGCGACGATGGGCCGCCCCATCGCTGATGCTTCCATCAACGTGCGCGGTACACCTTCACGATACGACGGCAGCACGACGCAATCCGCGTCGGCGATAAACGGCCGCACGTCGTGCGCTTCACCACGATACTCGATCACGCCTTCGCGTTCCCACGCGGCGACTTCCTCGCGCGTGATCGCGCTCGGGTTGTCGACGCCTACCGGCCCGAGCAACTCGAAGCGCGCATGCGGATAGCGCGCGCGCAACTGCCGCGCAGCCTCGACGAATTCGCCGACGCCCTTGTCCCACAGCAGCCGCCCGATCAGCACGAAGCGAAATTCCGCGCGCTCGCGCAGCGGCGTGAACGCGAACTGCTCGAGATCGACGCCCTCGCCATGCAACAGCCGCGCGCGTTCCGGATGCACGAGCAGCTTGCCCTCGATGAATGCCGCTTCGTCGTCGCGATTCAGAAACCACACTTCACGCGGGAAACGGAACGCGAACCGATACAGTTTTTTCGCTATCCACGCAGCGCGGCTTTGCTGGATGAACACATAGCCGAGCCCCGTGGTGACCGCGACCGATTGCACACTGGCGAGTTTCGCCGCCACCGAACCGTAGATATTCGGCTTGATCGTGTAGTGAAACACGACGTGCGGACGGATGCTCCGGTATTGCCGGTACAGCGCGATGAGCGTGCGCAGATCCTCGCGCGGACTCGTGCCTTTCGACGCGATCGGCAACTCGATGCAGCGGCAACCCATCGCGGTCAGCAGTTCGAACGTGCGGTCGCGCGGCGCGAGCACGGTGACGTCGACGCCGCGTCCGATCAGCATTCGGATCAGCCCTTGACGATAGGTATAGATTGCCCAGGCCGTATTGCAGACGAGTGTAATGCGCAACGCTGGCGTCGCTTTGAAAGAGGGCTTCATGCGGGAAGAGGCTGAGCGTTGCATCGGGCGTTGACCAGGAAAGCGGACAGGGCAATGAATACGGCGGCGAATGCGACCGCGAGCGCAGCGGCGCACCCAGCGCACGCAGCGCGCGGGGCGATCAATCGCTCGCGCGCTGCGTGAGCAGCATGCGCTTGACCCGCTGCAACGTGCGATAAGGCAGCAGCAGATGCAGCAGATTCTTCGCGATGCCCAACCAGTCGTACGCATTGGCCACGTTGAAGTACCGCAGTTGCAAACGCAACGTCGAGACGATCTGACGGCGCCGTCTGCTTGCGCTGATACCTGCTTCATTCAGCTCGTAGTAGAGGCCGAGTTCCGGCAGGTTCGCGCAGTCGTAGCGCTCCATCAAACGCACGAACAGATCAAGGTCTTCGGCCGAGCGATAGTCGGCGCGATAGTTGCCGACTGTGCGCACGGCATCGATACGCAGCATCATCGATGGATGCGCGAGGCACGAACGAAAAAAGCGCTGGCGACGGATCGCCGTGGGTTCGGCCGGCGGCGTCAACATGAATAGCGGCTCGCCCGCGCGGCTGACGACCTGGGTCCACATGCCGAGCCCGGCCACGCGCGGATGCTGCTCCATGAACGCGCGCTGCTTCGCGAGGCGGCCCGGCACCGCGCGGTCGCCCGCGTCGATTCGCGCGGCGTAGCGAAAGCCGCGCTGCGCGAGCGCGTCGATGCCGGTCTGCAGCGCGCGCTCGATGCCGCCGTTGTGCGCGATGCGCAGCACTTCGATCTTGAGGTTCGGCAGCGCGGGGGCGACAATCGGCGGCACGCTGCCGTCATCGACGATCAGTACGTGCACCAGCGCACTTTCATTAAATGACGCGAGCGTAGAATCGACGTCCGCCTGGCCGTTGTATGCGGGCATCAGCACCGCGACATCGTCGAGCGTGGTTTGCGCGGCGGCGGATGAATTCGTCATGGGCGCAATTTGAAGCGGATGTAATAGAGGTTGACCGACGCGGCCGCCAGATAACCGGCCGCGAGACCGACGAGTGCGCCATATGCGCCGAGTCGTCGGATCGCGAGCACATTGACCGCGAACGCGACGGCGAGCGCGAGCAGCCACTTCGAGAGCAACACGAATTTGGCCTGATACTTGAGCACGACCAGATTGCCGATCGCCTCGATGCCGGCCGGCACCGAGAGCCACACGGCCCAGCGGAAGATTTCGATCGCGCCTTCGAAGTCCGGCCCGAACACGCGGCGGATGATGAAGCCGGCGAGCAGATCCAGCACCAGTGCGCCGGCTACCATCAGCGCGGCGGTCATCGCGGTGAGCCGCCACATATTGCGGCGCAGTTGCGCGATGCCCTGTACGCGATAGACGAACGCGGGTGCGATGGTTTGCGCGAGCATCAGCGCGAGCGTGATCCAGTTTTCGTTGAGTTGCTGCGCGGCGGAGTAGCGGCCGAGGTCGGCGAACGAAATCGCGCGTTCGAGCATTAGCCGGTCCAACTTCAGGAACAGGTACATACAGATGAGCCCGAGCCAGAACACCGTGCCCGCGCTCGCGAAGTGCTTGAACAGCGGGCGTTCGATCCGCCAGCCCAGTTTGCCGCGGTGGCGGCGCACGAAGTAAAGCATCAGCACCGCGCCGATTGCGGCCGATTCGAGCGCCCACAGCCAGCCGAAACGCGCGGGCGCGGCGGCGGCGCGCACCAGCAGATACACGCAAGCGGCCTTTAGCACCGCGGTGCTCATGCTGGTGAGCAGTTGCGGCTTGCTGTACGTCATGCTTTGCAGCCACGCGTTGATCACGCCGACGAACGGCTCGCGAAACAGCATTGTGACCGCGAGGCCGGCGAGCATCGCGCCGACCAGCGGGTCGAACAGGCGCAGTGCGATGCCGAGCCAGGTGAGCAGCAACGCCACCGCCGACACGGAGAAGCGCAACGCGAATGCGCTGCCGAGCACGGTGCCGAGCTGTTCGGCAGGACGGTTGACGATGGTGGGCACGAGGATTTCCGCGCCACAGACCCAGGTGATCGGCGACAGCACCAGCAGCAGCGTATTCGCGTACTGCCATTTGCCGAACGTATCGGGCCCGAAGTAGCGCGCCAGCACGCCGCTGATCACAATTGCGACGCCGATCTGAGTAAGCCGCTCGAGCCCGAGCCAGACGATGTTCGTGAACGCGCGCGTGACGTCCGGATTGGCGAAACGTTTGAGCGTTAGCATCCGTTGGCCGCTCGCCGTCGCGCGCCGCTCAGGCCGCATTGCGCGGCTGTTCGCGCGGCCATGTGCAGGGCCGTCTGTGCGTTCGCCCACCTGGCCGGCAGCCGCGGCAACTTTGCAAAAGGACGGCGTCTAAGCATTAGAATGGCGTTATTCAGGCGGGTCGGAAGAACGCAATTATAAGTTGGAACCGGACCGCTTCCGGCAAGGGCGCGCAGCGGTGTTGCAACGCCCGCTTTTATCGCGGATGGTAGTGATTCTTTACCGCAGGCATTGCCGTGAATTTACCGATTCGCCGGCGCTCCGCAGGTCAAAATTTTCCATTGCACGCAAGTGAGCCAACATGATCTCCAAATCGATTTTCAAGGCGTATGACATCCGCGGTGTCATCGGCAAGACGCTCGACGCCGACACCGCGCGTTCCATCGGCCGCGCGTTCGGCAGCGAAGTGCGCGCGCAGGGTGGCGATGCGGTCGTCGTCGCGCGCGATGGCCGGCTGTCGGGTCCCGAGCTGATCCAGGCGCTGTCCGACGGTCTGCGCGCGGCCGGCGTCGATGTGGTCAATGTCGGCATGGTGCCCACGCCGGTCGGCTACTTCGCGGCGAGCGTGCCGCTCGAGCTCGCAGGCGGCGAGCGTCGCGTCGATTCATGCATCGTCGTGACCGGCAGCCACAATCCGCCTGATTACAACGGCTTCAAGATGGTGCTGCGCGGCGCGGCCATCTACGGCGAGCAGATTCTCGCGCTGCACCAGCGCATCGTCGACGGCAACTTCACCGACGGCAACGGCAGCTACACCGAATACGATATCGCCGACGCGTACCTCGAACGCATCACGAGCGACATCAAGCTCGCGCGTCCGATCAAGATCGTGGTCGACACCGGCAACGGCGTGGCCGGCGCGCTCGCACCGAAGCTGTTCAGGAAGCTCGGCTGCGAACTGGTCGAACTGTTTACCGAAGTCGACGGCAACTTCCCGAACCATCACCCGGACCCGGCCCATCCGGAGAACCTGCAAGACGTGATCCGCGCGTTGAACGAAACCGATGCGGAAATCGGCTTCGCGTTCGATGGCGACGGCGACCGTCTCGGCGTCGTCACGAAAGACGGGCAGATCATCTACCCGGACCGTCAGCTGATGCTGTTCGCCGAGGAAGTGCTGTCGCGCAACCCGGGCGCGCAAGTCATCTACGACGTGAAGTGCACGCGCAATCTCGCGAAGTGGGTGAAGGACAAGGGCGGTGTGCCGCTGATGTGGAAGACCGGCCACTCGCTCGTGAAGGCGAAGCTGCGCGAAACCGGTGCCCCGCTCGCCGGCGAAATGAGCGGCCATGTGTTCTTCAAGGACCGCTGGTACGGTTTCGACGACGGCTTGTATACAGGCGCGCGTCTGCTCGAAATCCTCACGCGCGAGCAGGATCCGAGCAAGCTCCTCAATTCGCTGCCGAACTCGCACTCCACGCCGGAGCTGCAACTGAAGCTGGACGAAGGCGAGAACTTCGAACTGATCGCGCGTTTGCAGCAGAACGCGAAGTTCACCGGCGCGGACAACGTCGTGAAGATCGACGGTCTGCGCGTCGAGTATCCGGATGGTTTCGGTCTGGCGCGTTCGTCGAATACGACGCCGGTCGTCGTGATGCGTTTCGAAGCGGATAACGACGCTGCGCTCAAGCGTATCCAGGACGACTTCCGCCGCGTGATTCTCGCGGAGAAGGCCGATGCGAAACTGCCGTTCTAACGGCTGAGGCGGTGGCGCTTCGACTGTTGCCTGAACGGATCGAAGCGTCGTCGCCATCGAACGCGGCGCGGGTGGCATCTACCGCGCCGCTTTTTCATGTCTTTTACATCTGACGCGCTAGAATTGCCGTCCTCCTCAGCCCTCGGGGGCTTGGCGCGATGCGCCGGGTTGGGGCTCCTTTCAACGCATCTTCGAGCCGGATAGCCGGTTTTCCCACTCTTGAGCGCGCAAAAGATATTGATCGTCAGGGTGTCGTCGCTCGGCGACGTCGTTCACAACATGCCGGTAATCGCCGATATCCGGCGCCGCCATCCCGACGCGCAGATCGACTGGCTCGTCGAGGAAAGCTTCGCCGGGCTCGTCGAGCTCGTCACCGGCGTACGGCGCGCGATTCCGGTCTCGCTGCGGCGCTGGCGCAAACGCATCCTGTCGGTCGACAACTGGCGTGAAATCGGCGCGTTCCGCCGCGCGCT
>NZ_DASXHN010000417.1:0-11160 GCF_036488505.1 Paraburkholderia sp. | reverse complement strand
ATGTATTCCACCGTGCCACAGGCCTTTGCTGCTGACCGGATAAGAGCCCGACGGCTGCTGCGTGAGCAGTTTGTGGAATTCGCGTTCATCGATGAAATCTGCCGGCGCGCCAGCGGGGCCCGGCGCCTTTCTGCGAAACGGGAACGCGAACGGCAGCAGCTTCACCGGAGTGCTAGATGGATTCGCCGAAGTGGTATTTGCCATGGCTATGCCTATTCAGAAAAACCGAAGCTCAGGTTTCGCTTTGCATCTTTAAGGGGAGCTCCAGACCAACCGGGGAACGTGAAATGACCTCCGGCCGGGTCGCCGACTTGCAGATTGCCCTTCACGTCGATCAGCCCGCTCGGGCTCGCTAGCTCTATCCGTCCGTTAGCGATCTTGATGTAGGCTCCCGCGCCGTCGCCCAACGTGACGCCCTTCGATGCTGTGATATTCACTTGGTCTGTCGATGAACTGATAGCCACACTTTTGAGTGCTATCAACTCCATTGCATCGCCTTGGGCCTGCAGTTGGACCTTGCCCTTGGCAGCGAAAATGCGGATACCCAACCTGGCAGCAAAAAAGGAAATCGCGTCGCCTGCGGCGATCGCGATGCGCTTCATCACACCGATGTCGAGCCCGTCGCCGGCGGTAACGAAAAGTTGCTTACGCGCCGCTATTTGAAAGTCATTCCCGCTTGCCAGACCCATTCCGTCTGGCGCAGTCGCGACTACGACAGACTTCTCTAGTTGTGACAGATTCTGTTCGACAAGAGCGCGTTGTCTTCCGACCTCCGCGAGCAATGCTTGTGCGGCGTCAGCACTTTCATTCAGCGACTTCAGAATGTCTTCCGATTGTCGGAAGGTGTCGTCGGCATCTTGCGCCGCAAGTTGCTGACCGGCCGCAGCGGCTTGTTGCTCTGCCGAAATCAACACCCCCTTCGCCCCCCGCACCGCCACGTGCCCATCCGTCCGTAACTCCGCCCCCTGCCCGCACTCCTTGCGATCCGCATCGACCATATGCCCAAGATTGAGCTCGCTGGTCTGAAACGGCGTAGTGAGGTGGATATGCTCAACACCCTCCTTGTCCTCCATCCGCAACTCATTGCGAGCGGCGGTACGAACGATGTTGCGGGTGTTATTGAGGTTGTTGACCAGATCCGGATGCAGACTGTCATGCATCGCGCCAATGATCACCGGCCGATCCGGATCACCCGCCGTAAAGACGATAGCGACCTCCGCACCATCGATCAGCGGAAAATGATGGCCATAGTCATCGCCGCTATAAGGCTTCGCAAACCGCACCGGCCGGCTCGTCCCACCCGGACTCCACTGGTCGAGATCGAACGGCAGCACGATCACGTACCACCCCTGCCCGGTCAGATACGCATACTTGTAGTTGCCCGGCGACGTAACACGCGCCGGCAAAATTCCGTCGATAGCCGGTCGCCGAACCGACTCCATCGAAGTCCGCCACACCCGATCCGAAGGAATCCCTTCGAACGTTACCCGGTACGCCTGATCGCGCGCCCCGTGCGAGCGCACCGACGTCACGAAAATCCCATGTTTGGCATCCACGGGATTCGGATCGACGGACATGACCTCGCCCGCTTCCAGCCAGAACGGGTTGCCGGTACCGATAAAAGTAATCTGGCTGGCCAGATGCGCGCCATGCCGCAACTGCGCAATCCGCTGACCTTCTTCGGGCGTTTCGTAATGCTCACCCCAGCGATAATCGACGGCATTCGTCGTGTTGTCGCCGCGCGCCGCGTTCTCCTCGACCAGCAGCGAGACGCCCGCCTGCCGATGGTTGTAATCGTGCAAACGCACCGCCTCGGGCACCCGCCGCGTACGCCGCCTGAGCGTCTGGATCGCATCGGCACCCGCGCTTTCGAGCCCCGAATCGCGACGAAGCGGCACCGTCCGCTGCTTGCGCGCATACGCATCGAGATCGTCACCAAACACGATCACCGCGCGATCCTGCTTCTGCTCCCAGCGGAACCAGATCCCCTCCCGCGCGCAGAGACGTTGAATAAACGCGAACGTCGTCTCGTGATACTGCGTGATGTACTCATGCCGCTTGTGCTGGCCGCGCAACAGGAACACGAAATCCACTCCGTTGCGATACCCATAGTGCCGCAACGTATCGGTGATGATTTCCTCGGCCGACTGCTTCTGAAACAAGCGGCTCGTCACGCCGCGATCCAGATCGGCGAGCTTTGGCTCGATCACCACCCGGTAGCGCGTTTGGTCAGCCGACGTCTCGAACTCGTCGAACTTTGTCACGATGCCGTGAATCGTATGCGCCAGCGGTCTCGTGCTGAACTTCTCGGCGTTCTCGCCGAACATCTTGCGCAAATAGTCGATATCCGGATCACCCGGCTCGACAGTAAATCGTGCGGGACGGCCGAGCACCTGATCCATCGCAATGCCCGCTACCGGGCTAGTGAATTCGATCTCGTACCTGTACAGCTGGCTGACCCTGTCGACGCCAGTAAACTTCAGGATCGAGAACGGCGCCGGGTGTGGCGCCAGTTTCAATTCGTAAGCCTGCAACGGCGATACCATCGACATCCGATTCCTTTGAGCGCACAAACACTACCGCGCCGCCGGGGCACCGATCAACGGCACACCAGCGACTCCTGCGGGAAACTCGTGCAAAAAACTGCCCGGTCAGCTCTTCGCCTTCGGCATCTGCGAGACCAGCGAGAGCCCAATATCCATCCCCTCCACCTGGAAGTGCGGGATGATGAACAGCTTGATGCGGAAGAAGCCAGGGTTGTCCTCGATATCCTCGACCGTCACCTTTGCTTCGCGAAGCGGGTGCGATGCCTGCAGCTCATCACCGGGATCCTTCATCTCAGTCACGAGACCCTTGATCCAGTTGTTCAGTTCGATTTCGAGCAGGCGCCGGTCTTTGGTCGTGCCAATGTTCTCGCGCTGGATCAGCTTCAGGTAATGCGCGATACGCGACAGCAGGAAGATGTACGGCAGCCGTGCATTGATTCGGCTGTTCGCGCTCGCTTCCTTCGTCTCATACAGCGCCGGCTTTTGTGTCGAATTGGCCGAGAAGAAGCACGCGAAGTCGTGGTTCTTGTAAAACGACAGCGGAATAAAGCCGAGATTCGCGAATTCGAATTCGCGCGTTTCCGGAATCAGTACTTCGGTCGGAATTTTCGGCTGCGCGCCGGTGCCGAGGTCGTACAGATGAACCGGCAGATCCTCGACCTTGCCGCCCGCCTGCGGACCGCGAATCTGCACGCACCAGCCGTTGTTCACAAAACTGCGGGTCATGTTCGCGGCGAACGCGAACGATGCGTTGACCCACAAGTAGCGGTCGTGGTCCGAGCCCTTCACCGCTTCTTCGTAATTGAACGCGCGCACCGGCGTGGTGTCCTTGCCGTAAGGCAGACGGCCGAGCACGCGCGGCATCGTCAGACCGACATACCGTGCGTCGTCGGTATCCCGAAAGCTTTTCCATTTGATGTACTCGGCGCGATCGAAGTAGTTGCCGATGTCCTGGATCGCGGCGACTTCTTCCATCGACTTCTTCCCAAAAAACGCGGCCCCGACCGAGCCGATAAACGGCATATGGGCGGCGGCCGCCACCTTCGAGATGTTGCGGAGCAGCGCGACGTCCTGCGGCGAATTCGCGAACTCGAAGTCGCTGATCAGCGCGCTGATCGGCTGGCCGCCCGGCGTGTCGTATTCCTCGATGTATGTGAGACGGTACAGGCCGCTCTGAATCAGCTCGGGCGTATCGTCGAAGTCGCGTTGTAGCGCCTCCTTCGACACGTCGAGCACCTCCACACGCGCATTTTTGCGGAAGTCCGTGCGCGACACGAGCATCTTGAGACCGCGCCAGCGGCCTTCGAGCGCCTGAAACTCAGGCGTGTGCAACACCGCATCGAGCTGACGGCCGATCTGCCGATCGAGCTGGCCGATATGGAAGTCGAGTAGCGACTTGTCGAGACGATCCACCGGCTGGCTCGATTGCGCGACCAGATCGAGAAACGCGCCGATACCGCGCGCGATGCGCTCGTCGGCCGACGCTTCGGAGAGCATGTCGTTGTCGCGGAACGCCTCGAGCGGACGCGCTTCGGAGACGGGCTTCAGGTTGATCTTGTTGCACAGCGATGCGTAGACGCTCTCGCCGTTGACCTGCGCTTCTTGCGCAGTGGTCAGCACAACGGTCTCGGTGGCAGTCTGGCGGGATTCGTTCTGTTCCATGGGTGTTCCTGTCTGCGTTCCTGCAGGTATCTGGGTACGGGAAGCGGTGATGGCGCTCTGCGCCCTTCGCCGTTCAGGCATGGCCTTCCGGCTGGGTGGCGGCCGTGGCGATCTGTGCGAGTTCGCCGCGCAGCCTGTCGGACAGACGCCTGTCCTTCAGGACCTTTTCGAACTCGCGGCGGAACGTGCCGTTATCGAGCAGATTCGACTTGAGATCGCGCAGCAGATTGCGCATCGCTAGCAGCGCCTGCAATTCCGGAATCTGGCGGGCCACCTGCTCCGGCTCGAAGTCTTTCATCGAACGGAACGACAGCCTGACCGGCAGCTCCGAGCCGTCATCGGCGAGCGTGTTCCGGGCCGCGACTTTCAGGTCTGGCGCGTAATCGGCGAGCACCGCGTCGAAGTTGTTCTTATCGATGTTGACCTTCTTGCGCTCGGCCAGCGGCGCCTGCTCGCGGCCCGCGCTGAAGTCACCCGCGACGAGCAGCTTGAGCGGCAGTTCAATCTTCTTCTGTGCGCCGCCGGTGTGCAGATCCAGTGTGATGGAGACGCGACTTTTGGGAATTTCGCGCTGAAAGCTGTCCATTTGTGATCCTCATGTAATCAGGTTAGAGACGCTCCGGAACTCGCCCGTTTGCGATGCGGTGACTCCCTTCCCGCGCGTGCCCGCGGACGCATTTATTTACGACGCGCAAGAAAATAACACCGACGCCTTATTGCGCGGGTTCAATTCGAGATGCTTGAATGCGAGCCACTATTAAAACAGGTTTGACGACACGCCGTCAAAGGCCATTCCGCATATTTCACCTGCACAACTGTCAACAATAGTTACAACGATATTTTTCAGATAAGCCTCGGTTGCGCTAACGTTCATCGGCAGTGTATAAGCGCAGCAAAGATGCGCCGAAACCCTTGTCAGTCAAGGGCCAGCAACTCCGGTGAGCCCGAGGCATCGGTTAATTCGCACGGCCGATGGTCCGCTTCGGTTGGCAAAAGACACACTTTCTGACAAACAATATCGACGACGTCCTCTATATCAAAATAAATACGATATGAATAACTGTTAATTTTTCGCATCGACACCTGCAAACTCGTATACGATTCACGAAAACCCCGATATAAATTCCGCGTCTCGAATAACGAGACATAATCCACAACAGCGAAATACCAAACGTATGCGGATCGACAAACCGCTGTGGCATGAGGGGCTCATCCTCACGCAGCAGCACTTCCAGCAACAGGAAAGATGGGCCGGATTCGCGCTTCAGCAGCTCGCAACCGTCGCGCTCGCCGAGCCGTGGGGCACCCTCGGCGTCGAGGTCGACGAGGAGGCGCTGGCAACCGGGCGCCTGAAGCTCGCGCGGCTCAAACTGCGCTTTCCGGACGGCACGCCGGTCGACACCACCGCGGCCGATGCATTGCCGCTCGCGCGCGATCTGACGCAAGGGGTCGCCGCCGGTCAGCAGAGCGTCGTCGTGTTCGCCGCGCTCGCGCTGCCCGATGCGAACGGCAACAACTGCCGCTACGACGAAACGTCGCTGGCACGTCCGCGCCGCGCGTATCGCGAGTTCGTCAAGGTCGCGGATCTGAACGGCAGCGGTGAAACCGAGATCGCAGCGGAACGTCACGCGCTGCGTATGCTGTTCGATTTCGAGTCGCACGCGGAGGACACCGTCTGCGCGATCGCGCGCCTCGTGCGCACGACCAGCGGCCAGTTCAAGGTCGATCACCGCTTCGTGCCGCCGTGTCTGACGCTCGGCAGCCACCCGCTGCATCTCGAACGCATCAATCGTGTCGCCGACATTCTGCAGGCGAAGAGCGCCGCGCTCGGCGCACGCCGCAGCGAACGGCTCGAACAGGTCGCCGAGTATGGCGTCGCCGACGTGCAGCTATTCTGGCTGTTGCATTGCATTCACGCGGCGTGGCCCCAGCTGCGGCTCTACGCATCGCATCCGCGCCGCTCGCCGGAGCAGCTATACGGCACACTCGCTCAACTGGCTAGCGCTTTGATGACGTTCTCGACGCTCGCGCAGCTCACCGACATCCCGGCCTACGATCATGCGCGCGCCGACGAGATGTTCACGAAGCTCGAAACGACGATCCGCGATCTACTCGACGCGATCATTCCGTCGCGCGTGGTGTCGATCGGCCTCACCCGCAGAAGCACCACCACATGGACTGGCCAGTTTCTGGACGAGCGCATCGTCGAAGCCGCGGCCGACTGGTATCTGTCGGTCAACGCGCCGCTGCCGGCGTTCGAGCTTGCCGAACAGTTTCCGCGCCTGTGCAAGATCGGTGCGCCCGACGACGTCGAACACATCGTCAATTCGGCGCTGCTCGGCATTCCGCTGAAGGCGGTGCCGCGCGTGCCGGCCGCGATTCCCGTGCGCCTCGACAACCAGTACTTCGCGCTCGATCCCAACAGCACCGCGCACGCAAAAATGCTCGCGGCGCGTGCGTGCCAGATCTATCTGCCGGCGTCGGTGCCCGACGCTTCGCTCGAACTTTACGCGGTACTGCGCTCATGAACGCCCTGCCCCGAAACCACCATGAATCAGCGCTGCTCGACAGGGGTCCCGGAACGACCGGTGCGACGCGCGCAGGCATCCGCGATCTGCTGCGCGATACCGCGCTGCTCGTCACGACGTTCGCAACGAATGGCCATGTCGATAACGCAGTCGACTTCCGCAACCGTTGCAGCCAACTGATCGACAATTTTTCATATGGACTTGAGCGACGCGGCTATGCCCGAGACGTGCAACACGACGCGCTCATCGCCCAATGTGGGCTGCTCGATGAAATCGCGCTGCGTCATCTGTCCGCGGAAAGCCGCGCCGGCTGGGAAATGAAGCCGTTACAGGTCGAACGTTTTCAACTGCATGACGCGGGAGAGCGGGTGTTCGACCGTCTTGAAGCGCGCATGCGCGAGGCGTCGCCGCAAGTCGATCTGCTCGAATGCTATGCGGCGATTCTCAGCTTCGGCTTTATCGGCCGTTACGCGCGCGACGGCGAGGCGAAGCGCTCGGCGCTGATCGCCTCGCTAAATGCGCAACTGGAAAAGCTGCGCGCCGCGCCGACGCAGACCTTTATCGCGGATCGTCCCGGGCGCCGGCTCTCCGACTGGTTGTACCGGTTATCGCCGTGGACCATCGCGGGGCTCGCGTGCATCGTCGCGGCGATCGTCTGGCTCGCCTGGTCGGCGGCGCTCGACGCGCAACTCGCACAGCTCGCACAGGCCAAGGTCACCCAGCCGTGAAGTCCGATCTGCCAGTCCTGTCCGCGACGCCGGCGCCCGCGCGCGGTCGCACGTACGAAGGCCTCGGTTATCCGCTGCGCGCGCTGGTCGGATTCGCGGCCGCGCTGGCGCTCGCCGTCACCTGGTTCGTGCTGCCGGCGGGGCGTGATACCGCGTGGGCGCTGACAGCCAGCATCGGATTGATCGCGCTGGCGCTGGCTGGGTGGCGCAGCGTCTGGCTGTCGCACGCGCACGGACAGAGTGAGCAGGCGCTGGCCGCGCTTGGTGCCGCGACCGCCGACCTTCCGGCCAGGCTACGCACCCGCATGCCACTCGTGCTGGTCACCGGCGATGGCTTGCCGGCGCTCTTCAACCGCGGCGATCAGGAACGCTTCGCGCACGTCGGCGAGGGCGCGATCTGGCTGCGCGTCGATCGGCCGCAAGAGCTGCGGCATATCGCGGTCGCCATCAGGCAATGGCGCGACGGGCGCGCGCCCGATGGCGTGGTGCTATCGGTCGCGCCCGCCCTGCATGCCGGCGCGGACATGCTCACTCAGAAGCTGCGCGTCGTGCGCCAGGCGGTCGCCGATGCGGCTCGCACGCTCGGCACGCGTCTGCCAGGCTATGTCGCGATCTATCAGCGGCTTACACCTGGCCGACTCGATCTGTCGTTGCCTGCGTGGTATGGGCTGTCGTCGGCCATGCAAGTGGTCGACGCAGCGCGTTTCGAAGCGGTGATTCACGCAGCCGAAACCGAAGTGCAACGCGCGCCCACCGAAACCACCAGCACCATCGGCACCCGCGACACCGCAGCCATCACAAGTAATACGGGGGCGACAATCAACGCGTGCGCGACGCGCGCCGCGGCACTCGCGTCGCTGGTCGGCTGGACGCAGCGGGTCGTGATCGGCACGCTGACCGACCATCAGCAGCCGGCCACGCCATGGACGCTATTCGGTGCGGGCTGGGTCGACTGCGGTCCCGGGAGTGGCCCGGCGAACCCGTGGGAACGCGACGTGCAGATGCAAACGTGCGTGACGCGCGCCGCCGTTGGCGCATCGCCGCTGCCGTGGCCGTTGCCGCAACCACTGATCGCGGCGATGCCGCGGCGCTACTGGGCGTCGCCGCGCCGCGCAGCTTTCGCGCATGCGCTCGCGCTGTTCGCCTGCGCGGCCGCCGCTGCGTTCTGGTCCAGCGCAAACAACAACGACGCGCTGCTTGCCCGTATCGGTGCGGATCTCGGCCGCTATCGGATGATCCCCGCCACGCACGACTCGGCGAAGCGGGACGCGCTGCGAGCGCTCGTTGGCGATCGCGACGAACTTGACGGTTACGCACGTATCGGCGTACCGCTGCATCTGTCACTCGGCATGTATCGCGGCGCCCGACTGCTGCCGTCACTCAACGACGCGATTGCGTCGTACGTACCGCCGGCCCCGTCGCCGGCGGTCATCACGCTCGACAGCATGTCGCTGTTCGACAGCGGCCGCGCTCAGTTGAAGCCGGGTTCGACCCGCGCGATGGTTGGCGCGCTCGAAATGATAAGGACGCATCCGGACAAGCGGATTCTGGTCGCCGGGCATACCGACGACGTCGGCAACCCGCGCAGCAATCTGAAGCTCTCCACGGCGCGCGCCGAGGCCGTGCGCGACTGGTTGACCGACGCATCCGGTATCGCGGCCACGCAATTCGCGATTCAGGGATATGGCGATTCACGGCCGACTGCGAGCAACGAAACACCTGATGGGCGCGCGAAAAACCGGCGCGTGGAAATCACGCTCGTGCCGGACGCGGACAAGTAATTCGCCCCCGCCAGCAATCAGATCTTTAGTCCCCGAAGCGCCCCGCTTCGGGATTCTGAAGCTCGGGGGCTAGCTCCGGGCGGTTGACGTAGTAGTAGAAAAAAGGAGTAAAGCATGGCAATTCCGGCCTATATGTGGCTCAAGGACGATGGCGGCGCCGACATCAAGGGTTCGGTGACGGTACAGGAACGTGAAGGCAGCGTCGAACTCGTGGCGTTCGATCACGGCGTCCATATTCCGACCGACGGCAACACCGGCAAGCTGACCGGCGCGCGCGTGCACAAGCCGATCACGCTGACGAAGGAAACGGACGCGTCGACACCTTATCTGTACAAGGCGGTGACGAGCGGCCAGACACTGAAATCGGTCGAAATCAAGTGGTACAGGATCGACGACGCGGGCAAGGAGAAGGAATACTTCAACACGAAGCTGGACAACGTAAAGATCGTGGCAGTCAGGCCGAAGATGTTCGATATCAAGAACCCCGACTACGAGAAGCACAACCATCTCGAAGACGTCGAGTTGCGCTACGAGACGATCACATGGTCGTACAAGGACGGCAACATCATCCATAAGGACACGTGGAACGAGCGTTCATGAAAACCGCGTGCTTGCGCATGCACAACTGCCCGGCGCGTTGCGCGCGGTCTGTTGGTGCACTGATGTATTGACGCGCCGACGTACCGACGCTTGTCAGCACATGTCGATCAGTCCGCGAACCGGGCTGGTCGTTCCTCCCCTTTCTAGCGGCGAGCGCCCGTTGCGCTCACCGCTGCCTCCGCGACCGGACTGCCGACATGACTTTGCGCGACGACCGAAGGAACGCCCTTTGGGACACCACTCAGCTGCTGCGCCGACTCAATCCGCACTGCGCGAAAGCGCTCGAAGCAGCCGCGAGTCTCTGCCAAATGCGGCTCGCTAACGAAATCACCGTCGAACACTGGCTACTGAAGCTGATCGAAGCCGGCGACGGTGACATCCCGGCAATGCTAACGCACTACACGATCGATATCGACGCGGTCTGGGACGCGCTGCTGGGCGCGATCGATCGTCTGCCGCGCAACCTGCGGGGCAAACCGGCGCTCGCGCCGCCACTCGCGGCGTTGCTCAAGGATGCGTGGGTGCATGCGTCGTCGGAGAGCGACGACGCTGAAATCCGCTCCGCCAATCTGCTGCAGGCGATAACCGATGCGCCGCACCTGTTGCGCGCGCATAACGCGTGGCCGCTGCTGTCTGTCAGCAGCACGCAGATCCAGCGCGTGTTGCCGCGCATCGCACATCGGTCGTGTGAAAGCGAACATGAAAATCCGGCTGCGCCCGCACCGCACCAGACATCGATCAGCACCGCAGGCGCGGATCGCGCGGGAATGTCCGAGGGCGGGTCGGACGCATCGACCGCGGCAGGCAGCACGCGAACAAGACTGTCGCCATCGGCCGGCCCCGACGCCCTCGCCCGCTTCGCGATCGATATCACGGATAAAGCAAAGCGTGGCGACATCGACCCGGTGTTCGGCCGCGATCGCGAAATCCAGCAGATGATCGACGTGCTCGCGCGCCGCCGCAAGAACAATCCGATCCTCGTCGGCGATCCGGGTGTCGGCAAAACCGCGCTCGTCGAAGGTCTCGCGCTGCGCGTCGCAGCGGGCAGCGTGCCGAACGTGATTCGCGACGTGCGCATCCTCACGCTCGATCTCGGTCTGCTTCAAGCAGGCGCGGGCGTCAAGGGCGAGTTCGAACAACGCCTGAATAACGTGATCGACGAAGTACAGGCATCGCCCGAACCGATCCTGCTCTTCATCGACGAAGCGCACACGCTGATCGGCGCGGGTAACGCGGCCGGCGGTGCCGACGCCGCGAATCTGCTCAAACCGGCACTCGCGCGCGGCGAGCTGCGCACGATCGCGGCAACGACCTG
>NZ_DASXHN010000377.1:0-6584 GCF_036488505.1 Paraburkholderia sp. | reverse complement strand
ATAACCATCTTCAGGCTGCCGATATAGTGGGGCATTTTTGACGCCGGTACGATCGAACGGAAGCGCTATGTGCTGCAACGGCTGCGCGAGATTGCTCGCTGCGCCTTTCGGCAGACTGTCCGTCATGCGCCAGCTATTATCTTTCTTATCGCGCCCGCGCTGGACGGAACAACTTTCTACAATGGCTGCAACGGCGCTCGCTTCAATTCGCCGACGGGTATGTAGCCACTGACGTGGAGCCTCGA
This sequence comes from Paraburkholderia sp., assembly GCF_036488505.1. Taxonomy (GTDB): domain Bacteria; phylum Pseudomonadota; class Gammaproteobacteria; order Burkholderiales; family Burkholderiaceae; genus Paraburkholderia. Next base: position 6,339 of record NZ_DASXHN010000377.1, on the reverse strand, counting down.
TCCGCCGCAAACGTCATGGATCGGGCCGCCGCCGACACCTCGCATTCACACAAGGACAATGGCGAATGGGCAAGCTCACTACCCACGTGCTCGACACCGCGAACGGCCGTCCCGGCGCGGGCATCCAGGTCGAACTGTTCGCGCTCGCGGGCGACACGCGCCGCGCGCTCAAAACGACCGTCACCAATAGCGATGGACGCTGCGACGAACCTCTGCTCGAAGGCGACGCGCTCGTCGCCGGCGAATACGAACTGGTGTTCGGCGCGGGCGACTACTTCGCGTCGATCGGCACCAGGGTGCCCGAGCCGCGTTTCGTCGACCGTGTGGTGCTGCGCTTCGGCGTGGCCGATGCCGGCGCGCACTATCACGTGCCGCTACTGGTGTCACCGTGGTCGTACAGCACCTATCGGGGCAGCTAGGCGCGGCCAGGGTAGCCACGGGCATCACGCGCGGCGGCAATTGTTGTTCAGCATCCGCATGAGAACGGTGCGAACCGCCGCCCCCATTCATAACAACGGTGTCTGGAAAAACGGGCGCACTGGATCGTCGGTCGCATGGACCCGCGCGCCGGCCGACGTGATGTTGCGCCAGCAATCGGCTACCCGAACTGGGCTCGCATGGCGGCCGTCGCAGCACGCACAACGAATCAGAAGTGGAGGAGTTTCATGGAAGGCTTTATCACTGACTGGCTGAACCTGGCGATCCGCTGGTTTCACGTCATCGCCGCGATAGCATGGATCGGCGAATCGTTCTATTTCGTCGCGCTCGACAACAGCCTGACGCCACCGACCGACCCGAACCAGCGCCGCCGCGGCGTGTTCGGCGAGCTGTGGCACGTTCACGGCGGCGGCTTCTACAACATGCAGAAGTACACGGTCGCGCCGCCCGAAATGCCGGAAGACCTGCACTGGTCGAAGTGGCCGTCGTACACGACGTGGCTGTCGGGCTTCGGGCTCTTCACCGTGCTGTACCTGTTCTCGCCGACCACCTATCTGATCGACAGGAACGTGCTCGACATGGGTCCGGTGGTCGCGGTCGCCTCCGCGATCGGCTTTCTCGCCGCCGGCTGGATCGTCTACGACTCGCTGTGCCGGATGCTCGGCAACCAGGACAAGCTGCTCGGCATCTGCGTCGGCGCCTATGTGCTGATTGCCGCGTGGCTCGCATGCCATATCTTCGCCGGCCGCGCCGCGTATCTGATCATGGGCGCGATGCTCGCAACCATCATGTCGGCCAATGTGTTCTTCGTGATCATTCCGGGCCAGCGCAAGATGGTCGACGCGATGCTCAAGGGCGACACGCCGAATCCGATCTACGGCAAGCGCGGCAAGCAGCGCTCGGTGCACAACACCTATTTCACGCTGCCGGTGGTGTTTGCGATGTTGTCGAACCACTACGCGATGACCTACACGCATCCGTACAACTGGGCGGTGCTCGCGGTGATCATGCTGGCCGGCGCGCTGATCCGACAGTTCTTCGTGATGCGTCATCGCGGCCAGGTGCTGTGGTATTTGCCGCTCGTCGGCGTGGCGCTGATGTGCACCGCCCTCGTGTGGACCATGCCGCGGCCGGTGGTGGCGCAGGCGCAGGCCGCCAATGCGCCGACGCTGAAGGTCGCCGATATCGCGCCGGTGCTGCAACAGCGCTGCGTCGCTTGCCACTCCGCGCATCCGACGATGATGGGCAGCGCGCCGGCCGGCGTGCTGATGGACACGCCCGACGAAATCTCGCAGAACGCGCAGCGCATTTATCAGCAGGCGGTGACGCTGAAGGCGATGCCGCTGGGCAACGTCACGCAAATGACCGATGAAGAGCGGATGAAGATCGCCGCCTGGTTCGAAAGCGGCGCCGCGAAGTGAGGTCTGGTGAGCGAGCTTGTCCGCAAGCGGCAGCCCGCTTTGTCGCTAAAAAGAAACGGTGGACCGAAGCCTGCGAACGGATGACCGTTTGTGGCCGCGAGGCTACATTACAAGGCGCAAAGCCCGGAAATGTAGCCTCTAAGGCACAAATCCGCATCGCACCTTTGTGCCCGCTGGGCTACAATGTGACGTCGATCGTCGATATTGACGCCCAAGGGCTACAAATGACCAATCTCTCAGACGTCGCGGACATGCTCAGGGCGGTTCGCCACGACAGCAAGCTGTCGCAGGACGAACTCGCGCGCCGCGCGGGCGTTGCCCGCACCACGGTCGCGCGCATGGAAACGCTCGCCAAAAACGATATGAGCGTATCCGTACTGGTGCGCCTGCTCGAAGCAGCCGGCTACGATCTGAAGTTCGTCGCGCACGGGCACGGGCGTACGCTCGAAGATATCCTCGCTGAACAGCGCAACCCGGACGCGGCGCGATGAAGCTCGACGTCCAGGTGCTCGGCAAGAACGTCGCCACGCTATTTCGCGAGCGCGACGACTATGTCCTCAAATACAACCGCGACGCGAGCGCCGCCGACTTCGTCAGCCTGACGATGCCGGTGCGCGAACAGGCATGGCGCTGGCCGCGCGACCTCCACCCGTTTTTCCGCCAGAACCTGCCCGAGGGCTATCTGCTGAATCTGATCCGCGAGCAGTTCGGGCCGTTGCTCGACGGCACCGATCTGTCGCTGCTCGCGGTGGTCGGCGCAATGGGCATTGGCCGCGTCACCGTGACGCCCGAAGGCGTAGCGCCGGGCACCGAACTGCAGGCGCTCGACGTCCAGCACATCCTGCACGGCGACAACTCCGCCGAGCATTTTGCGCAGCTGGTGCGCGAGTACGCGCGCGCGGCCGTCTCCGGCGTGGTGCCGAAGTTCATCGCGCCGGAACCGCAGTTAGCCGCGTCGGCGCCGGTGCAGCTCGGCAAGCCGACGATCCGCACGAGCCGTCACATCGTCAAGGGTTCGGACGACAACACGCCGTTTCTCGGCTTCAACGAGTTCTATTCGATGCGCGTGCTGGAACGGCTCGGCGTCGCGCCAGTTGCGCGCACGCAGATGTCGGACGATGGCCGCGCGCTGATCGTCGAGCGTTTCGATGTCGACGAGCAGGGACTGCCGCTGTACGGCGTCGAAGACCTGTGCGGGCTGCTCGGTTTGCCGCCGCACGAAAAATACAATGCGACCAGCGAGAAGATGCTCAACGCCGCGCGCGCCTATCTGCTCGATCGCGACACGATGCGCGCGCAAGTCCAGCAACTCGGCTGGCATCTGCTGACGAATTACGTGGTGCGCAACGCGGACTGTCATACGAAGAACGTCGCGCTGTTCTACACGTCGGTCGACGATGTCGCGTTCACGCCGGTCTACGATATCGTGACGACCCAGGCCTACCCGCGCTTCGCGGCCAATCCGCCGGGCCTCGCGATCGACGGCCGCAAGACCTGGGCGGCCGGCAAAACGCTGGAACGCTTTTTCAACACGCGCATGGGCATCGCGCCGCGCCAGTATGCGCAAATGGTCGAGGCGCTGTGCGATTCGGCCGTCGCAGTCGGCCATGAGTTGATCGAAGCGGCGCGCAACGAACCGCGGTGGCGCGCGGTCGCGAAACAGATGTTGCATGCGTGGGACGACGGCATCGCATCCCTGCGCTCGCCGAAGAAAAGTCTGCAATTCAAGGGCCTCAAACCGGCGATCGACGCGGCGGGGTTTTCGGCGCCCGAGCCGCCTGAGCGGGCGCGCGAAGTGATCGGACATTCGCCGCTGCTTGGCAGGCGCAAGTGACTCGCGCGCGAACGATTTCGACCGGGCGCGTTCCGTCTCCGCAACACCGGTCGATCGCAAAAAAGCCCACGGCATCAGCCGTGGGCTTTTTACCAACCGATACCGCCAACGCGGCGGATCACCCCGCCGCACCCACGATCAAACCGCCACCGCGCTCAACGCGTCGTCCGTCAGCCACAGCGGCTCGGCCAGATCCTGCTCGTTGAGATTGAGCCCGTCGCCGCCACGATCGACGACGATAAAGTCGCTGACTTCACCCAACGCGATCAGCGGATGGTGCCACACGCCCTTCGCATAGTTGACGCCCTGCCAGCCGCTCGTCACGAACGCGCGAATCTTCGCGGCATCGAGCTCGCCCGCGGGCGCGACGACGATCAGATACGGCTTGTCGTTCAACGGCACGAACGCCTGGCTGCCAAGCGGATGCCGCTCGAGCATCTTCACCTCGAACGGCAACGCGCGCGGCTGGCCACGAAACAGGTTCACGAGCGCGCGGCCGTTCTGATCCGTGACGTCCACTTTCGCGAGATCGTGAAAGCGGATCGTCGTGCCGAGATTGATCGGGATCTGCTTCGCGCCTTCGAGTTCGATCACGTCGCCGAAGGCGGCGAACGCGGCTTTCGTCAGCGCTTCGATGGCCAGCGTTTTCATTCGAGCGTTCCCCACAGACGCAGACGCGACACGCCGCCGTCCGGATAGATGTTGAAGCGCACATGCGTGACGGCGCCAAGCGCGGCGATCTCGCTTTCGAAAAAATGCTGCTTGTCCATCTGCAGCTTCTGTTCGCCGAGCAGCACCGGCCAGAACATCGCCTGCGTGACGAGCGAGCTGTCGGTGCCGCCCTTCACGTACGCGGCCTGGATCGAGCAGCGATCCGGATAGTTGCCCTTGAAGTGCGCGGTGTCGACTTCGATCTTGCGAATCACACCCGGCTGCGCGAGCGCGACGATCGCCCAGTCGTTGCCCGGCTCGCGGCGGCGGCGCGTTTCCCAGCCATCGCCCATGTTCACGCCGCGGCCCGGCATCAGCAACGTGGACGCCGCGCCGAAGTGCTGGTTGTTCGCGCCGACCAGATACGCGCCGTTTTCCATCGCCGCGAGATCGAACTGCTCGGTGCGGCTCGCGCCCGCCCAGTCGACCTGCGGCTGACCATACACACGCAGACGCGCGATGCCGCCGTCCGGGTAGATGTTCACGCGCAGATGCGTGTACCCGTTCGCGTCGCCGACTTCGAGGTAGCGGTGGCTATTGCCCTGCAGTGTGGTCGACGGCACGATCTCGGTCCATTGCGTCGACTGGTTCGGTGCGCCGTCGACGACGCGCGCTGCTTCCACCGACGCGGCCGGCGGGAAGTTGCCGGTGAAGTGGCTCGTATCGAGATCGAGCCCCTTGATCACGCCCGGGCGCGCGAGCTTGACGACGCACCAGTCGTAGCCGCTCGTGCGCTTGCGGCGGGTTTCCCAGCCGTCCATCCATTTGCCATTGTCGTCGTACTTGCCCGGAATGAAGACGGCGGGCTCCGGATTCAGCATGCGGTCCTTCGGCGCGAAAAAGTCGTCGCTGGCCTCGAGCGCCTGCGCGCCCAGACGCGGATCCGCCAGGTTCACATAGCGGCGCGTGAATTCCGGTGCGTTGGGGTCGAGAGTCGGAAGTGCCATGCTGGTCGTCCTTGATATCGGTTGAGGCGGAAAGACCGCCGAAAAAAGGCTATGGCCCGGCTCACGCGTCGATCAGATCGTCGAGCCGGAAACGCGCAATGCGATAGATCTGGTCCAGGCTCGCGCGCAATTCATCCGCGCGGCTGTTGTTCACGCGCGCTTCGAAGTTCGCGATGATGCCGTGACGGTCGTAGCCGCGCACCGCGAGAATGAATGGGAAGCCGAATTTCTCGCGATACGCGTGGTTCAGCGCGAGCAGCTTGTCGAACTCTTGCTGCGTGCATTGCGCGAGACCCGCGCGGCTTTGCTCGCGCGTCGATTCGGCGGTCAACTCGCCGCGCACCGCCGCGTTGCCGGCCAGTTCCGGGTGCGCGTTGATCAGCGCGAGCTGTTTGTCGTCGCCGGCCGACTCGACGATCGCCGACATCTTGCGATGCAGTTCGTCGACGCTCGCAAACGGCCGCTCGCGCGCGGCGAGCTCGGCAACCCACGGCGAGTGCTCGAAAATGCCCGACAACGCGGCGACGAACGCGTCGGTGGACACGCGGTTGAGTTGGTCCAGGGTGTAGTGCATCGCCTTCATGCCGCCGCCTCGCGGTTCTCTGGTTGGTAAGGATGCGTGTCGTGCCAGTGCCGCGCGATGTCGACGCGCCGCGTGACCCACACGCGGTCATGCTGCTCGATGTGATCGAGAAAACGCTGCAGCGCGCGAAACCGCCCGGGCCGCCCGAGCAGCCGGCAGTGCATGCCGATCGACAGCATCTTCGGCGCGTCGGCGCCCTCTTCGTAGAGCACGTCGAATGCGTCGCGCAGATAGGTGAAGAAGTGGTCGGCGGTGTTGAAGCCTTGCGGCGTCGCGAAGCGCATGTCGTTGGTATCGAGCGTGTACGGCACGATCAGTTGCGGCAGCTTTTTGCCGCCCGTCACGTCGACGTCCATCCAGAACGGCAAGTCGTCGCCGTAGTAATCGGAGTCGTACAGGAAGCCG
>NZ_DASXHN010000356.1:0-13192 GCF_036488505.1 Paraburkholderia sp. | reverse complement strand
GGCTGTTCGTCGTCGCCGTGCGGGCGCTGCAGCACACTGTCGCGACGCGCTTCGAGAGCGTTCGCCGCGTCGAACCGCTCACCTTCGCCCAGCCCCGCGCCCCTCCGTTCTCATCCTGATTCGAGTCATCACGGCGCGATGCCTCGAGCGCATCGCGGCTGCCGCCGCACGTCCATTCGACTGCGCGCGCCGGCATTGTCACGACCTTTGAAACAGGATGAACCATGCAAACCCAAGCAACGCGCAGCGGCACGCCGCTGCGCGCGGCGTCGCTCGTCGCGGCAGCCGCAAGCGTATTGCTGTGCGCGCCTTCACTCGTCAGCGCTCACGCCATTGCTGGCGACCGCGTCTTTCCGTCGACGATGGCCGTCGACGATCCCGGCGTCGGCGACGAAGCCAACTTCGAATACGGCCATCAACGGGTGCCCGGCGACGACGGCGATCAGAGCATCAACACCTTCAGCTTCGAATACGACAAGCTGATCACGTCACGCCTGGCGGTGTCGATCGGAGGCGGCTACGTGATGCAGAACAATCCCCGCGCGCGCGGCTTCGATAACTTCGGCGTCGGCCTCAAGTACCTGCTGTACGTGAACGACGCGCACGAGTTCATGACCTCGATCGGCGTCGATGCCGACCTCGGTGGCACCGGCAGCCGCGCGATCGGCGACAACTTCTCGACGATCTCGCCGACTGTCTACGCCGGCAAGGGCATGGGCGATCTGCCCGATTCGCTCGCGTATCTGCGTCCGGTCGCGATCACGGCGGAGGCGGGCCCGGCGCTGACCACCGGCGCCGGCCAGCCGAACGCGTTCAACTACGGCTTTACCGTGCAGTACAGCCTGCCGTATCTGCAGCAGCACGTACACGACGCGGGCTTGCCGCAGCCGTTTGCGAACCTGATCCCGCTCGTCGAGATTCCGCTGTCGCGCAGCCAGGGGCAGACGACCGGCACGGTCAATCCAGGCTTTATCTGGATCAATCGCTATGGACAGTTCGGCGTCGAGGCGCAGATCCCGGTCAACCGCGCGAGCGGTTCGCACGTCGGCATTCTGGTGCAGGCGCATCTGTTCTTCGACGACATTGCGCCGACTACGATCGGCAAGCCGCTATTTCGCTAACGCAGGAGAAAAATCATGAACAGCAGGATCAAGCGTCGCGCGCTGCGCGCCGCGGCATTGCTCGCCGGCATCGCGCTGGCCGGCTCGGCTTTCGCGCATGTGTTTCCAGAGAAGCAGGAGCCCGGCGCGGGCGCGACGGTCGCGTCACCCGCGCAGGTGAAGGTGACGTTCGACGGACCGCTGGAACCGGCGTTCAGCTCGCTCACCGTCACCGATGCGGGCGGCAGGCAGGTCAGCACGCAAAAGTCGGCGGTCGATGCGCAACAACCGGCCGTGATGACGGTGCCGCTACCGGCGCTCGCGGCCGGGCACTACACCGTACATTGGGTCGCGGTTGCATCGGACGGACATCGCACGCATGGCGATTATGGGTTCGACGTGAAATAACGGACGCACCGGCGCCGCGTGGCGGGTCCATCGGAGATTCGATCACGCGGTGCGTCACGGCGCGTGTGCGGGATCACGGCCAAGTAATCCGCAGTGAACGCGCCGCGGCGATAACCAATATAAAGAGATAAAGCTCGTCGACTCGCCGAATGCCAAATCGCACATTGCTGAATTAACCAATTCGAGATAACGGAAAGCAATCGGACAACCTTTGTTTTTTAAAAGTGTTGCGAGCGCGCATCGCATTTTGCAAAGGGTGACATTTAATAGCAGGCGAACGCGATACCGTACTCAACGGTATTCGTCCTCGGCGCAACGCGGAGCCGGTCGCGACGCTGGCGGTCCGGTATGAAAGTGGCTCGGAAGGCGATTCGAAGCCTGCCTGTTGCGCCACAAAATGCCGGGGCAATATCAAAAACACAGCTCGATCAAGGTCCGCTTCGAAGAACGGACTAATCGAAGAACTATTGATTTCCGATTTTCCAACGGGGGAGTCATCCTTTGAAAACATCCACCAGATTTGGCGCGCTGGCGCTCGTTTCCGTCGCGGCCGCATTCGGCGGTTGCGCGACCGAATCATCGCAGAGCCTGCCGGTGCCGGTAATCAGCAGCGCGCAAACGCCTTATGCGGGCAAAGCGGTCGAAATCGCGCTCGGCAAATTCGATAATCGCTCGAGTTATATGCGCGGCCTGTTCTCGGACAACATCGACCGTCTCGGCAGTCAGGCGAAGACGATTCTCGTCACGCATCTGCAGCAGACCCATCGTTTCAATGTGCTCGATCGTGACAACCTCGACGAAATCAGGCAGGAAGCCGAGTTCATGAAGAAGGCGCAGAACGTGAAGGGCGCGCGCTTCGTCGTGACCGGTGACGTCACCGAGTTCGGCCGCAAGGAAGTCGGCGACCAGCAACTGTTCGGCATCCTCGGTCGCGGCAAGAACCAGATCGCGTATGCGAAGGTGAATCTGAACATCGTCGACACGACGACCTCCGAGGTCGTGCTATCGAGCCAGGGTGCGGGCGAATATCGCCTGTCGAACCGCGAGGTCATCGGTTTCGGCGGTACCGCGAGCTACGACTCGACGCTCAACGGCAAGGTGCTCGACCTGGCGATTCAGGAGGCGGTCAATCGTCTCGTCGAGCAGGTCGACGCCGGGGCACTGCGGGTGGCGAACTGACGGTGCCGGCGGCGATCAGGTGCGAACCGATCGCCGCTGAACCGCACAACCACGTCACGCCAGCACGCGAAGCGCAAGCAGCGCAGCGCGGCTTCGCGCGTTCGTCGTACCTCGCGCGGCCGCGCTATTCACCCAAAAACCATTCATTCGTTTCACCCATGAAAACCACCTTCATCACGAAAAGCGCATGGCTGCCGCTTGCCGCCGCGGCGCTGCTGGCCGGATGCGCGGCGCCGCGACCCGCGCCGCTCTACCAGTGGGACGGCTACCAGCCGCAGGTCTACGAGTATTTCAACGGAAAGTCGAGCCCCGAGCAGCAGATCGACGCGCTCGAAAAAGCGCTGCAAACGATCCGCGCGAAGGGCAACACGCCGCCGCCCGGATTTCACGCGCATCTGGGCATGCTCTACGCGAGCGTCGGGAAAGATCAGCAGGCGAAGCAGGAATTTGCCGCCGAGCAGCAGTTGTTTCCCGAATCGTCGACGTATATGGACTTTCTGCTGAAAAAGCCCAAACAACCGTAAGAGAACGCCATGTTGAAACTGATTTCCGTGAAGCTCGTGTCGGCGCTGTCGGTCGTCGGCCTGCTGGCCGCGTGCGCGACCCAGCAGCCGCACGCTACCGATTACACCGCGTTCAAAAAAGCCCAGCCGCATTCGATTCTCGCGCTGCCGCCGGTGAACGACACCACCGATGTCAGCGCGTCGACGAGCATGCTGTCGCAGATGACGCAGCCGCTCGCCGAGTCCGGCTACTACGTGATTCCGGTCGCGGTGATGGAGGAAACCTTCAAGCAGAACGGGCTGACGGCGCCCGTCGATATCGAGCAGGTCGCGCCGGCGAAGTTGCGTGAGATCTTCGGCGCGGACGCGGTGCTGTTTTCCAGGATCTCGCAGTACGGGTCGGTCTACCAGCTGGTCGATGCGACTACCGTGGTCGCCGCGTCGGCGAAACTGGTCGATCTGAGAACGGGCGACGTGCTGTGGCAGAAAACGGCGAGCGCCAATGGCAAAGAAATGGGCGCGAACGTCGGGGTCGGCGGCGGGCTGATCGTCATGCTCGTGCAGGCGGCGGTCAAGCAGGTCGCGCATTCGTTGATGGACGAAGGCCATGACGTCGCGGGATTGACGAGTTTGCGCCTGCTGTCGGCGGGTCCCCCGGATGGCCTGCTGTACGGGCCGCGTTCGCCGAAGTTCGGCTCGGAGTGAGCGGCGGCGATCCGTCGAAACCGGCACGCGCGATACGTGCCGGTTTTTTTCGTTCCAGCGCTCAGGCTCGTTTGAACAACTGTCGCGCGAGCGAACACATCAGCATCGTCGCCGGCGATTCGTCCTGCAAACGGCGGCTCATGATGATCGGCGACGCGGCACTGGCCGATGGAATCTGCCGGTATACGACTCCATGCGCGCGCAGACCCTCCACGCTCTCCGGCACCAGGCATACGCCAACCTGTGCCGCGACGAGGCCGAGCGCAGTCTGCAATTCCCTCACTTCATGCACGGCCTTGGGCTCCAGCGCCTGATCGTGCATCGCCGAAAGCTGCTGGTCCGCATAGCTCGGCCGCGGCGTGCTCGGATAGACGATCAGCGTTTGCTCGGCGAGCGCGGCGAGCGTCAATGGCTTTTTTTGCCGCGCGAGCGGATGGTCCTGCGGCAACGCGGCGATCATCCGTTCCTCGACGAGCACTTCGCGCGCGAGTTGCGCATCGTCGAAACGCAGCCGGCCGAAGCCCACGTCGATGCGGCCGCCCTTGAGCGCGGCCAGTTGTTCGATCGTGAACATTTCGATCAGCGACAACTCGATATGCGGCGCCGCCTCGCGAAACGCACGGATCACCGCGGGCAGCGCGCCATAGAGCGTCGACGGCACGAAGCCGATCACGATGCGCTCGGCCAGTTGCGCGAGCCGGCGCGTGAGTGGCGCGAGTTCGTCGGCTTCATCGATCAGACGCTTGGCCTGCGTGTAGAAAATGCGCCCGGCTTCGGTGAGCCGCAACGGCCGCGCGCCGCGTTCGAACAGCGGCAAACCCACGCTTTGCTCGATCTGCTGGATCTGCCGGGATAGCGGCGGCTGCGTCATATGCAGACGGTTGGCCGCCCGCGTGATGTTCATCTCCTCGGCGACAGCGATGAAGTAGCGAAGTTGGCGGAATTCCATGCAGACCCTGTGGACAGAGGTTTATCCGATTCCGGCAGCTTGCCGTCCGGACGCGCGTTGTTATCGGGAGATATTTAAAAATCGATCGCGCCCATTCTATTCCGCTATTTTGCGGCATCGATCTGCGCTGCGACCGCAGCAGTCAAGCAGTCCGCGCTGCGCGCCTTAGCCGCAGCTTCTTCGTCTGTCTAGCCGGCTGCGACGTTAAATCGAGCGCGCGCGGATTCGTTTAACGAACACATGACGGCGGCACATATCGAAGGAGGGAAATCGTGTGGTCCATTGTTCTCGATACGCTCGGCGCACTCGCGGTGCTCGCGAGCGTCGCCGCGCAGTTGGCCCTGCCTCGCAAGCACTGACTCATCCGCGCAGCTCGCTCGGCGTCTGTTTACCGCGTTGGCCCGTGAAGTGATGGCGAGGCTCGATGTGCTTCGCGGGTTGACCACCCGCGATCAGTCCACGTGCGACCGCGAAAGCGCAAATCGATCCCGTAAGCGCGGTGTAAATCCCGCTGTCGTGGCTCGACCGCTCGGATTGTTCGCCGCAACCGGCGTATCAATTCGTCTGGAGCCGCTTTATCCACGCGATGCGGGTGTCTACATTGTGTCCAGTGACAGCGCCACTGCATCTGCAGCTTCAGCGGCGCGAACTCCGCGACTTCCCGCGGCGGCGCGCTGGCGCAAACCAATCTGAAAGGACACGACCATGAGCAAGCTCACAGGCAAGGTAGCGGTTGTAACGGGTGGATCGAAAGGCATCGGCGCGGCGATTGCGAAGGCATTGGCCGCGCAGGGCGCGTCGGTGGTGGTGAACTACGCGTCGAGCCGCGCGGGCGCTGAAAAGGTGGTCGCCGATATCGTCGCGGCGGGCGGCCACGCGGTCGCGGTGGGCGGTGACGTATCGAAGGCCGCGGACGCGAAAGGAATCATCGATACGGCGGTCGAAACGTATGGTCGCCTGGACATCGTCGTCAGCAATTCGGGCGTCTATGAGTTCGCGCCGCTCGAAGCGATCACCGAAGCACACTTCCACAAGCAGTTCGATATCAACGTGCTCGGTCTGTTGCTGGTGACGCAAGCGGCGCTCAAGCATCTCGGCGAAGGCGCGAGTATCGTCAACGTGAGTTCGGTGGTAAGCCGTATCACGCCGCCGAACACGGCGGTCTATACGGGCACCAAGGGAGCGGTCGACGCCATCACCGGCTCGCTCGCGAAGGAACTGGGCCCGCGCAAGATCCGCGTCAATTCGGTGAATCCGGGCATGGTCGAAACCGAAGGTGCGCATAGCGCCGGCGTCATCGGTTCCGATATGGAAACGTGGGCGGTCAGCGCGACACCGCTCGGACGCATCGGTCAGCCTGACGATATCGCCGACGTGGTCACCTTCCTCGCATCGGACGACGCGCGCTGGTTGACCGGTGAAAGCCTGATCGCGAGCGGCGGTTCGCGTTAAGCGCGAGCGTTTCGCCAGCACGGCTGGCAGCATCAGCGTGACGTGGTAGGCGTAGCAAGCGAGCGGCGCGGCCGGCGGGATGCAGGCCGCGCCGGTCGTCGTTTGTTCATCGCATGGTCGCGGCTACGCAGCAACGGCGGCCATGTGCTACCTGGCTTGCGCGTGGTTGGCGGCCGCCTGGCCGGCGCCCGCCAACTCCACCGCAAACAGCGCATCGAGCAGATTCGACCCCGGCCGCTCGGCGAGCCGCGTCAGCGATTCGATCATCTGCACCTGGCAGTCCTGTAACGGCACCATCCTGATGCGGCGCGATTCGTTGAACTCCGCGCGCGCGATCACGCCGACCCCCATGCCTTGCGCGACCGCTTGCTCCAGCGCCTCGCGTCCATCGACGTAAAGCACTGGTTCCACCTGCAGCGATGCGCGTACGAGCTCGATTTCGAGCAACTGCTGCGTGACCGACTGCGGCTCGCGGAAAATCATCGGCTGTTTGACGAGTTCCGCGTAGCTGAGCCGGCGTTTCTTCGCGGCCGGGTAGCTCGCCGGCACCATCGCGGCCAATGGCTCGCGCCGCAGCACCCGCGACTCGAGCCGGCTATGCACCTGCGGCGCGGCGGTGATGGCCGCGTCGACCGCGCTCGACAGCACGCGCTGCATGCATTCGGCCGCATTGGCGATCGACAGCGTGACGGTGATGCCCGGATGCCGGCGGCGAAACGCGCCGATCAGCGCGACCGCCAGATCGGGCGCGTCGGCCGCGAGCGATAGCGAACCCGATTCGAGCCCGCCCGCCGATTCGAGCAGTCGCCGCGCGTCGCGCTCGCAACCGACCATCTGCCGGGTGACGCTGAAAAGCCGTAGACCGAGCTCGGTGGTCTCGACACCGCGCGGCCCGCGCTCGAACAGCTTGACGCCATAGTCCTGCTCGAGCCGCCGCACGTGATCGGACACCGCAGGCTGCGTCAGCGACAGTGCCTGCGCTGCCTTCGAAAATCCGCCGTGTTCCGCGACCGCATGAAACGCCCGCAATTGCGCGTATTGCATCTGAGCCTCGCCGCCAGGCCATCGGATAAGTTTTTACGATAACGGCATCGATTATATCGATTTCACCGATGGCGGCCCTTTCTGTACCGTAGGGCCTATCGACATTGGAAATTGGGAGTACCTGCCATGCAAAGCACGAGCGCAGGTTCGGCGGCGAAATTCGCGGCATCGCCGGGCCAGGCGGCGCCCGCGGCGCGTTGCCGCACCGCCCGGTGCGCCGCGCCGGCCGGCGGCGAGCCTTATCTGCTGACGCCGGGCCCGTTGACCACCGCGCGCTCGACCAAGGAAGCGATGCTGCGCGACTGGGGCTCGTGGGACGGCGACTTCCGCGCGATGACCGCGCAACTGCGCGCGAGCCTGCTGGAGATCGCCGGCGACACCGGGGGCGACTACGACTGCGTACCGCTGCAAGGCAGCGGCAGCTACTGCGTCGAAGCGATGCTCGGCTGCCTGATTCCGCGCGACGGCCACGCGCTGGTGCTTGCGAATGGCGCGTACGGCAAGCGCGCGGCCACCACGCTCGCTTATCTTGGCCGCGCCTGCACGCTGCTCGACAAGGGCGACTATCTGCCGCCGCGCGGCGTCGAAGTGGAGCGCATGCTCGACGCGGACCCGAGCATCACGCATGTGGTCGCGATCCATTGCGAAACCAGCTCGGGGATCCTGAATCCGCTCGACGAAATCGCGGCCGTGGTCGCGAACAAGGGCCGCAAGCTGCTGATCGATTCGATGAGCGCATTCGGCGCGGTGCCGCTCGACGTGCGGCAGATCGTCTGCGAAGCGTTCGTGTCGTCGGCGAACAAGTGCATCGAGGGCGTGCCGGGGTTCGGCTTCGTGATCGCGCGCAAGAGCGCGCTACGCGAAGCGAAGGGCCGCAGCCATTCGCTCGCGCTCGACATCCACGATCAATGGGACGTGATGAATCGCACCGGGCAGTGGCGTTTCACGCCGCCCACGCATACGGTGGCCGCGTTTGTCGAGGCGCTGCGTCTTTACTGGCTCGAAGGCGGACAACCGGCGCGACTCGCACGTTACGCGAACAATCGCGATGTGCTGGTGGCCGGCATGCAGGAACTCGGCTTCGAGCCACTGCTGAGTGCGCATTGGCGCTCGCCGATCATCGTGACGTTTTTCTCGCCCGCGCATCCGTCGTTCGAATTCGCGCGCTTCTACGAACTGATGAAGCAGCAGGGCTTCGTCATTTATCCGGGCAAGCTGACGGTGGTGGACAGTTTCCGCATCGGCTGCATCGGTCAGGTGGACGAGCACGTCATGCGTCGCGTGGTCGAGGCCTGCGCGTATTCGCTGCGGGCGATGGGCGTCACGCACGCAGCGCCGCCGCCCGCCGCGCTCGAAGAGCGCAAGGCGCTCGCGCAGGCCGCGTGACACCGGCTCTGCGCGCGCACCACGCACAATTTGGCTCAAGGATTGAAGCAAATGAAGCACGTGAAGGCAGTGATTTTCGATTGGGCCGGCACGGTGGTCGATTACGGTTCCCGCGCGCCGATGGGCGCGTTCGTCGAAACCTTCGAGCAGTTCGGCGTACCGATCACGATCGACGAAGCGCGCGGGCCGATGGGCATGGCCAAGCGCCCGCATATCGCGGCGCTGATGGCGTTGCCGCGCGTCGCGCGCGCATGGGCCGACCGGTACGGCCATGCGCCGGCTGACGCCGATATCGATGCGGTGTACGACGTTTTCGTGCCGAAGAACATCGCGGTCGCCGCGAGCTACAGCGCGGTGATTCCGGGTGTCGCGGCCGTGGCGAGCGCGTTGCGCGGCGACGGCATCCGCATCGGCACGACCACCGGCTATACGCGCGAGATCATCGATGAAATCGTGCCCGGCGCGGCCGCGCAGGGCTTTTGCCCGGACAGCATCGTGTGTACCGGCGACACGCCGGAAGGACGGCCGTCGCCGTACATGATCTACCGGACGCTGCCGCAACTGGGGGTGTGGCGCGCAAAAGAGGCGATCAAGGTCGACGACACCGAGGTCGGCATCGAGGAAGGCATCAACGGCGGCACGTGGGCGGTCGGTGTCGCGGTGAGCGGCAACGCCTTCGGCATGAGCGAGGCCGAGGTGAAGGCACTGCCGGCCGACGAATTCGCGAGACGCCGCCACCACGCGGTCGAAAAGCTCAAGACGGCGGGCGCGCATTACGTGATCGACAGCGTCGCCGATCTGATGCCGGTCGTGTACGACATCGACGCAAGGCTTGCGCGTGGCGAGCGGCCTTGAAGTAACGGTGAGCGCAGTAGGTAAGGGCAGCGGGCTGAAAACGATTGATCATCCGAGCGCGGCAAACGCCTTGTTGTGGCAATCGGTGGGGCCTGGCAAGCGGGCAAAATCGCAAGGCCGGATGGCGGTTCAGGCTATACTCCCGCGTATCTTGCCTGATCGCCGGGCTTGCCCGATACTCTGCTGTTCCCTCCAAATCTCCCCGTACGTCGAGTTGACTGCTACTGCATATGAGTACAATTCTTGAAAATGTTCCGGTTGGCCAGAAGGTCGGCATTGCTTTTTCCGGTGGCCTCGACACCAGCGCCGCGCTGCACTGGATGCGCCAGAAGGGCGCGGTGCCGTACGCGTACACGGCCAACCTCGGTCAACCCGACGAAGACGACTACGATTCGATCCCGCGTCGCGCGACGCAATATGGCGCCGAAGGCGCGCGCCTGATCGACTGCCGCGCGCAACTGGTCGCGGAAGGCATCGCGGCGCTGCAGTGCGGCGCGTTCCATATCTCGACAGCGGGCGTCACCTACTTCAACACGACGCCGATCGGCCGCGCGGTGACCGGCACGATGCTCGTCGCCGCGATGAAGGAAGACGGCGTCAATATCTGGGGCGACGGCAGCACGTACAAGGGCAACGACATCGAGCGTTTCTACCGCTACGGTCTGCTCGTGAATCCGGATCTGAAGATCTACAAGCCGTGGCTCGACCAGCTGTTCATCGACGAACTCGGCGGCCGCGCCGAAATGTCCGAATTCATGCGCCAGTCGGGCTTCGATTACAAGATGTCGGCGGAAAAAGCGTATTCGACCGACTCGAATCTGCTCGGCGCGACGCACGAAGCGAAGGACCTCGAAAGCCTCGAGTCCGGCATCAGGATCGTCAATCCGATCATGGGCGTCGCGTTCTGGCGCGACGATGTGCAAGTCGCGAAAGAAGAAGTGACGATCCGTTTCGAGGAAGGCCAACCGGTCGCGCTGAACGGCAAGACCTTCGCGAATCAGGTCGAACTGCTGCTCGAAGCGAATCGTATCGGCGGCCGTCATGGCTTAGGCATGAGCGACCAGATCGAGAACCGCATCATCGAGGCGAAAAGCCGCGGCATCTATGAAGCGCCGGGCCTCGCGCTGCTGCATATCGCGTACGAGCGTCTCGTGACCGGCATCCATAACGAAGACACGATCGAGCAGTACCGCGACAATGGCCGCCGCCTCGGCCGTCTGCTGTATCAGGGCCGCTGGTTCGATCCGCAGGCGATCATGCTGCGCGAAACCGCGCAGCGCTGGGTCGCGCGCGCGATCACCGGCGAAGTGACGGTGGAACTGCGCCGCGGCAACGACTACTCGATCGTCAGCACGAAATCGCCGAACCTCACGTATCAGCCGGAGCGTCTGTCGATGGAGAAGGTCGCGTCGACGTTCTCGCCGCGCGACCGCATCGGTCAACTGACGATGCGCAACCTCGACATCACCGATACGCGCGACAAGCTGCGGATCTACTCGCAGGTCGGTCTGCTGTCGTCGAACGACACGTCGGCGCTGCCGCAGGTAAAGGGCGACAACGAGTAACGCGCGTTCCGATGAGCGAGGCTCCCGTGGGGGCCTTCGAACTTCGTTGAACACCGCATCGACAGATGGGCCGGCTCGCCAGGGTCGGCCCATTTTCATTCGACTCTGTTGGACTCCATCGGACGCGAACACACTGCGTTTCACTGCAGTGGCCTGCTGGCAAAGCGCAATGATCTGCTCAATGCCGCGCGGCGTTGTCGCACCTCCCTCACACGGTACGCGTAAAAATTATTCGGACAAGTTGCGCGTGCATCGATCGTCCATCAGGTTCTCTTAAGGTTGCACTGCTCAGATAAGAAGTCGAACAACGGTGAGAACAACAACGATGATCCGTGGACGCAAATCACGCCACGTGGCCGACAAGCAGCAGTATCGGTCGACCTATGTGGTGGAGCTGGCGCGTGGCAGCTCCTATATCGCGAGCACGCTGAGCCCTGAGAGTCTGCATGCGGCGATTGCCGAGGTGCTGCGTGATTTCACGCTGCAATACGGCGCCGACACGCTGGCGCTGTTTCGCGAGCTGCTCGCGGAAAGTCTCGAAGACCGCGGCAATCATCGCGCCGCGCAGGCGGTCTGCGATTTCGAGCCGCCCAGGTAGCCAAGCTCCGCGACAACCGTGGCGGTGGAGCCCCAGTTGCCCGCACAGATGCCCATCAGCCGCCGATCAATTTCACCCCTACCGGCAGCGACTCGCCGAATACGCGGCCTTCGTCGGCGTCATCGAGCGCGACCGTCTGGCTAACCATCGTGATCCACGTGCGCGGCGCGTTCGCGGCTTCGAGACGCCGCACGAGTGTGGCGCGCAGATCGCTGGCCAGATCGCGCGAGCGGTCGCCGGTCATGCGGGCGATCTGCACGGCCGCGAATGCCGCGGGGTCGACTTTCTTCCAGTCGAGCTTCAGGATCGCATCGAGCCATTGCGCGGCGACGCCGGGCGGCACGACGCTGTGCGCGCTGCCGTAGAACGGCTGCCGCGCGCCGATGCGCCCGACCGCCCACCAGCTCTGATGATTTTCCGCGGGCTTGCGCAAACGTTCGAGCACCGCCTCGCCGAGTTCGATCTTGCGTTCGACGGGAATCCGTTCGAGCGATGCGCCGAGGCGCACCATGTCGGCCAGGCCGGTCTTCGCGACGTCGAACGGCAGCTTATGACGCGATTGCGCGGCCTTTTGCAGATAGTCCATTGCATCCAGCACGCGCAATTGCGCGTGCTCGTCCAGCCCGCCTGCCGCGCGACGCCACAGCGTCCACCATTCCGACCACACCTGGCTGTCGCCGACGTACTGGATGCCGTCGTCGAACAGCGACCACAACTGCTCGACGCGCCATTCGTCGAGCGGATAGCCGAAGCCGGGCCGCACACAATAGCCGGCGAGATGCAGCCACAGGCGTTCGTGAGCCGCCGAGCGGCGCCGGCGGCGCGCGCGTTCCCACAGTGCGCCGAATAGTTCACGCAGCAATGCGCTGTTCCAGCTATCGCGCGGCCCGAGCAGATGTTCGAGCTGCGCGCGCAGCCGTTTGATTTCCTTCGGATCGACGTTGTGCGCGCGCGCGCCGAACGAGCGGTCGATCAACTCGATCGCGCGATCGAGCATAGGGTGGCGCTCGGGCACGCCGCCGGCGGCCAGGTTCACCTGCGCGGCTTCGCGGCGTAGCTGGAATTCCAGCAGCCAGCGTTGCGCGGGATCGTCGAGCTCGATGCAATGGACCTCGAGCGTGCCGACCTCGGTCAACGATGTCGCGATGCGCACCGCGGTCTCGCGCGCGCGGTGAGCGTCGCGCGGTTGCACGACCGTGGCGATCGGCGGCAACCGCACGAACTCGCCGCTCGTCAGATCGACCAGCTCGCCCGCCTGATAGACGGTGTCCGCGCTCGACGACACCAGGTGAAAGCGCACCGGATGGCCGAGGCGCAGTGCGAAGGTGCGGTCCGCGATCAGGATTTCGTGGCCTTCCTCGGTGCCGCGCGGCAGCAGGCAGATGCCGCGTTGCGCGGCTTGGGAGGCTTGCGCGGCTTGGGAGGCTTGCGCGGCTTGGGAGGCTTGC
>NZ_DASXHN010000347.1:0-23247 GCF_036488505.1 Paraburkholderia sp. | reverse complement strand
AAGCAGTTCGCGAGCAGCTTCGGATGATGGCTCACGAGCGGATGCTCGGGAGTCAGCACCGCGATGAAATCGATCGGCACGATCGTCGGGCCCTGGTGCAGCATCTGGAAGAACGCATGCTGGCCGTTCGTGCCCGGTTCGCCCCACGTCACGGCGGAAGTCGGATAGTCGACCATCGCGCCGTCGAGCCGTGCCGATTTGCCGTTGCTCTCCATCTCGAGCTGTTGCAGATACGACGGCAGGAAATGCAACGCTTCCGAATACGGTGCGACCAGATAGCTTTGCGAGCCGAAGAAGTTGCGATACCAGATGCCGATCATGCCGAGCAGCAGCGGCAGATTCTTCTCGAGCGGCGCATCGCGGAAATGCCGGTCCATCGCGTTCGCACCGGCCAGCAATTCGTCGAACTGCTGCGGGCCGATCGCGATCATGATCGACAGACCGACAGCCGACCACAGCGAATAGCGGCCGCCCACCCAGTCCCACATCTCGAACACGTTCTCTTTCGCGATACCGAACTTGACGACTTCGGCCGGGTTCGCCGACACGCCGACGAAATGCTTCGCGAGCGCGCTTTCCGGACAGCCTTTCTGGATGAACCAGTCGCGCAGCGAGCGCGCGTTGGTCATCGTTTCGAGGGTCGTGAAGGTTTTCGACACGATGATCGCAAGTGTCTCTTCGGGGTCGATTTGCTGCATCACGTTGTACAGATCGGCGCCGTCGACGTTCGACACGAAGTGCGTGGAGATCTCCGGCGCGGCTAGATGATGCAGCGCGTGCACGACCATCTTCGGCCCGAGATCCGAGCCGCCGATACCAATATTCACGACGTAGCGAATCCGCTTGCCGGTATAGCCGGTCCACGCGCCGCTGCGAACCTGTTCGGCGAACGCAGCCATCTTCGCGCGCTCGGCCTGCACTTCGGCAAAGAACGGCGCGCTCGGGTCGGTCGCGCGCAATGCGGTGTGCAACGCGGCGCGGCCTTCGGTCGGGTTGACGACGTCGCCCGCGAACATCGCGTCGCGGCGTTTATCGACGCCGGCTTCGCGCGCGAGTTGCACGAGTAGCTTCAGGGTTTCGTCGGTGATGCGGTGCTTCGAGAAATCGGCGGCGAGACCGCCACCCGCGAACGTGAAGCGCTCAGAGCGCGTGGGAGCGGGATCGTTCTCGGGAGCGAACCAGTCGCGCAGATGCGCATCGCGAATCTTCTCGTAATGGGTCTGCAGCGAGGACCAGGAGGGGAGGGAGATCTGGGTCATAGCGTCCGTCTAACCAAGGGGCTGGAAGGAAGGCGCGCGCATGAAGCGCGGCCGAGACTGATGCGGCGATACAAGCGGAGCGATGCCGCGCGGCCACGCGCGGCTATGGGGGCTGGCGAAATCTCGCGGACTTCGCGAAGGTGCAAATCGCGCGAATCTCGCGAACTGCGAAGCGCAGAGCACGCCCCGCTGACGTTTCGCCGCCACCCGCGATCGATCCGACGCGCGACGCAGACAACCAGTATAGCGGGGATGCGTGACGGGCAGCAGTGCGCGATGGGCCTGTCCGCATAGAGGGACTATGACCTTGATATGCGTGCGGCACGCGCTGTGTACGGGACCTGCGCGGTAGGTGTGATGCGCGCGCATCAGGCAGCGCGTGGCGCAGAAGACGGATAGAACAGCCGGTTGAGCAAGCTTCGCACCATCGGTGCGAGTTCGCCCGCCGTCAAACCGGCCGGGCCGTGCCCTTGCGCGCTTAGCGTATCGGCGGCGAGGCCGTGCAGATACACGCCCGCGAGCGCCGCCTCGTAACGCGGCAAATGCTGCGCGAGCAGCGCGCCGATGATGCCGCCGAGCACGTCGCCGGTGCCGCCGGTCGCCAGCGCGGCGTTGCCAGTCGGGTTGATCGCGACGCGCCCGTCCGGCGCGGCGACGATCGTGCCGACGCCTTTGAGCACGACGATGCTCGCAAAGCGCGCCGCGAGCGCACGCGCAGCGGCGACCCGGTCGCGCTGCACGCTGGGCGCGTCGCTGCCCAGCAAACGCGCGGCCTCGAGTGGATGCGGCGTCAGGATGCACGGATCGCCTTGCACGCCGCGCGCGGTGACTTCGGCGGCGAGCGACGCGTCTTTCGCGATCAGATTCAGCGCGTCCGCATCGAGCAGTTTCGGCACGTCAAGTCGCAACACGTCGTGCATCACGCGTGTCGCGATGTCGCGATGACCCATCCCGCAGCCGATCGCAAGCGCATCCATCGTATCGAGCGGCAGCGTGTCGATCGCATGCAGCATCAGTTCGGGGTGCGGCGGATCGTATGGCGGGGCGCCGTCGCCGAGCAGCGCGACGTGGACCTTGCCCGCGCCGCTGTAGAGCGCCGCGCGCGCCGCGAGGATCGGCGCGCCGCACATTCCGGTGTCGCCACCGACCACCGCGAGGCTGCCGAAGGTGCCCTTGTTGGTCGCGAAATCGCGGGGCGGCATGAAGCCGCCGAACAGTTCGGGGGCGCTCAGTTGGATCGATGAGCGTGGCGCGGCGCTGCTCGTGCCACTGCTGGTGCCACCACTATTGCTGCCGCTGCTGGCGCCACCAACAGCGCCGCTGTCGCCGCCGTTGCCTGCACTGGCGCGGTCGCTGCTGTCGCCACTGATCCCGCGACTCAGTCCGAGCGGCGCGACCGTCACGCGGCCGGCGAGGTCGCGGCCTTGGGCGGTGAAGAGGCCGGGCTTGGCACCAATGAACGTGATCGTGTGAGTGGCATGGACCGCGGCCGCGCCGTTGCCGCCGACCACCGCGCCCGTGTCGCTATCGAGGCCGCTTGGCACGTCGAGCGCGAGCACCGCGCCTTGTGCCGGGCAGGCGCGGGCGCGCTGCGACAGCAGCCGGGCCAGCGTCGCGAACACGCCGTCGAGCGCGCGAGTGAGGCCGATGCCGAACATCCCGTCGACGAGCCAGCGATAGCCGTCGAGCGACGCGGGCGCGACGTCGCTCAGCGGCACGCCCGCGGCACGCGCGGTATCGAGCGCCCAGCGCGCGTCGGCGGGTTTCACGCCGACCGGCATGCACACGTCGACGGCGATGCCGGCCTTATGCAACTGCGTCGCGACCACCAGCGCATCGCCGCCGTTGTTGCCGGGGCCGGCGATCAGCCATACACGCTGCTGCGATTTCGTCACCGACGTATCGGCGGCGATCCGCTCGAGCAGCCAGCGCGCGGCCGCCTGGCCGGCGCGCGCCATCAGCGTGTGTTCCGGCAACGCGGCCGCGGCCTGCGATTCGACGACGCGCAGATCGGTCAGCGTAAGTAACGGCAACGCGGGCGGGTGCGCGGCATTCAGCGGATCGACAAGCGTGAGCGGGGTGTTGTCTGCGTCTGTCATGGCGAAACCTGGCGGTTCGCCCGCGGCGTGGCGGGCAGGCTGCAAAACGCTATGGTAGTGCCGATGCGCGCGCGGCGCGCGGCCGTTTCGCCGGGCGTGCGGCGGGCGCCCGATTCGCGACGGCGATGGGCGACGGCGATGGGCGGCGGCGACGGGGCCGCCCGATCTACCCGACGCCGCGCGATCCGCCCAATCTGCTCGACCCCGCGCGAAAACTTACTGAAACCGCTGCGGCCGCAACGCGGCAAGCGTGTCCTCGGCGAGCGCCGGTGTTTGTCCCGAAACGAGCTCGGCCACCAGCTTGCCCGCGCCGCACGCGAGCCCCCAGCCTGCCGGTCCGTGACCTGCGTTGACGAACAGCCGTGGATGCACCGCGTTGCCGATCACCGGCAGGCCATCCGGCGACAGCAGCTTCACGCCTTCCCACGGCAGCGCCGCGGAAATCCGCGCGGCGCCCGGCATCCAGTCGTGCGTTGCCTGGCCGAGCAGTGCCAGCGCTTCTTTCGTCACGGCATCGCCGAGCGGCTTGTCGATCTGGCCGGCGCTTTGCAGCACCGCGCCGCCCGCGATACGCAGCCGCTGGTTCATGCGGCTCACGCCGACCCGCTTGACCGCGTCGACCATCGCCACGTGCGGTACGCATTCCTCGTGCGCGATCGGCGCGACCAGCGCATGCAGCCGCAGCGGATAGAGCGGCAAGCGCAAGCCGGCGCGCTCGAGCAGCGCAAGGCTGCCGTAGCCGGCCGCGACGACGACCGCGTCGGCGCCAATGACTTCAATCTCGCGCGAACGGGACGCGGGCTCGCGCGGCGCCAGTTCGACCGACGCGCGCCCGTTTTCGAGACGGATCGTCGACACCTCGCAGCCCGGCATGAACTGGACGCCGCCCTGCGCATCGAGCACCTGTTTCAGCAGCTTTGTGAAGAGCGGACAGTTGGCCGTGCGTTCATGCTCGAACAGCACGGCGGCGGCGAATGCCGGCTCGGTGGGTACCGCGTGCTCGAACGCCGCGCATTCGGCCGGCGTCATCACGTGGTGCGGCACCTCGAACTGACGCAGCAGATCGAGCGCGGCCGCGCTTTGTTCCCATTCGTGCGCCGCGCGCACCAGATACAGCAGTCCGCTCGCCTGTTCGAATTCGAGCCCGAAGCGCGCTTCGACGTCGGCCATCGCTTCGCGCGACGACTCGATCAGCGGACGCAGTAGCGCGTACTGGCGGGCGAACGCTTGCGGCTCCTGCAACCCGGCGAGCTGCTTGACGAACTGCCGCGCCGGTCCGTTGAAACCGGTCTTCGCGATTACGCCGTTTTTCGCGCTGTGACGGCTCGCCATGAAGGTCGGGCCGAACCAGACGTCGAGTGGGGTGGGCAGCACGGTGCCGCCTTGTCCGTACGTCGCGCCTTGCGCGACGGTTGCGTGACGCTCGACGACGCACACGCGGTGGCCGGCCGCGCGCAGGTGATAAGCGGTGGCGACGCCCGCTATCCCGCCGCCAATGACGATGACATCCATGCTCTGATTCGATGTGCCGACGGGCGGCTGACGCGCGCGCCGTCGGACGTGACATGCGGCGCGCTGCGGCTAAGGCTCGGGCTGCGCGCGCCGATCGGGTGAAAGGCCGAATGATAGCAGTCAAACCGTCTTAAAAGTCGACCGGACGGTCACCAAAGACCCTCCGTCGAGCCACCCGGAAGGCCGCTGGACGCGCGTTCCCGGGGTATAATCCCGGACTTCCTTTCCGCCTCACGTCGCCTTCGTGCATGCGCGGCTCTCGAGCATCATTGAGCGACGCAACGTCAAGTCCCATGGCCCACTTCTCGTGTTTCCCCGGCGCTTCGGCCCTTTCCGATTTCCGTCAAACCCGCCTGCTCGACACGCTCGCGCGCATCGATCCGAACATCACCGGCGTGCGCGGGCAATACCTGCATTTCGTCAACGCGCAAACCCCGCTGTCCGCTGAAGACCGCGCGAAAGTCGAAGCGCTGATGCACTACGGCGATCCGTTCGCAGAGGGCAAGGAACGCGGGGCGGCCGAGACCTTTCTCGTGGTGCCGCGCTTTGGCACCGTGTCGCCGTGGGCCAGCAAGGCGACCGACATCGCACATTTGTGCGGGCTCACGCAGGTGCGGCGCATCGAGCGCGGCGTCGAGTACACGGTCACGCTGAAAAGCGGCCTGCTCGGTGGTAAGAAAATGCTGTCCGACGAAGCGCGCACGGCGCTCGCCGCGGCGCTGCACGATCGCATGACCGAGAGCGTCGCGCCGTCGCGTGACCATGCGATGCATCTGTTCGACGAACTGCCCGCCAAGCCGCTGCAAACGGTCGACGTGCTCATGAGCGGCCGCGCTGCACTCGAAACCGCGAACACCGAACTGGGCCTCGCGCTCGCCGACGACGAAATCGACTACCTGGTCGACGCATTCACGAAGCTCGGCCGCAATCCGACCGACGTCGAACTGATGATGTTCGCGCAGGCCAACAGCGAGCACTGCCGTCACAAGATCTTCAACGCGGACTGGACGATCGACGGCGAAAAGCAGGACATGTCGCTGTTCAACATGATCCGCAACACCGAGAAGCTGAACCCGCAGGGCACGATCGTCGCGTATTCGGACAACTCGGCGATCATGGTTGGCGGCATGGCCGAGCGCTGGTTCCCGCGCACGCCGGAACAACTCGGCGCGAACGAATTGCCCCAGCACTACCGCCGCGGCGTCGAGCTGACGCACACGCTGATGAAGGTGGAAACGCATAATCACCCGACCGCGATCTCGCCGTTCCCGGGCGCGGCGACCGGCGCGGGCGGCGAAATCCGCGACGAAGGCGCGACCGGCCGCGGCGCGCGTCCGAAGGCGGGTCTCACGGGCTTCACGGTATCGAACCTCGAACTGCCGGACGGCGTCGAGGCATGGGAAAACGCACGCGACACCGCGCAGCCGCTCGGCCATCGCAATCCGCAAGACCAGCACGAAGCGTACGGCCGCCCGGATCGCATCGCGTCGCCGCTGCAAATCATGATCGACGGCCCGCTCGGCGGCGCCGCGTTCAACAACGAATTCGGCCGTCCGAACCTCGGCGGCTACTTCCGCACTTACGAGCAAAACGTCGCGGGCCTGGTGCGCGGCTATCACAAGCCGATCATGATCGCCGGCGGCATCGGCAACATCGCCGATCAGCACACGCACAAGCATGACCTGCCTGAAGGGTCGCTGCTGATCCAGATCGGCGGCCCGGGCATGCGCATCGGCATGGGCGGCGGCGCCGCCAGCTCGATGGCGACCGGCACCAACACCGCCGAACTGGACTTCGACTCGGTGCAACGTGGCAACCCCGAAATCGAGCGGCGCGCGCAGGAAGTGATCAACGCGTGCTGGCAGTTGGGCGACAAGAACCCGATCCTGAGCATTCACGACGTCGGCGCCGGCGGTCTGTCGAACGCGTTCCCCGAAGTGGTCGACGGCGCGGGCAAGGGCGCGGTCTTCGAACTGCGCAAGATCCAGCTCGAGGAAAGCGGGCTGTCGCCGCGCGAAATCTGGTCGAACGAAGCGCAGGAACGCTATGTTCTCGCGATCGCGCCGGCCGATCTGCCGGCGTTCGAGGCGATGTGCGAGCGCGAGCGCTGCCCGTTCGCGGTGATCGGCACGGCCACCGCCGAGCGTCAGCTGAAGCTGATCGACGCCGAGCAGCAGGAAGCGTCGCATCAGCCGGTCGATATGCCGATGGAAGTGCTGCTCGGCAAGGCGCCGCGCATGCATCGCGACGTGAAGCGGGTCGCGCGCAACTTTCAGCCGGTCGACGTGACCGGGCTCGCGCTCACGGATATCGCGCAGAGCGTGCTGCGCCACCCGACGGTCGCGAGCAAGTCGTTCCTGATCACGATCGGCGACCGCTCGGTGGGCGGCACGACCGCGCGCGACCAGATGGTCGGTCCGTGGCAGGTGCCCGTCGCCGACGTCGCGATCACGACGCTCGACTACGCGGGTTTCAGCGGCGAAGCGATGACGATGTCCGAGCGCACGCCGCTCGCCGTTATCGATGCGCCGGCGTCGGGCCGCATGGCGGTCGGCGAGGCGATCACCAACATCGCGGCGGCGCCGATCGCGTCGCTGGACAAGCTCAAGCTGTCCGCGAACTGGATGGCCGCCTGCGGCGCACCCGGCGAAGACGCGGCGCTCTACGACACCGTCAAGGCGATCGGCATGGAACTGTGCCCGGCGCTCGGCATCGGCATTCCGGTCGGCAAGGATTCGCTGTCGATGCGCACGCGCTGGGAAAACCGCGGCGTCGCCAAAGAAGTGGTCGCACCGGTGTCGCTGATCATCTCCGCGTTCGCGCCGGTCGGCGATGTGCGCAAGCATCTGACGCCGCAACTGCGGCGGGCGAGCGAAGCCGGCGACTCGGTGCTGATCGCGATCGATCTCGGTCGCGGCAAGCAGCGTCTGGGCGGCAGCATTCTCGCGCAGGTCACGCAGCAGGTCGGCGACACGGTGCCCGACGTCGACGATCCGGAAGATCTCAAGCGTTTCTTCAACGCGATCCAGACGCTCAACCAGGACGGCAAGCTGCTCGCCTACCACGATCGTTCGGACGGCGGCTTGTGGGCAACGGTCTGCGAAATGGCGTTCGCGGGTCATACCGGCGTGTCGCTGAACGTCGACATGCTGGTGCTCGATCCGGAATACGAATCCGACTACGGCGACGCGAAAGACTGGGCGAAGCAGACCAGTGGCCGCCGCGAAGACCGCACGATTCGCGCGCTCTTCAACGAGGAACTGGGCGCGGTGGTGCAGGTGCGCGCGGCCGATCGCGACGCGGTGCTCGGCGCGTTGCGCGAACACGGTCTGTCGGCGTGCTCGCATGTGATCGGCAAGATCAACGAGCGCGATGTGATCGAGATCTATCGTGACGCGAAAAAGATCTACGACGCGCCGCGCACCGAACTGCATCGCACGTGGAGCGAAGTGAGCTGGCGCATCGCGCGTTTGCGCGACAACCCGGCTTGCGCCGACGCCGAATACGATGCGCTGCTCGACGCGGCCGATCCCGGCATCTCGCCGGTGCTCAGCTTCGATCCGGCGGAGGATGTCGCCGCCCCGTTCATTGGCAAGGCGGCACGTCCGCGCGTCGCGATCCTGCGCGAGCAGGGCGTGAATTCGCATCTGGAAACGGCCTATGCGTTCGACCGTGCCGGTTTCGACGCACATGACGTGCATATGAGCGATCTGCTGACGGGCCGCGCGAATCTGGCGGATTTTGCCGGCGCGGTCGCGTGTGGCGGCTTCTCGTACGGCGACACGTTGGGCGCGGGCGAGGGCTGGGCGAAAACGATCCGCTTCAACGCGCAGCTGGCCGATATGTTCGCGGCGTTCTTCGGCCGTAGCGACACGTTCGCGCTCGGGATCTGCAACGGCTGTCAGATGATGAGCAGCCTCGCGTCGATGATCCCGGGTGCAGAAGCCTGGCCGAAGTTCACGCGCAACAAGTCGGAGAAGTTCGAAGCGCGCTTCTCGCTGGTCGAAGTGCAAAGTTCGCCGTCGATCTTCTTCGCCGGCATGGAAGGCTCGCGCATTCCGGTCGCGGTCGCGCACGGCGAAGGCTATGCGGACTTCTCGCAGCAGGGCGATATGTCGAAGGTCGCGGTTGCGATGCGCTATGTCGATCACCGTGGCGACGCAACCGAGCAGTATCCGTTCAACCCGAACGGTTCGCCTGCCGGCATCACGTCGGTCACGACGTCCGACGGCCGCTTCACGGTCGTGATGCCGCACACGGAGCGTGTGCATCGCGCAGTGCAGATGAGCTGGCACCCGGAAGGCTGGGGCGAGGGCGCCACGGACGCGAGCCCGTGGATGCGCGTGTTCCAGAACGCGCGCCGCTGGCTGGGCTGATCAGCGTGGAGGGTTGCCGCCGCGCATCTGGCGGCCCCCTCCGAGCGCAACAGCGCAGCAACAAAGAAGCCGCCCACGGGCGGCTTCTTGACATTCAGGCTTCAGCGCCGAGCGGACGATCCCAGGATCGTCCGTCCCCTGATCGTTACTGGATCTTCGCGTTCTTACGCAGACCTTCCTCGAACGCCTGCAGCTTTTCCTGCTGGATTTGCTGCACGATCTGCGCGCGCACCTGTTCGAGCGGCGGCGGCGTCACCGCGCGGATGTCGTCGACACGGATGATGTGCCAGCCAAATTGCGTATGCACCGGCGTGTTGGTCATCTGGCCTTTCTGCAAATGCGTGGCCGCATCCGCGAATTCAGGCACGTAGGCCTTCGGGTCCGACCAATCGAGATCCCCACCGTTCTTGCCCGATCCCGGGTCCTTCGAATATTGCTTGGCCAGCGCTTCGAAGCTCGCACCAGCCTTGATCTTCGCGATCAGATCTTTCGCCTGCTGCTCGTTGTCGACCAGGATGTGATGCAGGTGATATTCCTTGCCGCCCGCGTCTTTGACCAGTGCGTTGTAGCGCGCGGTGACTTCAGCGTCGGTCGGCTGGTTGTTCTTGACGAAGTCTTCGATCAGCGCGCGCAGCACTACCGTTTGCTGCGCGACCGCGATTTGCGCCTTGACGTCCGGCCGGTTCGGCAGTCCCCGACGCAGCGCTTCCTGCATCAGGATCTCGCGGTTCACGAGTTCTTCACGCACCGCTTGTTGCAACTGCGGAGTGTCTTGCTGGCCTTGGTGAACGAGTTGCTCGATCAATGCATCGGCGCGTGCTTTCGGAATCGGCGTACCGTTCACGACGGCGATATTCTGTGCGAATGCAGGTGCGGCCGCGAACGCAGCCAGCAGTACCCAGAGGCGGGTTTTCTTCAAGGTCATCGGGAGTTCCTAGCGGGGCAACGAAGCAAATTCTTCGGGCGTATACGCCGTGATGGCAAGGGCATGAATGCCGCGCTGCATGGCGTCGGCCAGCGCATCATACACCATGCGATGCCGCGCCACGCGGGGCCTGCCGGCGAATGCGGAGGCCACGATCGTGACACTGAAATGACCGCCGGCAGCGGCGCCCGCGTGACCTGCGTGCTGCGCGCTGTCGTCGGTGATACGGATCGATTCCACCGGCGCGAGCGCGGCGGTGAGGCGCGCTTCGATCAGCGCGGCGCGCTCGGCGGTGGTGGCGTGCATGAACATATCGCTCATGTCATTCCTCCTTCATGTACTTCGACAGCCACAAGCTTTGCCCGACGATGAACACGAGCAAACAGCCGGTGGCGCCGAACAGTTTAAAGTTCACCCACTGGTCGGTGGTGTAGTGATAAGCGACGAACAGGTTGAGCAGACCGAGCAGCACGAAAAACACCGCCCAGATCAGGTTCAGCTTGCCCCAGATCGCGTGCGGCAGCGCGATCTGCTTACCCATCATCGCTTCGATCAGGTTCTTGTTGAAGACCAGCTGCGAGACGGTGAGCCCCACCGAGAACGCCCAGTACAGCACGGTCGGCTTCCACTTGATGAAGGTGTCGTTATGCAGCACCAGCGTCGCGCCGCCGAACACGGTGACGACGCCGAGGCTCACCCACAGCATCGGGTCGACCTTACGGTGGCGGAACGCGACGAATGCGATCTGTGCCAGCGTGGCGACGATCGCCACTGCCGTCGCCGTGAAAATGCCCCAGATCTTGAAGGCGACGAAGAACAGGATGATCGGGAACAGATCGAACAGGAATTTCATTATCTGGGCGGGGAATCGGAGAGTTAATCGAACAGGAGTCGAATAGTGAAGCGCGCAGGTGAGCAGCGCGTGGGCGTATTCCCGGGCGTGAAGCCGGCCTCGACATGCGACGGCGACACTGCGGCGACGGGCAAATGGCGTTGCGCGAACTCCGCCACTCCCCCGGGGTTGCCCTTGCAGAGCGCGAGCAAGCTAATTGAAGGGCGGCTCGCTCCGCGCTCCGCAGCGGCGGTCCGGACCGGCAACTGCGGCGCCGGTCGCGGACCGCAGTTGCCGGGGCTTGCGCGTTACTTGGGCTCGAATTGTAACGCAGCCGAATTGATGCAGTAACGCAGACCCGTGGGCGCCGGGCCATCCTCGAACACATGGCCCAGGTGTGCGCCGCAGTGCTTGCATTGCACTTCGATGCGCAGCATCCCGTGCGAGCGGTCGGTTTTTTCTGCGATCACCTCGCCGTTGATCGGCCGGAAATAGCTCGGCCAGCCGCACCCCGCGTCGAATTTCGTGTCCGACTCGAACAGCGGCGTGCCGCAGCACACGCAGTCGTACACGCCGCGATCCCAGTGATCGTTATAGCGGCCCGAGAACGGCCGCTCCGTGGCCGCGTGGCGCGTCACCTGATATTCCATGTCGGAGAGCTGCTCGCGCCACTCGGCGTCGCTTTTCTGCACGGCTGAGGCGTCATGCTTGAGGTCGTCGGGATTGTTCATGGTCGGTTTCCTGTCTCGGGTTAGTCTCGGTACGACGCTTCGCGTGGCTGGCGGTATAGAAGGGTCGGAAACGGCCGGCCGGTGCGATGGTGCCAATGGCTCGCCGTTCTTTTCCGTGCATCGGCGCATCAGGACGAACAGCTCACTTCCAGCGAACTCGCCCAGTCGGGCGGCAGACCCGCGTACGCGGCGTATTCGGGCTGCTCGTCGAACGGGCGGCGCAGCACGGTTGCGAGCCGCTCCACCTCGGAAAAATCCTTTTCTTTGGCGCGCTGGATCGCGGTTTCCGCCAGATGGTTGCGAAGCACGAATTTGGGGTTCACGCGGTTCATTGCAATGGCGCGCGCGGCGTCGTCGCGTGTTTCCTCGGACAGCCGCGCGCGGTAGTCGTTCGCCCATGCGTCGAACGCCGGGCGATCGAGAAACAGGTCGCGTACCGGCGCGTCGCCGCTCGCGTCGCGCTTCGACATGCGGGCCAGATTGCGGAACGTCAGCGTGAAATCGGCGCGATTCGCGTGCATCACGTCGAACAGCCGGTTGACCAGCGCGTCATCGCCGTCGCGCGCGTGTTCGAGTCCGAGCTTCGCGCGCATACGGTTTTCGAGCGCCGGTGCGAAGCGTTCCTTGAAGCCAGCAAGCACGCGCTGCGCGTCCTCGACGGCCTTGTCGGCGCGCACGCTTTCGTCGTGCGGCTCGCCGAGCAACGGCAGCAAGCCCTGCGCGAGGCAGAAGAGGTTCCAGTACGCGATCTGCGGCTGCATCCGGTACGCGTAGCGGCCCTGCGTATCCGAGTGATTGCAGATGTAACCAGCGTCGAAACCATCCAGAAAGCCGAACGGGCCGTAGTCGATCGTCAGGCCGAGGATCGACATGTTGTCGGTGTTCATCACGCCATGACAGAAGCCGACCGCCTGCCACTCGACCATCAGGTCCGCAGTGGATCGCACCGCTTCGGCGAGCAGCGCGAGATACGGATCGTCGGCTTCTCTGCACTGCGGATAGAAGCGGTCGATCACGTGATCGGCCAGCGCACGCAACGCGTCGACGCGATCGTTCGCATAGAAATGCTCGAAGTGGCCGAAACGCACGAAGCTAGGCGATACGCGCGTGACCACCGCGGCGGTTTCGATCGTCTCGCGCCGCACCGGCTGATCCGAGCCGATCACGCACAGCGCGCGCGTGGTCGGAATGCCCAGATGATGCATCGCCTCCGAGCACAGATATTCGCGAATCGACGAGCGCAGTACCGCGCGCCCGTCGCCCATGCGCGAATAGGGGGTAAGGCCCGCGCCCTTCAACTGCAATTCGAAACGCTGGCCGCCGCTTTCCACCTCACCCAGACCGAGCGCGCGGCCATCGCCGAGCTGGCCGGCCCACACGCCGAACTGATGTCCGGAATAGACCGATGCATAGGGCAGCGCATCGGCCGGCCAGTCGCGCGTCGCGTTGCCGCTGAACAGTTCGACAAAGCCGGGATCGTGTTCGATGCCCGGCGGCAGACTGAGCCGCGCGGCCACCTCGGCCGAGAAGCCGACCAGATACGGCGCGCTGAGCGGCGCGGCGGGCAGTCGCGTGACGAAGGTGCCGCCGAGCCGCGAGAACGCGTTCTCAGGCGGGTTGGCGAGGGTGTTGGAAAGATCCGTCAAAGCCGCGGATAGCCCTGCAATGCTTGGGGAAAACGACATGTTGAGCGCCTCTCGATTAATCGATATTGTAAGTCGGCGCCTGCGGCGCTGCTGGCCGGCGGCCCGGACTGCCCAGAGCGGTGTCGAAGCGTTTGAACGATGCCCGGCCGTTCGATGCCGCCGCAACCATCCATTGCCTCGCGCGCCTCATCCGCTGTTTCGCCAATGGCGTCATTGACGTCATTGGCGCTGGCCGATTCCCGAAGCAGCATCCATTCGCCACTCAACCGACATCCAACAAGCCGAGGAGATCCCGCCTTATGACGACGCCGCTGCTGGGCCAGATGATGGACGTGCCGCTCACCGTGTCATCGCTGCTCGCGCATGCCGCGCGGCATTTCGGCAGCACCGAGATCGTGTCGCGGCGCATCGAAGGCGATCTGCATCGCTACACGTATCGCGATTGCGAACAGCGCGCGAAGCAACTGGCGCAGGCGCTGATCGCGCTGGGCGTCGAACCCGGCGAACGTGTCGCGACGCTCGCATGGAACGGCTACCGGCATCTGGAGGCGTATTACGGCACCACCGGGTTCGGCGCGGTCTGCCACACGGTCAACCCGCGGCTCTTTCCCGACCAGATCGCCTACATCATCAATCACGCGGACGACGCCTACGTGCTGTTCGACACCACCTTCGCCGCGCTCGTCGACGTGCTCGCGCCGCAGTGCCCGCGTGTGCGCGGCTGGATCGCACTGGCCGACGAGACGCACCGGCCGTCGCTGCAAACACCGGTGCTCTGCTATGAAACGCTGATGGACGCCCAGGACGGCCGCTTCGACTGGCCCGCGCTCGACGAGCGTCAGGCATCGTACCTGTGCTACACGTCCGGCACGACCGGCAATCCGAAAGGCGCGCTGTATTCGCATCGCTCGACGGTGCTGCATGCGTTCGGCGCGTCGCTGCCCGACGCGATGGCGCTGTCCGCGCGCGACGCGGTGCTGCCGGTCGTGCCGATGTTCCATGTTAACGCGTGGGGCATTCCGCACGCGGCGCCGCTCACTGGCGCGAAGCTGGTGTTTCCCGGCAAGGATCTCGACGGCAAGTCGCTGTACGAACTGATGGAGCGCGAGCGCGTCACGTATTCGGCCGGTGTGCCGACCGTGTGGCTCGGTCTGTTGAACTACCTGCGCGAGGCCGGCGTGAAGTTTTCGTCGCTGGCGCGCACGGTGATCGGCGGCTCCGCCTGTCCGCCCGCGATGCTGCGCGTGTTCGAGGACGACTACGGCGTGCAGGTGATTCACGCATGGGGAATGACCGAAATGTCGCCGCTCGGCACGCTCGCGAAGCTCACATGGGAGCAGAGCCAGCGTCCGCTCGTCGAGCGGCGCAAGCTGCTGGAAAAGCAGGGCCATGCGATGTACGGCGTCGACATGAAGATCGTCGGCGAGGACGGCCACGAACTGCCGTGGGATGGCGTCGCATTCGGCGATCTGCATGTGCGCGGGCCGTGGGTGATCGACCGGTATTTCCGCAAGGACGATTCGCCGCTCGTGGACGGCTGGTTCCCGACCGGCGATGTCGCGACGATCGACCCGGACAGCTTCCTGCATATCACCGATCGCTCGAAGGACGTGATCAAGTCCGGCGGCGAATGGATCAGCTCGATCGACCTGGAGAACGTCGCGATCGCGCATCCGGCGGTCGCGGAAGCGGCCTGCATTGCGTGCGCGCATCCCAGATGGACCGAGCGCCCGTTGCTGGTCGTCGTGAAGCGCGCGGACCAGCAAGTCACGCGCGAGGAGCTGCTTGCGTTCTACGACGGCAAGGTGGCGCGCTGGTGGGTTCCTGACGACGTCGTATTCGTCGACGAACTGCCGCATACGGCCACCGGCAAGCTGCAGAAACTGAAACTGCGCGATCTGTTCCGCGACCATGTATTGCCATCCGTGCTGGAAGACAGCCGCGACTGTCCACTGCTGCCGGATGCCTAGGGCAGCCTAAGGGAATACCTGTCCGGCAGTAAATTGAACGAACGTGCTTTTTTGTGTATGCTGCCTGCTGACCCCGAAACCATCGCTCGAAAAAGCCCGACAATGAACGGGCTCGATGGGCCGGACAGGCGGCGCATCTCGCGTCGCCTCATTGCATGGATTGCACGGAGGCAGGCAGATGGCAGTGGACTACACAACCGATGACGGCGTGGCCGTCATCACGCTGAACAATCCTCCCGTCAATGGCCTCGGCCTCGCGACGCGAGCGGGCATCGTCGACGGGCTCGAACGCGCGCACAACGATCCGGCCGTGAAGGCGATCGTGCTGACGGGTGCGGGCAAAGCCTTTTCGGGCGGCGCCGACATCACCGAATTCAATACGCCCAAGGCGACCCAGGAGCCGACGCTCGCGACCGTCATCAAGGCAGTCGAAGGCAGCGCGAAGCCGGTCGTCGCGGCGATTCACAGCGTCGCGATGGGCGGCGGCCTCGAACTCGCGCTCGGCGCGCATTACCGGATGGCTTCACCCGGCGCACAGATCGCGCTGCCCGAAGTGAAGCTCGGCATTCTGCCGGGCGCGGGCGGCACGCAACGTCTGCCGCGCGCGATCGGCCTGGAAGCGTCGCTCAACATGATCGTGTCCGGCGCGCCGGTGGTGTCGGAAAAGCTCGCGGATTCAGGCCTTTTCGACGAACTGGTGCAAGGCGATCTCGCGGCAGCGGCGCTCGCGTTCGCGCGCAAGGTCGGTGCTAAAGCGGGCCCGCATCCGAAGCTACGCGAGCGCAACATCGAGCATCCGAACGCGGCCGGCTTTATCCAGTTCGCGCGCAACACCGTCGCGGCAGTCGCCAGCCATTTTCCGGCGCCGCATAAATGTATCGACGCGGTCGAAGCGGGCGTCAAGAACGGCTTCGACAAAGGCCTCGCATTCGAGCGCGAATGTTTCGTCGCGCTCGTGCAGACGCCGGAGAGCCGCGCGTTGCGTCATGCGTTCTTCGGCGAGCGCGCGGCGAGCAAGATTCCCGATGTGCCGTCTGACACGCCGGTGCGCGATATCAAACAGGTGGCGGTGATCGGCGCGGGCACGATGGGTGGTGGCATCGCGATGAACTTCCTCAACGCGGGCATTCCGGTCACGCTGCTCGAAACCGGACAGGCAGCGCTCGACCGTGGGCTCGCGACGATCCGCAACAACTACGAGGCGACGGTCAAAAAGGGCAAGCTCGAGCCCGAGGTGATGGAACAGCGCATCGCGCTGCTCAAACCCACGCTTTCCTACGATGACCTGGGCGACGCCGACCTCATCGTCGAAGCGGTGTTCGAGGAACTCGGCGTGAAGGAACAGGTGTTCCGCCGGCTCGACGCAATCGCGAAGCCCGGCGCGATGCTCGCATCGAACACCTCGACGCTCGACGTCGACCAGATCGCCGCGTTCACGAAGCGTCCGCAAGACGTGCTCGGCATGCACTTCTTCAGCCCGGCCAACGTGATGAAGCTGCTCGAAGTGGTGCGCGGCAAGGACACCGCGAAAGACGTGCTCGCGACCGTCATGAAGCTCGCGAAGAAAATCAGGAAGACCGCGGTGGTCTCGGGCGTGTGCGACGGCTTTATCGGCAACCGGATGATCGAACAGTACATCCGCCAGGCGCTTTTCATGCTCGAAGAGGGCGCGCTGCCCGCCCAGGTCGATCGCGCAATCGAGAGGTTCGGCTTCGCGATGGGCCCGTTCCGCATGAGCGATCTGGCCGGCAACGACATCGGCTGGGCGATCCGCAAGCGCCGCTATGTTGAACATCCGGAGATGCATTATTCGAAGATCGCCGACCGTCTCTGCGAGATGGGGCGCTTCGGCCAGAAGACGGGCGGCGGCTGGTACGACTACAAGGCGGGCGATCGCACCGCGTATCCGTCGAGCGTGGTCGACGAGATGATCCGCGCGTTCTCGAAGGAAGCCAACACCGAGCGGCGCAACATCGGCGACGACGAAATCGTCGAGCGTCTGGTGTTCGCGCTCGTCAACGAAGGCGCGAAGATTCTCGACGAAGGTATCGCGTCGAAGTCATCGGATATCGACATGGTCTATCTGACTGGCTACGGCTTCCCGCTTTATCGCGGTGGCCCGATGCTGTACGCGGATACGGTCGGGCTCTACAACGTCGAGCGTGCGATTCGCCGCTATGCCGCGCAACCGAACGGCGACGCATGGCAGCTCACGCCCAGCATTGCGAAGCTCGCCGGCGAGGGCCGCGGCTTCACCGGCTGAGCGGCATCCGATCGATCGGTAGGACCCGGCGAAGCCGGCCCGCCCACATCAAACGACACATGCGGCGCACCGGCGAACTGCGATGCGCGAATGCCGTACCGCAATTCGCCGGCGCGCCGCCATCGACATCCGGAACTAGGAGAAACGCATGACTGATGCCGTAATCGTATCGACCGCCCGCACGGGTCTCGCCAAATCGTGGCGCGGCGGCTTCAACATGACGCACGGCGCGACGCTCGGCGGCCATGTGACGCAGGCCGTGGTCGAGCGTGCGAAGCTCGATCCGGCCCGCGTCGAGGATGTAATCATGGGTTGCGCGAATCCGGAAGGCGCGACCGGCGGCAATATCGCGCGTCAGATCGCCTTGCGCGCCGGCCTGCCGGTCAGCGTGCCGGGCATGACGGTCAACCGCTTCTGCTCGTCGGGGCTGCAGACGATCGCGCTCGCCGCGCAACGCGTGCTGACCGGTGAGGGCGACGTGTTCGTCGCGGGTGGCGTCGAGTCGATCTCATGCGTGCAGAACGAGATGAACCGCCACATGACGACCGAGGGCTGGCTGAGCGAGCACAAGCCCGAAATCTACTGGTCGATGCTGCAAACCGCCGAGAACGTCGCCAAGCGCTATGCGATCTCGAAGGAGCGCCAGGACGAGTATGGCGTGCGCTCGCAGCAGCGCGCGGCCGCCGCGCTCGAAGCGGGCCGGTTCAACGATGAAATCGTGCCGATCACGGTGCTCGCCGGTGTCGCCGACAAGGCCAGCGGACGTCTCTATACGAAGGAAGTGACCGTCAGCGGCGACGAGGGCATCCGCGCGGACACGACGCTCGAAGGCGTGTCCAAGATTCGCACCGCGCTGCCGGGCGGCGTGATCACCGCCGGCAACGCGAGCCAGTTCTCGGACGGCGCGTCGGCGTGCGTCGTGATGAACGCGACCTTGGCCGAGCGCGAAGGCCTGCAGCCGCTGGGGATTTTCCGCGGCTTCGCGGTAGCCGGCTGCGAGCCGGACGAAATGGGCATCGGCCCGGTGTTCGCGGTGCCAAAGCTGCTGAAGAAGGCCGGGCTGACGGTCGACGACATCGGTCTGTGGGAGCTGAACGAAGCGTTCGCGGTGCAGGTGCTGTATTGCGCGGATACGCTCGGTATCCCGCACGATCGCCTGAACGTGAACGGCGGCGCGATCGCGGTCGGTCATCCGTACGGCGTGTCGGGCGCGCGCCTCGTCGGCCATGCGCTGATCGAAGGTAAGCGGCGCGGCGTGAGGTTCGTCGTGGTGACGATGTGCATCGGCGGCGGGCAGGGCGCGGCGGGGCTGTTCGAGCTGGCGTGACGCGCGCGCCGTGGCTTCGGCATCGAAGGAGCCGGGCAGGTCACACATTCGCCCCTGCGCGCGGCTTCACCGTGACGCGATCCCTGGCACCGGCAGACTCAACGTGCCCTGATCGATGAAGCGTGTACTGCCGCTCAGCCCGATGCCGGCAAGCTTGCCGCGCAGGATGTACGGCACCTGTCCGGCCTGCGCGGCGTTCGCGAGCGCGAGCGCCTGGCGTACCGCCGCGAATGCCGGCACCGTCAGCGGTACGGCGATCACGGCTTCGCCAAAGCGCGGCACGGTGCCACTCTGATCGCTGACGCCGCTCGCGAACGGCTTACCGTTCAGTTCGAGATCGAGCGAGACGCCGTTGAAGCTCACCGCGGTGTCGTTGGGATTTTGCACGCGCAGTTTTAGACTGAAGCGCATCTCGAGGCCTTCGCTCGGCAGCGGCTCGATCCCGGCGACGCTTACGCGCAGCGAATCGCCGCCGAACAGCCCGGCGCAGCCGTTGAGCGTGAGCGCCGCCCCAACGGTGCACACCGCGAGTACCAGAAGACGCGCAACAGCGCGGCGGCGAGCCGACGATAGCGCGCGTAGAAACGATCCAGGCGATGGGATGACCGACGACATGACCGGCACCTCGAAAGAAGCAGGGCAATCGGAAAAAAGCGCAAAACGCGGCAAGACCGGAAAAGGCACTGTGGCTCGGACATTCTAGCGGGCGAAATTGCCCGCGGTCGAAGATTGGACGGACTCGAACCCGGGCCGGGGATAAAATGCATCGCTCGATGAACTTCGCCTGCATGCCGGATACGTGCGACTCGCTGTAAGCGACACCAACAGGCGACCTGAAAGGCGAACCGAAAGGCGGCCCCACCGCGAACAGAACGCGACCCGAAGCCCCACATGCGCACTCGCATGCGACACGCAGGCAGCCTCAACCCGCACTCCCACTAGCGCAATGACCGACTCCAGTTCCTCCCCCCAAGCAGGCAGCGCCGCATTGCCCGAAAGCCCGTTCGTGGACAGCCTCGGCGCGCAGTTGCTGTCAGCCGCCGATGGCGCCAGCGAAGTCTTGCTGCCGCTGCAGCACCAGCATATGAACACGTGGGACGTCGCGCATGGCGGCGTCACGATGACACTGGCGGACGTCGCGCTCGCGATGGCCGCGCGCAGTCTCGCGGGTGATGGCATCGGCGTCGTCACGGTCGAGATGAAGGTCAACTTCATGCAGCCGGGCCGCGGCGAGTTGCGCGCGACTGGCCGCGTGCTGCACCGCTCGACGACGATGGCCTATTGCGAAGGCGAAGTCCGCGACAGCGAAGGCCACTTCGTCGCGAAGGCGCTCGGCACGTTCAAGTACATGCGGCGCCTCGCGGTCGGCCGCGAGCTCACGCGGCAGCGCCTGCGCAGCGACCCGTCGGCGAAACCCGGCCCGAGCGACGGCTGAGCTTTCGCCGCCGCGCGGCCACGCGCACGAACTCCGCACGAACCCGGCACGAACCCGGTGTGGACCACCCGATCCACGTCAGCGCCACATAACAGAAGGAGACGACCGATGACCCAGATCAACCGTCAGCTGCTGCTGGCTTCGCGCCCGCAAGGCGCGGTCACGCCCGATAACTTCAGGCTCGTCGAAACGCCGCTCGCGCCGCTCGCCGATGGCGAAGTGCGGGTGCGCAACCATTTTCTGTCGCTCGATCCGTATATGCGCGGACGCATGAACGACAGCAAGTCGTATGCGGCGCCGCAGCCGCTGAACGAAGTGATGATCGGCGGCACGGTCGGCGAAGTGGTCGAGTCGAGGAATCCGAAGTTCACGGCCGGCGACAAGGTCGTCGCGATGTTCGGCTGGCAGGAGTACGGCACGTCGAACGGCGCGGGCATGCAGAAGGTCGACGACACGCTCGTGCCGCTGTCCGCGTATCTCGGTCCGGTCGGCATGCCGGGCGTCACCGCGTGGTACGGACTGAACCGCATCATCGCGCCGAAGGCGGGCGAGACGGTGGTCGTCAGCGCGGGGAGCGGAGCGGTCGGCAGCGTGGTCGGGCAACTGGCGAAAGCGGCGGGCGCGCGCGCGGTCGGGATCGCCGGCGGCGCGCAGAAGTGCCGCTACGTGATCGACACGCTCGGCTTCGACGCCTGTGTCGACTACAAGGCGGGCAATCTGTATCAGGACCTGAAGGCGGCGACGCCGAACGGCGTCGATGGCTGCTTCGAGAACGTCGGCGGCGACGGGCTCGACGCGACGCTCGCGCGCATGAACGCGTTCGGGCGCATCGCGCTGTGCGGTTTTATCGCGGGCTATGACGGCCAGCCGGTGCCGCTCAAACATCCGTCGTTGATCCTCACGCAGAGACTGCTCGTGCAGGGCTTTATCGTCACCGAGCATATGGACGTGTGGCCCGCAGCGCTCGAGCAGCTCGGCACGCTGGTCGCGCAGAAGAAGCTGCACTATCGCGAGACCATCGCCCAAGGGCTCGATGCCGCGCCCGAAGCGTTCATCGGTTTGCTGAAGGGCCGCAATTTCGGCAAGCAGCTGGTCAAGCTGATCTGAGCGTCAATCGGGGCAACGACCGACCGACCCGGGGTACCGACTGGGGCACCAATTCGGGCCTCCAGCTCGGCCAGCCAAGCCATCGACTCGGACAATAACTTGATGCATGCGAGCGGCACGCCGCTGCACGACGCCACACCAACGGAGTGAAATGATGTTCGAATTTGCAGGCAAGGTGGCGGTGATCACCGGCGCGGGCAGCGGCTTCGGCCGCGCATTCGCGCAAAAGGGCGCGGCGCTCGGCATGAAACTGGTGCTCGCCGATGTCAATGCCGCCGAACTCGCGCAGACCGTCGACGCATTGCGCGCCGCCGGCGCCGACGCGATCGGCGTGCCCACCGACGTGTCGAACGCAGCCGCGGTTGAAGCGCTCGCGCAGGCCGCACTCGCCGCGTTCGGCAACGTGCATCTGCTGTTCAACAACGCGGGTGTCGGCACCGGCGGCTTTCTGTGGGAAAGCTCCGCGAACGACTGGTCGTGGGTGTTCGGCGTCAACCTGATGGGCGTCGCGCACGGCGTGCGGGTGTTCACGCCGATCATGCTCGCGCAGAACGAGCCCGCGCATATCGTCAATACGGCGTCGGCGGCGGGTCTGTTGTCGCCGCCCGCAATGGGCATCTACAACGCGTCGAAGCATGCGGTCGTGTCGCTGACCGAGACGCTGTACCACGACCTCAAGCTTGCACAGGCGGACACCGGCGGTGACGTAAGCTGTTCGCTGCTCTGTCCGGCGTTCGTGCCGACCGGCATCGCCGATGCGGAGCGCGTGCGTCCCGGCGAACTGCGCAACGCGAGCCGACCGACCCGCTCGCAGATCGTCGCCGGCAAACAACTGCATCGCGCGGTGGAATCGGGCAAGCTGTCGGCCGCCGACGTCGCGGAGATCACCTTCGAGGCGATCTCGGCGCGGCGTTTCTATATCGTCACGCACCCGGGCATCATGGCAACGGTGAAGCTCCGTCACGAGGATATCGAGCAACTGCGCGAGCCGACCGATCCGATGTCGCTGAAGCCCGAAGTGAAGAAAGTGGGTTAGCGGGTCGTTGTTTGGCGCTTGCGCGTAGTGCGCAGGTGCCTTCTAACTGTTTACCTCGGCGCGCCGCGCCGGGTTCCTGGCGCGCGCCATACGGCACGCGCAGATCATCTCGAACGACCATGCCGTTGAATCCGAAGATCGAGCAGGTGCTCGACATGATCGCGCGGGCCAGGCGCCCGCAGTATCAGCAGATGAGCGCGCACGCGGCGCGCGCGTCGTACGAGAAGAGCGCGCCGATTCTGGAGATCGCCAGCGCGCCGATGTTCTCGGTCGAAGATTTGCGCGTGCCGACGCGCGACGGCGCGACGATCCGCGCGCGCCTCTATTGCCCCGTCGAGCCGAATTGGGCCGAGCCAATGCCGGCGTTCGTCTACTACCACGGCGGCGGCTTTACGGTCGGCAGTGTCGACACGCACGACGCGCTGTGCCGGATGTTCGCGCGCGATGGCCAGTGCGCGGTGCTGTCGGTCGATTATCGGCTCGCGCCCGAGCACAAGTTCCCGACCGCGGTCGAAGACGCTTTCGACGCGCTCACCTGGTTGCATGGACACGCGGCCGAATTCGGCATCGACGCTGAGCGCCTGGCCGTGGGCGGCGATAGCGCGGGCGTCACGCTCGCGACCGTCTGCGCGGTGCTCGCGCGCGACGCCGGCATCGCGCTTGCGCTGCAATTGCTGATCTATCCGGGCACGGCCGGCCATCAGAAGACCGACTCGCACTCGCGCCTCG
>NZ_DASXHN010000266.1:0-6906 GCF_036488505.1 Paraburkholderia sp. | reverse complement strand
CACGGGCA
Organism: Paraburkholderia sp.; assembly: GCF_036488505.1. GTDB lineage: Bacteria > Pseudomonadota > Gammaproteobacteria > Burkholderiales > Burkholderiaceae > Paraburkholderia. The sequence goes on along the minus strand of NZ_DASXHN010000266.1, from coordinate 6,898 downwards.
CGCTGTCCGGGGGCAACCAGCAGAAGGTGATTCTCGGGCGCGCTACGGCAACGGAGCCCGCGGTGATCATGCTCGACGAGCCGACGCGCGGCATCGACGTAGGGGCGAAGACGGAAATCTACGCGCATATGGTGTCGATGGCGCGCGCGGGTGCTGCGGTCGTCATGGTGAGTTCCGAATTGCCGGAACTGCTCGGCATGTCGGATCGCGTGCTCGTGATGTATCGCGGCAGCATCGTGACGGAAATTGCGCGCGACAACGCGCATTCCGAAACGGTCATTCAATGGGCTACAACAGGAGCAGGCGCATGACCTCGACGGCAGCCAACCGCGCGGATACGGAGGCGCTGTCGCGCCGCGTGATTCGCCAACTGAGGAGCGGAATCGGGCCACTGTTCGCCGCGCTCGTGCTGATCTGCATCGCGTTGTCGATCGCATCGCCCGAGTTTCTGACGACCAGCACACTGACCAACATCATGGTGCAGGTGTCGGTGGTCGGCATAGCGGCGGTGGGCGGGACCTTCGTGATCATCACGTCGGGGATCGATCTTTCGGTCGGCTCGCTCGTCGCGTTGACAGGGATGGTCGCCGCGACTGTCATGGCGGGTTCCACGCCGGGCGCGGTCGGCCTCGGCATTGCCGGGCTATGCGTGGCGCTCGCGGTTGGCGCAGCCGCGGGAGCGTTGAACGGCCTCGCGGTTGCGTGGCTGCGGCTGGTGCCCTTCATCGTCACGCTGGCGATGATGGCCATGGCGCGCGGCCTCACGCTCGCCATTTCGGACGGCCGCACCAAGTTCGATTTCCCGAATGCCTTCACCGCGTTCGGCGCGAAGACGGTCGCGGGCCTGCCGATGCCGATGATCGTCATGCTAGCGATCTTCGCCATCGGCCATGTGTTGCTGCGCAAGACGACGTTCGGCCATCAGGTGTTCGCAGTGGGCGGCAATCAGGAAGCCGCGCGTCTCGCGGGTATCCCGGTGCATCGCGTCGTGTTCCTCACTTACATGCTGGCCGGCGCGACGGCCGCGATTGCCGGGATCGTGCTGGCGGGGCGGCTCAATTCCGCGCTGCCTTCCGCGGCCAACGGGCTGGAGTTGCAGGTCATCGCGGCGATCGTGATTGGCGGAACGTCGCTTGCCGGCGGGCGCGGGTCGATTGTCGGAACGTTTATCGGCGTCGTGCTGATCGGCGTGATCAATGTGGGATTGTCGCTGCTTGGCGTCAATCCGTTCTGGACGCAGTTCATACAGGGCGGCGTCATCTTCGCGGCGGTCCTGCTGGATGCGCTCAGTCAGCGGCGCAAGCGGTAAGCGTCTTATTGCATCTGTGAAAGCACCCCAAAACCGGAGGAGCAGCACGTGAAGAAAATCATCAATAAACCCGATGTCTTTGTCGACGAGATTATCGAAGGGCTGCTTGTCGCCCATCCGGCGTGGATCAAAAGCGCAACGGCCGACAAGCGGGCGCTGGTACGCAAGGACGCGCCGAAAGAGGGGCGCGTGGGCATCGTGACGGGCGGCGGTTCGGGTCATCTGCCCGGCTTTCTAGGCTACGTGGGCGAGGGTTTGTGCAGCGGCGTCGCGGTGGGCAACGTGTTTTCGTCGCCGTCCGCCGAGCAGATTCTGGAGGCGACCAAGGCCGTGAACGGCGGCGCCGGCGTGCTCTACGTTTATGGGAACTACGGCGGCGACGTGCTGAACTTCGATCTCGCCGCCGATCTGGCCGAGCCGGAGGGCATCGAGATTCAGACAGTCGTGCTGACCGACGACGTCGCTTCCGCACCGAAAGAGCGCGCCGCGGATCGGCGCGGCGTGGCGGGCATGTTGTTCGCGTTCAAATGCGCGGGAGCGGCAGCGGAGCGCGGCGATTCGCTGGACGAAGTCGCGCGTATCTGCGGGAAGGCGAACGCCAGTTGCCGCACCATGGGCGTTGGCCTGTCGCCGACGATCCTGCCGGCCGCCGGCAAGCCGACCTTCACGCTACCTGAAGGCGAGATGGAGATCGGTATCGGTATCCATGGCGAGCCCGGCACTCACCGCGGCAAGCTCGAATCCGCCGATGCCATTGCGGAGCGCATCACGCGCCAGATTCTCGACGACCTCGATGCACAGAAGGGCTCGCGCGTCGCGTTGCTCGTCAACGGGCTCGGCGCGACGCCATTGGAAGAACTGTATCTGCTATATCGACGTTCGGCCCGCCTGGTCGCGGAGCGCGGCCTGAAGGTGGCGCGCTCATATGTCGGCGAATACGTGACGAGTCTCGAGATGGCGGGCGCATCCATTTCGGTGATGCTGCTCGACGACGAGCTTCAGGCGCTGCTCGAAGCGCCGGCGAATTCGCCGTTGTTCCGCGATGGCACGGCATCCTGAAGAGGCCCGGCAATGACTGTATCCAGCAACGAACTGCGCGAGGTGCTGACGCGCGCACTGAATGCGCTGCCCGCCCACGCCGACGAACTGCGCGAGCTCGATGCGGCATTGGGCGACGGCGATCTCGGCATCACGGTACGCGCAGGATCGGCGGCGGTGGTGAAGGCGCTTGCCACACTGCCCGACGAAGCATCGGTTGCAGATGTGCTGCTGGCTGCCGGCAAGGCGTTCTCGACAGCCAACCCATCAACGTTCGCGGCGCTCGTAGGCGGCGGTCTGCTTGCTGCTGCCAGGGCGACGGCCGGGGTACAGGCCGCCGGGCGCGCCGACGCGCTGACGATCGGGCGCGCGGTGGCGGCTCGCATCGTGGAGCGCGGCAAGGGTCAGCTCGGCGACAAGACTGTGCTCGATGCGCTTCTCCCGAGCCTCGACACCCTGGAGGCATCGGAAGGCAACGCTGTCGAACTGCTCGACGCGATGATCGCGACGGCGCAGGAGCAAGTCGCCGCAACGGCCTCGATGCAGTCGCGAAAAGGCCGTGCCGCATGGGTGCAGGAACGAAGCATCGGCCATGCGGACCCCGGTGCGACGGCTTACGTGCGTTTTCTGGAGGCGCTGCGCACGGCGCTTGCCGCGTAGGGCGAGCTCACGCGCGGCTGCCGCGGGCACGAGAGGACGTTCACTGACGCTGCGGGCGGGTTCGCAGTCGCGCTGCCCGCGGTTGGACATGACGCTGCCCGCCATTGCTCACTTCCCCGACGAGTTCAGAACGTCGATCCGCCTTGCACGAAGGGCATATCGCCACGCGCGTGCCGCGCATTCCTGCAGTGATCTTTACTCACAATACGCTGCATTAATATCCATTGAGCCTCCCCCACGCGTCTCCGATAATGGGATCGTGTCAGAGCCGTGGCTCGTGACGGCAGTCCATAGGTGCCGGCACTGTCGGCGAACCCGGCGAACCCGGTTCTCACCTAAAACAATCTGGAGACAACGTGGAGAAGACGATCCAAGGCGGCGCGGCCGGCCGGGTCGCAGTCGTGACCGGCGGCGCAATGGGCATTGGCGCAGAAACGGCGGAGCAACTGGGCAAACGCGGTTATCACGTGGTGCTTGCCGACCTCAACAAGGACAACGCCGACCAGACGGCCGCGCGCCTGTGCGCGCAGGAACTGTCGGTGTCCGCCGTGCAGATGGACGTGGGCAAGCCGGACTCGATCGCGTCTGCGTTCGCGTCGATCGCCGGCGAACACGGCCGTTGCGACGTGCTCGTCAACGGCGCGGGCATCGCCACGCTGTTGCCGTTCATCGACTATCCGCTCGATGCGTTTGTCACCACGATGAACGTCAACGTCACCGGCACGCTTCTGTGCGCGCAACACGCCGCGCGCATGATGGTGGAGCGGCGCTGGGGACGCATCGTCAATATCGCGTCGGTGGCGGGCATGCGCGCAGTCGGCCGTGGCCGAACGGCATATGGCACGTCCAAAGGTGCGGTGATCGCGCTGACTCACCAGATGGCCGTCGAACTGTGCGATTACGGCATCACCGCCAACGCGGTCGCGCCGGGTCCCGTCGACACGCCGATGACCAAGGCCTTGCACAGCGACCAGTTCCGTGACGAATACTCGCGCGCCATTCCGATGAAGCGCTATGGCACGACCTCGGAAATCGCCGCCGCGATCTGCTATCTCGCATCCGATGAAGCAGCCTACACGAACGGCGTTGTGCTGCCGGTCGATGGCGGCTTCCTGTCCTGGGGCGCCGGCGCAGTCTGACGCGCAGGCATCCCGGGTGCAGTGAAGCCACGAAAACGCCGTCCGGAACCGGGAGGTTCCGAACGGCGTGCGGCTCAGCAACGGTCTGCCGCGCCAAGCATCAGGATGCGCTGGGCCATGCGCAGATTCGCGTAGTCGATCATCTTTCCATCGACGGCCACGGCGCCGCGTCCTTCGCTTTCCGCTTGCCGCATCGCATCGACGACGCGGGTCGCGAAAGCGAGGTCTTGCGCCGAGGGGGTGAATGCGTTGCGTGTTGCTTCGATCTGCGAAGGGTGAATCACTTGCTTACCGTCGAAACCGAGAGCCGCCGCCTTTTCCGCCCATGCGCGCGTGAGCGTCGCATCGCGGTATGCGCCGCACGGGCCGTCGATCGCGCGCAGACCGAAGGCGCGCGCGGCGACCAGCACGCGCATCATCGGATAGGCGAACAGATCGAGCGGCGTTTCGGCGTAACGGCCTTCGGCACCGGCCACGGTTTGCCGATAGCCGTTCGGCGAGCCGCCGATTTCCGCGCTGCGTGCGCCGATCGAGCCGGCGAAATCGCCGACGCCCAGATGCAGCGCCGCGATGCGCGTGCTGCTCTGCGCGAGGCTATCCACCATGACAAGGCCGAGCGCGGTTTCGATCAGCAGATCCAGCGTGAGCGGCGCGCTACGTGCGTTGCCTTCCGCCGCGCCGATCATGCGCGTGATGTCTTCGATATGCGCGGGGCGCTCGGCCTTCGGCACAATCAGCGAATCGAGCCGCGCGAGCGGACTGAGCGCGCGGATCTCGTCCTCGAAGGTGCGGCTGCCGTGAGCATTCACGCGCACCAGGACGGTCTTCCTGCCCCAGTCCAGTTGCTGCAGCGCGCTGAGCGCGCCTTGCAGCGCGTCGGCTTTTTCCGATTCGGGCACGGCGTCCTCGAGATCCAGGAACACCGCGTCCGCAGTGGAGCGCGCCGCGGATTCGACGTGGCGCCGGCGGTTGGCCGGCACAGCGAGCACGGTGCGCGTCAGGCGATAGTCGTCGGCCTGGCTCACGCGGCGCTCCGCTTTCTCAGGCTCAGTTCGTCGAGCACGCGCTGCGTGTGCTCGCCCACGGCGGGAATCGGCTTCATGACCGGCTCGACGCCCGCAATTGTGATGGCCGGGACGAACATGGTCAGCGGACCGGTCGGCGAATCGACTGCGCGCGTGCGCTTGCGAGCATGGACTTGCGGATGATCGACGAACTCTTCCACCGAATTCATGCGCGCGTTGGCGATTGCGGCGCTGTCGAGGCGCGCGAGCACGTCGTCGCTGGTCCAGTCGGCGAAACGCGCTTCGATGAGCGCTTCGAGCGCGTCGCGGTGCGCGACGCGCTGCGGATTGTTGTAGAAGCGCGGATCGACGGCGATGCTGTCGTCGCCGAGCACGACATGGCAGAACGACACCCACTCGCGCTCGTTCTGGATGCCGAAGAAGACGCTGCGGCCATCGCCGGTGCAAAACGGCCCATACGGCGCGATGGTCGCGTGACGCATGCCGTTGCGCTTGAGCGGCTTGCCGCTCCCGCTCACGTAGTAGGCGGGGTAGCTCATCCATTCGGTCATCGAATCGAACAGCGAGACCTCGAACGCGGTGCCGCGGCCGGTGCGCTCGCGGCTGTACAGCGCCATCAGGATGCCGTTGAGCGCATACATGCCGGTGGCGATGTCGGCGATCGCGATGCCGCATTTGGCCGGCTCATTTTCGCTGCCGTTGATGTCGAGAAAGCCGGATTCGCACTGCACGAGCAGGTCGTAAGCCTTCTTCGTGCTGTACGGGCCGCCGCTGCCGTAGCCGGAGATATCCACGGCGATCAGGCGCGGGAAGCGCTCGGCGAGCGCCTTCGCATCGAGGCCGAGCCTGGCAGCCGCGCCTGGCGCGAGGTTCTGCAAGAAGACGTCGGCGGTTTCGAGCAGAGCGAAGAGCGCCTCTGCGCCTTCGGGGCTTTTGATGTCGAGCGCGACGCTTTCCTTCGAACGGTTGGTCCAGACGAACTGGCTCGACATGCCTTTCATGACGGTGTCGTAGTCGCGGCAGAAATCGCCGTTGCCGGGACGTTCGATCTTGATGATGCGCGCCCCCCAGTCGGCCAGATGACGGGACGCGAGCGGCGCGGCGATGGCCTGTTCGAGCGATACGACGGTGATGCCCGAAAGCGGAAGCGACATGCTTTGTCTCCTGATTGTGCGGGTCACGATGACGGCGCTTCTAGCCGCCTCGCGAAAATCGTAGCGCCGAGCGCGCGTCAGGAGGAAATACTCTTTCGAACTATGGGATATAGGCGTGACTAATATGTACTCCGCTCACGCGATGCATGCGGCCTCATGCCGGCGACGAGCCGAGCGTCGGCGCCATCTCGGCGACGAGTGCGCGCATGCAGTCCTGCACCGCGCGGGATGCGGCTGTCTGCGGCACGGCGTTGAGGCGGCACAGCGCGACCGTGCGTTCCAGCGTCGGGCTGACGATGTAGCGCGCCGGCGTGTCCTTCGACCTGTTGCCGCCGACGAAGCCAGAGAGAATCGTAGCCGCTTCGCCGCGGCGCGCGAGTTCGAGCATGGTGGGCAGCGAGTCGATATCCGCGACGACGTTCAGGCTCAGTCCCGCGCTTTCGAACGCACGCTCGACCAGCAGGCGCAGGCCATGCGATCTGCCGGGCAGCACCATTGGCACGTCGGAAAGCATTTCGAGGGGCAGGGTTTTCCCGCGCGGGTTGCCGACCCACGCCGCACCGTGCACGGCGA
>NZ_DASXHN010000206.1:0-4220 GCF_036488505.1 Paraburkholderia sp. | reverse complement strand
GATCTGTCAGCGATCGATTACTTCAACGAGTTATAGCCGTCCTGACCCGCACTGAGCATCCGCTCCACATAGCGCGCGATCAGATCGATTTCCAGATTCACCTGCACGCCATCGCGCAAATGCTTGAGCGACGTGACCTGCACGGTATGCGGAATCAGATTGATCGAAAACTCACAGCCATCGTCACCATCCTCGACCGAGTTGACGGTCAGGCTCACACCGTTGACCGTCACCGAGCCCTTATACGCGAGATAACGCCCGATCTCGCGGGGCGCGAGGATGCGCAGCTCGTGCGATTCGCCGACCGGCGCAAACCGCGTCACCGTACCGAGCCCGTCCACATGACCGGACACGATGTGGCCGCCCAGCCGGTCATGCGCGCGCAGCGCTTTCTCGAGATTGACCTCACCCGGTTCGCCGAGCCCGACCGTGCGGTTCAGGCTTTCGCGCGACACATCCACCTCGAACGATCGGGCGGTCTTCGCGACCACCGTCATGCAGGCGCCCTGGATCGTGATGCTGTCGCCGAGTTGCACGTCGGCGAGATCGAGCCCGCCGGCATCGACGTTCAGGCGCACGCCCGCGTCGCCGCCCGCGCCGAGCGGCTTGACTGCTTCGATGCGGCCCACTGCCGCGACGATTCCCGTAAACATCGTGCTAATCCTTGATCATTTCGAAACGGTGGGGGAGACGGGATCGGTCCCGGCCTCGGCCGGCGGCGCGAAACGCGCGAGAATCCGCAGATCGTCGCCGATCCGCTCGACGGTGTGGAAGTTCAGTTTGACGCGCTCGTCGAGCGTGCCCGGCGCGCCGAGGTTGAACATGCTCATCGAGTCCATGCCGAGCAGGCTCGGTGCGAGATAGACGAGCAGTTCGTCGACGCAGCCTTCGCGCAGCATCGAGCCGTTCAGCTTGTAGCCGGCCTCGACGTGCAGTTCGTTCACGTTGCGCTGGCCGAGCACGTTCAGCAGTTGCGGCAGGTCGACCTTGCCGGCCGCGTTCGGCAGCGGCACGATCTCGGCGCCGCGCTCCCGCAGCGCGCTTGCACGTTCTTCGAGACGGTGATCGAGATGGCCACAGAAAATCAGCGTCGGCGCGCCGGCCAGAATCTGCGCGTCGAGCGGCACGTCGAGTCGACTGTCGATCAGCACGCGATGCGGTTGGCGCGGCGTATCGACCGCGCGCACCGTCATGCGCGGATTGTCGTCGCGCACCGTGCCGATGCCGGTGAGGATCGCGGACGCGCGCGCGCGCCACGCATGGCCGTCCGCGCGCGCGGCCTCGCTAGTGATCCATTGACTTACGCCCGACGGCAGACCGGTGCGGCCATCGAGCGATGCTGCCACTTTCATGCGCACCCACGGACGACCGCGCGTCATCCGCGACACGAAGCCGATGTTCAGCTCCCGTGCTTCATTCGCGAGCAGCCCGCAACGCACTTCGATACCGGCGTCGCGCAGCATCGTGAGACCGCGCCCGGAGACCTGGGGGTTGGGATCTTCCATCGCCGCGATCACGCGGCCGATCTGCGCTTCGATCAGCGCGCTCGCGCACGGCGGGGTACGGCCGAAGTGGCTGCACGGTTCGAGCGTCACGTACGCGGTCGCGCCACGCAGATCGTGGCCGCGCGAGCGCGCATCCTTCAGCGCGCGAATCTCCGCGTGATCCTGGCCGGCCGGCTGCGTATAGCCTTCGCCGATCACCTCGCCGTTCCTCACGAGCACGCAACCGACGCGCGGATTCGGGTCGGTCGTGTACATGCCGCGCTTCGCCAGGGCGAGCGCGCGTTCCATATGGACGAAATCGGTTTGCGAAAACATCGGTGTCCGTTGCGGTGCGGTATCTGGGTGGGGCCGATTCAGCCCTCGTTCAGCGCCTGGTTCAGCGCTCAGTCAGCGCTCAGTCAGCGCTCGTTCAGCGCTCGTTCAGCCCTGCAGCGACGCGAACGCGCCGCGCGCGGCGTCGATCGTCGCGTCGATCACCGCGTCGTCGTGAGCGATCGACACGAAGCCGGCCTCATACGCGGACGGCGCGAAGTACACGCCGGCATCCAGCATCTTGTGGAAGAACGCGTTGAAGCGCGGCACGTCGCTCTGCGTGACTTCGGCGAAGCTCGCCGGAATCGATTCGCGGAAGTAGAGGCCGAACATGCCGCCGAGCGCATCGGCCGCGAACGGCACGCCGGCTTCGCGCGCGGCCTTCTGCAAGCCCTGCGCGAGACGTGTGGTGCGTGCGGCGAGCGTGTCGTAAAAGCCCGGCGCCTGGATCAGCTGCAGCGTTTTCAGGCCGGCGGCGACGGCGATCGGATTGCCCGACAGCGTGCCAGCCTGATAGACGCCGCCCAGCGGCGCGAGGTGGGCCATGATGTCGCGCCGGCCGCCGAACGCCGCCGCCGGCATCCCGCCGCCGATCACCTTGCCGAGGCAGGTGAGGTCGGGCGTCACGCGATACAGTTGTTGCGCGCCACCGAGCGCGACGCGGAAGCCGCACATCACTTCGTCGAAGATCAGCACGGCGCCGTATTCGCTGCACAGACGCCGCAGCGACTGCAGGAATGCCGGCGTCGCGCGCACGAGGTTCATATTGCCCGCGACCGGCTCGACGATCACCGACGCTATCTCGTTGCCGAACGTGCTGAATGCCTCTTCGAGCGCGGCGACGTTGTTGTATTCGAGTACCGTCGTGTGTTTCGCGATATCGACTGGCACCCCCGCCGAGGTCGGATTGCCGAACGTCAAGAGGCCCGAGCCGGCCTTGACCAGCAGGCTGTCCGCGTGACCGTGGTAGCAACCCTCGAACTTGACGATCCGGCTGCGGTTCGTAAAGCCGCGCGCGAGACGCAGTGCGCTCATCGTCGCTTCGGTGCCGCTCGACACCATGCGCACCTGTTCGATCGACGGCACCAGCTTGCAGATTTCCTCCGCGATTTCGACTTCCGATTCGGTCGGCGCGCCGAACGAGAAGCCGTTCGCGAGCACACGCTGCACCGCGTCGAGCACTTCCGGATGAACGTGGCCGACGATCATCGGACCCCAAGAGCCGATGTAGTCGGTATAGCGCTGACCGTCCGCGTCCCAGAAGTACGGACCTTGCGCACGTTCGATGAAGCGCGGCGTGCCGCCGACGGAGCGAAAAGCGCGCACCGGCGAGTTCACGCCGCCGGGAATCGTGCGTTGCGCGCGTTCGAAGAGGGATTCGTTTCTGGACATGGCGATGGCTGCGATAGCTGGATAGGGGGTTGCGCACCGGCGCAAAAGCTCCGAGGCGATTTTCGCGGGCGCTTCGCGCGATGCCGGAGTAGGTCGAGAAATTGTACCGGAGTCGGCGTCGCAGGGCTTTTGGTACGGGCTGTGACGGGACGCTGGGCGAGCGCTTTCAGGGGCTGCGGCGCTTGCCGTTCCGCGGGCTTTCGCGCGGGTGGCTCGTCGCGGTTTTGCGTCGCGCGGCGCTGGTAGCGGGCGGCTTGTTGGTCGAGGTGTCGCCCGTTGCGGTCTGGGCCGGTTTTGTCGCAGCCTGGCCGCTTGCTGTCGAGGGCTTGGCGTTGGCGATGCTTGCCGCTTCTTGCGCCGCCGCCGTGTGCGCGGTGACCTTTGTCGAATGCGTCGGGCCGGCCGGCGCGTCGAGCTTCGGCGCCTTGCGCTTGCCGGTCAACTCGGACCAGCGCTTCTCCAGCGCGCCCTCGGCGATCGGTTTGATGATCGTGCCGGAACTTTGCGCATCCCATGTCTGCACCGACAACGGATGCACGCGTAACTGCTCGCGCGCAATGACCGGCGCCTGATGCGCGTCGACCAGCCAGTCGTAGACGAAGTCGATGCATAGCCGGTAGCCGCGCTTCGTCGACGGGTCCGGGACTTCGTACGGCGCGCGCGTGACGTAGCCGGAGCCAAAAATGCCCTTCGGCTGCTGGGCGACGCGGTGCAGGAACACGCGATCGCCCGGCAGAATGCCGCGCGCGCAGCCGCAGCCCCACACGTCCGTCACCGCGTCGCCGGCGGCAACGCGTTTCGCGATGTCGGGCAGCTCCGGCCATGGCCATTTTTTGGGGCTCCAGATCAGCAGGAAGGCGGTCATTGCAGGGTCGGGATGAGATCGGGGAAGCCCGTTGCGCGGGTGCCTGGCGCGGCTTGGATGGGCACGGCGCCGCGCGGGATCGATGCGCCGCGCGGGCATGGAGCCGGCAGCTTAACCGATCGGGGGTGCGGTTGCCGCGCAGCGTT
>NZ_DASXHN010000195.1:0-33859 GCF_036488505.1 Paraburkholderia sp. | reverse complement strand
CCCCTTCCCATCCCGAACAGGACCGTGAAACGACTCCACGCCGATGATAGTGCGGATTGCCCGTGTGAAAGTAGGTAATCGTCAGGCTACCCCTCCTCTCAGAAACCCCACCCGATTACGGTGGGGTTTTTGCGTTTACGCGCAGTCCGGATGTCTCCGGAACCGACCGGATCAGCAGCCTTTCCGCGGCGATCCGGGTAACCGCGGCATGACCTGGCCCGCTCACATGACGTTGTCGTGACACGCAAGCGACGGGATTGGCCAATACGACGCAGGAAAGCGCGCACGTCAACCCCCTTTCACAAGGTCGCGCTATGCTCCGGGATTCCGTTTGGCAAGCAGGCGTCGAGTGACCTATGAGATCTGATCTGCTTTTGCAAACCTACGGCGCCGACTCGTCGGGTATGGTTTGCGGTTTCCGTTTCTCGCCGGCGCTTGCGGGACAGCCGATCGACGCCGACGAAGTCGTCGAATGGCTTCGCGACAACAAGCATGACGCTGGCGCCGCCGCGCAAGACAGAGGCGAGTTCCTGTGGCTGCATTTCAATCTTGCGCACAGCGCGAGCGAGCGCTGGATGAGAGCGCAGCTCGATCTGCCGGAAACGTTCTTCGAAGCATTGCAGGAAGGATCGCATTCGACACGAATCGAACATGCGGACGGCGCGTTGCGCGCGGTCGTGAACGACATGATGTTCAACCTCGAGTTCATCCCTTCCGAAATCGCGACGCTCTGGATTTACGCAGATAAGCGGATCATCGTCACCGCACGCCTGAAGCCGTTGCGTTCGGTCGACCGCTTGCGGGCATCGGTGCGGGACGGCGAGATATTCAGATCGCCTGCCGAACTGCTGGTCCATCTGATGCGCGACCAGGCTGATCTGCTCGTGCAGATCGTCCGCCGAACCAGCGCGGACGTCGACCGCATCGAGGATCGCTTCCTGTCGCAACGGCCCACGCAGAACCGGCTCGATCTTGGCGCGATGCGCCGAACGCTGACGCGTTTGCAACGGATGCTCGCCCCTGAGCCCGGTGCGATTTTCCGCTTGCTAGCGAGGCCGCCGAGCTGGCTGCATCAGGAAGATGTACAGGATCTGCGCGAATCGACGGAGGAGTTTGCGGTCGTTCTGTCGGATGTGGCGGGGTTGATCGAACGGATCAGACTGCTGCAGGAAGAGATCACTTCGCGCCTCGAAGAACAGAACAACCGCACGCTGTTCACACTGACGCTCGTGACGGTGCTGGCGATGCCGATCAATATCGTCGCAGGGTTCTTCGGGATGAATGTCGGCGGCGTTCCACTTGCCGAAAACAAGAACGGCTTCTGGGTGATGGTACTGCTGGTCGCCGGCTTTACCGGACTGACAGGTTGGTGGGCGTTTCGCCGCAGAAAGGAACGCTAACACACGCGGCGGCGGATTCGTGCCTGTTTTACGAGGCCAAATTCGCACGAGCATTTTCGAGTGACGCGAGCGGACCTTCGAACGAATTGAGTCGCGTGATGCCGTTCGCTACTTCATACCCGGCATCGACGCTTATGGACGACTAGAAAACTCGCGTGGTTGCCGTGTTATTCGAGCGCGGTAGCCGGCCCGAAGAACTCGTTCAGGTATAAAATACTCGTCAAGTCAATGAGTTGGGGATGATGATCGTGCATTCGACTCTAGTCGAAAAGACTCGCTCCGCAGTCAAGTTGGCACTCGATCACGCGCGACATCGGCGGCACGCACGTCAAGTTCGCTAAGCTGCTTTTTCTGTTCTCCGATTCGCACTGCGCCATGCCACGTCAGTAAAACTACCAGGTCAAGCGTTGCCTTTGATCCACGCGGTAACCAAAACCAAAAAACCGAATCAAGCAATACAAACTTCGCCGATCGCAGTGTGTGGTTCATAGTACGGCCTGATAACACTCAACATCCGTACCGGAGACTTCACCGATGTCCGCACCCTCGGAAAAGCTCGACGACTGGCTCAACAGACAGCAGGTGGCCGACGACGACATCACCGCGTTTCCACTGACAGCGCTCGCCGCGACGCTCGATCGTGAGGAAAGCGGCAATACGGTGCCACCGTTATGGCATTGGCTGTACTTTCTGCCGGTCGCGCCGTTGGCCGACGTCGGCGCCGACGGTCATCCTGAGCGCGGCGGTTTCCTGCCGCCGGTACCGCTGCCGCGCCGCATGTGGGCGGGAGGCCGGCTCGCGTTTCATGCGCCGCTGACTGTCGGCGAACGCGCGCGGCGCACGTCGACGATCGCCAATATCGAAGACAAGACCGGCCGCTCGGGCCGCCTCGTCTTCGTCACCATCCAGCACACGATCGAAGTGAACGGCGAACTGAAGCTGGAAGAAGAACATGACATCGTCTATCGCGAAGCGCCGCGGCAAGGCGCGCGGCCGCAGCAGCCGGCGCTTGCGCCCGAAGGCGAAAGCTGGCGCCGCACGATCGATGCCGACCCGGTGATGCTGTTCCGCTACTCGGCGCTGACCTTCAATGGCCATCGCATTCACTACGATTACCCGTACGTGACGCAGGTCGAAGGCTATCCGGGCCTCGTCGTTCACGGTCCGCTGATAGCGACGCTGCTGGTCGATCTCGTGCGCCGCGAGATGCCGCACGCGACGATGCAAAGCTTCGCGTTTCGCGCGCTGCGTCCGACCTTCGCGGGCCAGCCGTTCACCGTGAATGGCAAACCCTCCGCCGACGGCAAGACCATCGACCTGTGGGCCAAGGATCACGCAGGCTATCTGACGATGCGCGCGACCGCCGCGCTGGTCTGATTTCACGAGCTTCCGACAATGCAAACCACGCAACACGATTCGTTTCAGGACATTCGCGAAGCGGTGCGGGATTTATGCCAGCAGTTTTCCGGCGAGTACTTTCGCAAGATCGACGAAGCGCGCGGCTATCCGGAAGAGTTCGTCAATGCGCTGACCAAGGCCGGCTGGCTCGCCGCGCTGATTCCGCAGGAGTTCGGCGGTTCAGGGCTCGGGCTCACCGAAGCGTCGGTCATCATGGAAGAGATCAATCGCGCGGGTGGCAACTCGGGCGCGTGTCACGGCCAGATGTACAACATGGGTACGCTGCTGCGTCACGGTTCGGAGGAACAGAAACGCCTGTACCTGCCGAAGATCGCGAGTGGCGATCTGCGTCTGCAATCGATGGGCGTGACCGAGCCGACCACCGGCACCGATACGACGAAGATCAAGACTACTGCCGAGAGGCGCGGCGACCGTTACGTGATCAATGGCCAGAAGGTGTGGATCTCACGCGTCCAGCACTCGGACCTGATGATCCTGCTCGCGCGCACCACACCGCTCGCGGACGTGAAAAGGAAATCGGACGGCATGTCGATCTTTATCGTCGATTTGCGCGACGCGATCGGTCATGGGCTGACCGTGCAGCCGATTCCGAATATGGTCAATCACGAGACCAACGAACTGTTCTTCGATAACCTCGAAATCCCCGCCGACAATCTGATTGGCGAGGAAGGGCAGGGGTTCCGGTACATCCTCGACGGACTCAATGCGGAGCGCACGCTGATCGCCGCGGAATGCATCGGCGACGGCTACTGGTTCGTCGACAAAGTCACCGAATACGCGAAAGAGCGCGTGGTCTTCGGCCGGCCGATCGGCCAGAACCAGGGCGTGCAGTTTCCGATTGCGCGCTCGTTCATCAATGTCGAAGCGGCCAGCCTGATGCGTTTCGAGGCGGCACGCCGCTTCGACGCGCAAGAGCCGTGTGGCGCGCAGGCCAACATGGCAAAGCTGCTTGCGGCCGACGCATCGTGGGAAGCGGCCAATGCGTGTCTGCAATTTCATGGCGGTTTCGGCTTCGCGTGCGAATACGACGTGGAGCGCAAATTCCGCGAAACGCGTCTTTACCAGGTCGCGCCGATTTCCACCAATCTGATTCTCTCGTACGTAGCCGAGCATATTCTCGGGCTGCCGCGTTCATTCTGAACCGCTGGCAAAAAACATGAGACCACTCGACGGTACTAAGGTCATCACGCTCGAACACGCGATTGCGGCGCCGTTCCGCACGCGCCAACTCGCCGATCTCGGCGCGCGCGTGATCAAGGTCGAACCGCCCCGGCGTCGGCGATTTCGCGCGCGGTTACGACAGGTGGACGCGGTGCATCGGGGGTACGCATCGAGCGATGCCGACATCGCATGGGCGCGGCGCGTGCCCGCGGTGGTTGATGCGAGCCACGGCGCTGCGGTCGCGGTCGACGGAAAGATGGTCGATCTGCCGGTGATTCTGAAGGCGCGGCGGATCGCGGAGGCAGGGACGCCGACTCGTTAGAGCGACGGCTCCGTTTAACGATTAGAAGCCGTGGAACGAAGCGAATTCTTCGACCGGAGCCTTCGGCATTTGCGGGCGTCGCTTTTCCCAATCCGGATCGCCAAAACCCACCGCCATCGAACAAACCACCAGCTCCTCGGCAGCGAGCGGCAGATTTGCGCGGATCACCGCGTGGTAGCGCGAAAGAAACTCCTGCGTGCAGGTGTCGAGCCCGCGTGCTTTTGCCGCGAGCATGATGTTCTGAATAAACATGCCGAGATCGAGCCAACTGCCTTTCTCGAGACGTCGATCGATCGTAAAGATCAGGCCGATCGGCGCATCGAAAAATCGGCAGTTTCGTGCGGTGTTTGCGGCGCGCGCGGCGATGTCGTCGTGCGCGATACCCAGAGAGCCAAAAAAGATCGAGCCGAATTCGCGCCGGCGTGAGTTGAACGGTTCGGGCAACGGGTCCGGAAGGTAGCGATACTCGGATGAATGTTCGTTGGACGATGTTTGATGCGCTCGACTGAGTGCGTCGGTCAATGTCGCTTTCGCTTGCCCTGCCGTCACGTATACACGCCAGGGTTGCACGTTCGCCCCGGTACCTGCGTAACGCGCTGAATCAAGAATGCCAGTGATGACCTCAGGATCGACTTCGCGATCCAGATAGAACCGGTTAGCAAACCGGCTCCTCATGATTTGCTCGAGCTCAGTCAATTCCTGCGTCACTTCGATATCGTCGGTAAGCATGATGAAGAGTCTTGTCCTTGATGCGTTGGCTTATAGCGTACGCGACGCGCTTGCCTGCAAGAAGTGCAATTTTCATAAGAAGACAATGCATGCGCTGCATCCGGCGGGCGCAAACGTAGCCGCCACGAAAGCCCGCGAGGGCATCGTTCAGCGCATAGGCAGTGCCGCGTCTGCCAGCATCGCACGCAACCATTCATGCCCAGGATCATGGTCGTGCCGCTCATGCCAGATCATCTGCACCGCGCGCGGCGGCGCATGCCAAGGCAATTCAGTGCAATACCCAACCGCCAATTGACTGAATATCCTCGCGAGAGAGGCCGGCACGATCGCGGCCGTCGTGGTGCCAGCCAACAGGCTGGGGATCGCGAGAAAGTGAGGTTGCACAACACTGAACTTCGGCCATTTACCGATCGAATTGAACGCGGCCATCAACGCGGCGCGATCGAACATTTCGGTGCGCCGAGTCAGCCCTCGCTCGGACAGCAGGCCTTCTTCCGAACCACCGGTCGACACCACCAGCAAAGGCAGATCCGCAAACGCGTCGAGGCCGATCTCGGTGCCGGCGAGCGGGTGATCGGTGGCGATCACCATCATGTCCTGCTCGTCGAACAGCACGCGTTCGCGAAGCCGATGCGGGACGCCGGAAAAAGAGCCGAGCGCGATTTCGACACGGCCGACATCGATTTGCGCGGTCAGGTCGATCCTGCTGGCCGGCAGGACCGTCACACTTGCATGGGGCGCGACGGCGGAGATCGTGCGAAGAAAGGGCGGCAATACGACCGCGGTCATATAGTCGGTCGCGGCGATACAGAATTGACGATCGGTGCTGCCCGGCTCGAATTGTTTAGGCCCGAGTGCGCGTTCGATCGTGACGAGCGCATCTCGCACCAGCGGCGCCATCTCCAGCGCACGGACCGTGGGCTCCATGCCGGTGGCCGTGCGCACGAACAATTCGTCGTTGAGCAATGCGCGCAGCCGCGACAGCGCATGGCTGACTGCTGACGGACTCAGATGGATCGCTTCGCTCGCGCGCAATACGTTCCGCTCCCGGATGATCGCGTCAAATACCCGAAGCAGATTCAGATCCAGATTTCTCATCGTAATTCACCGCGAAGCAACGCAACGCATCCAACCATCGCGCTGGACCCATTCCATGTGCGGGCGGCGGAAATACCGGCTGGAGCTGAACGATCAGACGTTGCGCCCGAAGTTCACCGCTGCCAATTCGAAGTCAGGATGATGCTGCACAGGTTGACGCGCTGGAAGCCCGGATCCTTGTGCGCCAGAAAATCGTCGTTGAAGGTGCCGAACGTGCTGGCGGGTCGATGCTTCATGCCGTGATAAAACTCATCGATCATCTTGTTGGCGAAATCGGCGTCGCGAGGATAGGCCGCGACCACGGCGTCGCGTTGTTCGTCGGTGAAGTACTCGAAGCCACGCCCGGCCACGTCCATTCCGGCGCCCGCCTGCACCAGTGCGATCTCCGGGTGCATGTGTTCGGGGATGCCCGGTGTCGTATGCAGCGCAACGGCGGCCCAGACCTTATCCACGTCCGCCTCGGAAATATGATGGCTTCGCAGGAAATCGCGTGCGGCGTTAGCGCCGTCCACTTCGAAGCGAAGCTGGCTCTGTCGATAGATCGAGGTGAGGCCGATATCGTGGAACATCGCCGCGACGTACAGCAATTCGGGATCGAAGCTCATGTTTTGCCGCATGCCGAATAGCGCGCCCCACAGGTACACGCGACTGGAATGCTTGAACAGCAATTCGCTTTCGGTGTCGCGAATCAGCTCGGTGACCTCATGCGCCAATTTGCTGTCGGGTATCTGGATGCTGGACATTGGGTTCGTTGACACAGTTCTATTCCTTGATCGGTTCGTCGTCGGGTTGTCCATCGAGATACCGAATCGTCACACGAAAACTTCCGTTCAGATCGAACCGATGGCCGGCGCATACCGAGCAGGCTACGCTTTTCACAGGCCAGAAAACAGCCCCAAGATCGATGGTTCCGAATGTACCATTGCGGCCATGACGACTCTCCCGATTGGCCTCGACCGCTGCGCGAGCACCTCTCTCTCTGCCCAGATCTACCGCGCGATTCGTCAGGCGATAGAGACAGGGCAACTGGTCGCGGGCGCGCGGCTGCCTTCCTGGGTCGACCTGGCGACCCAACTCGGCGTCTCCCGAGGCACCGTGCGCGTTGCCTATGAACGTCTGATCGACGAGCAGTTCGCCGTCGTGCTGGGCGCCGCCGGTACGCGGGTGGCTGAACGCCCGCCTTTGCGACCGAAGCTCGGCTGGTCACCGGAAGCGCCGCCATTTCCCGAGCTCTTTCACGATTTCGGCGCGACTCCGCTGCCGTTTCAAATGGGCGTGCCCGCGCAGGATGCGTTTCCGTTCAAGCTATGGTCGCGTGTTCTGACGCGTGCCGCGCGCCGGAGCGCGATGAGCCCGGTCGGATACCCGGACCCTCGCGGCGACCCGGACTTGCGAAAGGAGATTGCCGCTTATCTCGGTGTCGCACGAGGGCTGCGATGCAATCCGTCTCAGGTTCTTGTCACCGCGGGTTTTTCCGGCGCGCTCGCTCTCGCGATCCGCGGACTCGGTATTGAAGGCGAGCCCGCATGGATCGAAGACCCTGGTTTTCCGCTGACGCGCTCTGCACTCGGTCTAGCCGGCATGACGGTGAAAGCGGTGCCGGTCGATGCGGACGGGCTCGATGTCGACGCGGGCATCCGCGACTCGGCCGGTGCCGCGCTCGCCGTGGTGACGCCGGGGCAGCAGGCGCCGCTTGGCATGGCGATGTCGCTTCCCAGGCGGCTTGCGCTGCTCGAATGGGCGCGACGCAACGATGCCTGGATCATCGAAGACGATTACTTGAGCGAGCTCCAGTTGAAAGGACGAGCAGCGCCCGCGCTTGCATCGCTCGACGAGGACGGACGCGTGCTACACATTGGTAGTTTTAGCAAGACCATCAGCCCGGTGCTTCGGCTTGGCTTCCTGGTGGTCCCGCTTGAAATGGCGCGCCGCTTCGGCGACATCACCGCGTGCTTGATGCCCGCGCCAACGACGTTCATGCAACACGCGGTCGCGGAATTCCTGCGCGACGGACACTATCTTCGTCACCTGCGCCATATGAAGCGTCTGTATGCCGGGCGACGGGACGCGCTGGTGCGTTGCCTCGGCGAGATCGCGCCGGACTCGCTCCAAGTGCAAGCGACGGCCGGCACCGCCGTCGTGACCTTGCTTCCCGAGTCTGTGTCCGATGTGGATGTTGCATTGCGAGCGCTGCGCGCAGGTCTGGCGCCGGTGCCTCTTTCGCCGTGGTACATGGAGTCTTCGAGGCTGCGTGGACTGCTACTTGGCGTCACCAATCTGAGCGAACACACGCTGGCCGCCGACTGTCGTCGATTGGTTGAGTCGATTCACGACAGCAGCTAGCGCGGCGTCAGCGGATCGAATCGATCACGGCCCGCGATCCCACCGCCATTCACATTCCAGATAGCGCCAGTCACCCAACTCGCCTTCTCCGAAAGCACAAAAGTGACCGCGTGGGCGACCTGCTGCGGCGTCCCTCCACGGCGGAGCGGACGGACGCTGCTGAATCCCGTCAGCGCGCTGTGCTCCTGACATCAAGTCGATCGAGTTTACAAAAAGGTAATCGCGCTGTCACACGAGCGCCTTACTCTCCCACGTCATGTAAGACATCCAACCCCGGGCGAGGTTGCGCAAAGACGCTGCCAGCCCACACGCGACGGGAGTACACGTGACTTTTTCGAACAACAGGAACCTGACATGGCGCCAGGGTGCGTTTGCGCTGCTCGCCAGTATCGGCGTCGCGGCGGGTCTGGTGGCGTGCGGCGGTAACGATGACATAACCTCGCCGGCGGCCGTCGACAAGACGCCGCAGGTTGCCGGTCAGGTGCTCGGCAGCTACATCCAGAACGCCAACGTTTGTCTCGACGTCAACGACAACGGCAAGTGCGACAGCGACGAACCGTCCGCGGTGAGCGATGCCAAAGGCAAATTCTCGATCGGCGACAACAGCAACGGCGCGTGGAAATACGTGGTCGCCGATCTGACCAACGCGCAGGAGAACGATGCCAATGGCAAGAACATGGGCACCAGGTTCGGTTCCGGTGCGTTCTTCCTCGCGCCTCATGGCGCGACCGGAACGGTCAGCGCGATTACCACGCAGCTCGCTCAACTGGTTGCGGGCGGCGCCGCGTTGAACGACGCTAAAAGCACGCTCGCCACGAAGTACGGCGGCGTGTCCGCCGACAAGCTGCTGGGCGACTTCAATACCGATAGCAGCCTTGCGAGCGTGAAGGCCGCCAGCGACAACTACATCCAAACGGTCGTCGGTTGGAAGGCAGTGCGTCACGTGTTCGTGATCACGCTGGAGAACAAGAACTATGAGGAGTCGTTCGGTACGACCGCGACGACCAGCCACCAGGATCCGTTTCTGAAGTCGCTCGCTGGGCAGGGCGCGCTGCTGAACAACTACTTCGGCACTGGCCATGTGAGCCTGGACAACTACATCTCGCTGCTGAGCGGCCAGCCTTCGACGGTCGATACCGAGACCGACTGCTTTGGCATCTGGTCGGATATCGTCGATGCCGGCAGCGATAGCGCGAATCCGAAGATCCTCAAGGCCGGTACCGATGCGAACGGTCACGCCGGTGGCGGCTGTGTGTTTCCGGCACGCGTGAAGACACTCGCGAACCAGCTCGATAACGCGCGGCTCACGTGGAAGGGTTATATGGGCGATATGGGCAATGATCTGAACCGGGATGGCACGAAGACATGCAGCTTCCCCGCACGTACCGCGAAGCTGGCAGGCACCGATCCGGCCAAGGCAGTCGACGGTACGCAGTCCGCTCAGGCAGGTTCGGCGTCCGGTGACGTGAAGGCGGATGCGTACGCGACCCGTCACAACCCGTTCGTCTACTTCCACTCGATCATCGACGACATCGACTATTGCGACCAGCACGTCGTCAATCTCGACGATAACCTCGCTAACGATCTGAAGTCGATCGATACCACGCCGAACTTCGTGTTCATTACGCCGAACCTGTGCGACGACGGTCACGATGGCGACGGCACTGGCGCGGCGGGCAAGGGTTGCAAGAGCGGCGCGCCTGGCGGTCTGACTTCGATCGATGCGTTCCTGAAGAAGTGGATTCCGATCATCCAGGCTTCGGCGGCATACAAGCAGGACGGTCTGATCATCATCAACTTCGACGAATCGAATGCGGCCAGCGCGCCGATGACCACGACCTTCAACAGCAGCGTCACGCAGATGAATCTCACGATCGATCTGCCGGGCGCTTCATGCTGCACGCAGCAGACCGGACCGAACGTCAAGCGTCCTGACGATCAGGTGCTGTCCACGCTTCCGATTGCCTATGCATCGTCGCTCGGCATCAACGTCGCGTCGCTGCCGGCCACCGTTCAGACGATCCAGATCGGCATGCACTACGAGGGCGTGGGCGGTGACCGCACGGGCGCCGTATTGCTGTCGCCGTTCATCAAGGCGGGCACCACCGTCGACACGGGTTACAACCACTACTCGCTGCTCAAGAGCCTGGAAGACCGTTTCGGTATTCCGGAGTACCTCGGTTACGCGGACGATCCGAACCTCGTGACTTTCGGTTCCGACATCTTCAACCAGTAAAGACAGAATGTTTGCTCTCTGTACCAGAAGGGCTGCCCGGACGGCAGTCCTTTGTTTGATCGCAAGTCTTGTCCTGAGCGCATGCGGACGGGACGAAGAAGCGCTCGGCGCTTCGGCGGCCACTCCGGTTTCCACTGGGCCAACGAGCAACCCAACGAGCCACCCAAGGTCCGCTGCACCGTCCGACAAGGACGTGGCCGAGCTTGGCAAGCTGGCCTTTTTCGATCCGTCGTTGTCCGCGTCCGGTAAGCAGTCGTGCGCGAGCTGTCATAGCCCGGATCACGCTTACGGGCCGCCCAACGGCCTCGCCGTGCAACTGGGCGGCGCCGATATGAAGCATCACGGTACGCGCGCGGTGCCCTCGCTGCGCTATCTGCGCCGCGTGCCGATCTGGACGCACACGTATGCGAGCAGCTTCAAGGAACGCGTCGAGGATGGCGACAATCAGCCTTCCGGCGGCTACGCGTGGGATGGCCGCTTCGATCGCCCCGCCGACCAGGCTGCCTTCCCGCTGTTGAATCCCGACGAGATGGCCAATCAGGATGCGGCCGGCGTCGCAGCCAAACTGCGAAACAGTGCTTATGCGACGCGTTTTCGCGAAGTATTCGGTCACGACATCTTGTCGCGGCCCGCAGATGCGCTCGCGGCCCTCGGCAAGGCGCTCGAGCGTTTCCAGTTCGACGACCCCAGCTTCCAGCCGTTCGACAGCAAGTTCGACCAGGTGCTGGACGGCAAAGCGAAGTTCAGCACGCAGGAGGCGCGCGGCTTTGCGCTTTTCAATGATCCCGCGCGTGGCAACTGCGCATCGTGCCATCTGGTCGACAAGGGCGCGGCCGGCGCGCATCCGGTGCTTACCGATTACAACTTCCAGACGCTTGGTGTGCCCCGCAATCCGGAGATTCCGGCCAACGCGGATCCGAGGTACTACGACATGGGACTGTGCGGCCCATTGCGGACCGACAAGGCCGACAACGCCTGGTACTGCGGGATGTTCAGAACGCCGACGCTGCGCAACGTCGCCACCCGAAAGGTGTTCTTCCACAACGGCCGGTTTCACACGCTGGAAGAAGCGTTGCGCTTCTATGTGCAACGCGACACCCACCCGGGCAAGTGGTATCCGCATCCTGGCGGCCAGCAGCAGTTCGACGATCTGCCGGTCAGGTATCAGAACAACGTCGATCATCGCACTGCGCCGATGACGAATCACAAAGGCGGCAAGCCGGTCTGGTCTGAGGGCGATATCCGCGACGTGATAGCGTTTCTCGACACCCTGAACGACAGCGATGCACAGCCGGTTTCAATTGGCTCGCGCTAGTCACTAGAACTGGACCCGAGCCCGAGCCCGATCGATAACGGCCGCAGTCAGGAACAGCCCGCTGCGGCCGCCGCAACCCTCGCCACCCGTACATCGCGGCCTGCGTGCGCTATCACCGCACGCAGGTAAACGACGCCGCGCTGTTCACATCGCCCGCGCCGTTATAGCTGGGCCACGCCGGATACTGACATAGCGGGCGCGTGCGTCCCGGCACGCCAGCGGTATCGGTGACCACCTGGTGCGCGGGTGGCGTGCCGTGCTCGACCCAGTTCTCGAGCGTCGTCAGCGAGTCCCATGATGCATTGAACTCGGTGCCGACCGCGTGTTGCAGGCCGGGAATCTCATAGAAGCGCGCGAACGATGCGACCGCGCCGAAGCCCATCGTGACCACCATGCGCTGATAGTAGATCTCGGTTGCGCGCGTGCTGACGGTCTGATCCACGGTGCCGTGCGCCATCAGCAGCTTGCCGCCGTGCCGCATGAAGGGCGTCAGGTTTGCATCGGTCGCGTCGAGCCCCGACAACATGCTGACGCGTCCGGACCAGCGGCCGGCGACCGCCGGGTCGTAGGTGAGCGAGTTGAAATTCGGATCGTTCATCACCGTATAGCGGACGAACTGATCGCTGATCTGCCCGTCGAACATCGCGGTGCTCTGCAGCGGATACGACGGCTGTGTCGTGCCGAGCGCGAGCGTCGTGACCGTCGCCTCCAGCGGTGAGCTGCTGCCCACTCCAAGATCCGCACCGTACACGTTATAGCCCGGATACTGCGTTTCGCCGCTCTCGAGCGGGTACGCAAAGACGAGCGGTGTGTTCATCGTGTTCAGCGCGTCGATCTGCGGGTCCGACAGACAGGTGTCGCCGCGCGCGGTGCCGCCGGCGCAGCGCAGTCGCTGACCTTCGACCCGGGCGGTGGCCGGGTCGAAGGTGGCATTGCACGCCTGCACATTGCTGATCAGCCCGTCGACGACGCCGTCGAGCCCGTCGCACGCCTGCATCACCGCTTTCAGCAGTAGCGCGCGCTGCGCGGTGTCGAGGTACGCGCCCGGTGCCGCGAAGCCTTCGGTCACGCGCAGTTGTTGCAGGCTCAGCGTCGTGAAGTCGTACGCGGGATAGAACGCGATAATGCCGTCCCAGTCGCGCGGCCAGCGCTGTGCGACCGTCAGCGCTTCACGGCCGCCGGTCGAGCCGCCCGCGAAATACGCTTTGAACGGATGCGTGCCGTAGTGCGCGTCGATGATCAGCAGCGACGCATCATGTGTTTTCTTCAGCGCTTCGCCCATGAAGTTGTCGTACGCCTCGGCATTGACTGAGAATGCACCGTTCACCGCACCATTCGTCGCCTCGTGTCCGGAATCGCTCGCGAATACCGCATAGCCGCGCGACAGTAGTCCCGGCAGATCGGCCGGTGCGCTTGGCACGTTACCGGTGATGGCGGGAATCGAGCCGTCGAAGCCACCGCCGCCTAGCATCAGAATCTTGCCGTTCCACTGGTCCGGCAACGCGACGTTGAACAGGATGTCAGGCGCGGACTGATCGACCGGATGAATCGCGCCGGCGACCAGACAGTACGATCCGGTAGCCGTGGCGCCGCTGCCGCTGGCGGCCACCTGGGTCGTCGATGTGACGACGGCGCCCGTGGTCGGCAGGCCGATGTCGCGAGCACGGATAGTCAGCCCGTTCAAATCCGGGCAGCTTATTTTCGACGGTCGCGGTGGCTTGTGCGGCCCGCACGCCATGCCTCGGCATGAGCCGTCGTGCGAATCCGCGTACGCGTCGTGATGCCATATCGCGCACAACGCCAGCACGCAGCACGCACCCACCCACGACGGCACGCGCCCACGCACGCGCCACAGGTTTTTGTTCAAGTTCATCGCCGTGTCTCCTTCCAATGAGGCCTGGAGACGGCGCCGGACATTGCGGTATCAGCCTCTATGCCGCAACGTACACGTGACCCTGTTCCTTTAGTCAACAGCGCGGCCACAGCGCAGGCAACGCTCGCTCGCGTTGCATGCAATGCCGCCCGACACCGCATATTCGAACTTGCTGTCGATTCAGTAAGAAAACTTTCATCGGCCTGTCGATGCAGTGCTCGAAGGTCGTCGCCCTGCATTCGTGCTCGCATCGCGGCGCGAGATGCCGGGGGATAAGCGCTCTCTTTCCGTATCGCTTGTGGACGAGATTGACCAATCCATCATAGTCGCTAACTCGCGCGACGCGCGACGAATTCACCTTGAGTGCACGCCAGACTGCTGCGTCGAGTCGACGGGTTAGCGCGACGTGACGCGACTGCGGGAATAACCACCGTATCAGAGCGGTCTTGCAGGTAAGACTGACAGGTAATGGGTGATCAGATGGAGATCGTCGATATGGCCCGTGTATCGGAATGGGTGGTTGTGCAGTGGGCCGCTGCACCGCACGCGTGGCAAGGCAAACGCCGGACGCTCACATGACAGTGCGGATGCAGACCGGCCTGCGCCAGTTACAACTGGGCTCCGGCGTCGTGTTACTGGGTTATCTGTTTCTCCATCTGCTCAATCACGCGCTCGGAATCTGGTCGCTCGAACTGGCGGGACGCGGGCTCGTTTTAGCGCTATGGGTGTGGCGTAGCCCGCCCGGAACGGTCGCGCTGTATGGTGCGGCCACGCTTCATTTTGCGCTGGCTTTGCGCACGATCTACGCGCGCCGTCACTGGACACTGCCTCTGGCCGAGTGGGTGCGGCTGTGGGCAGGACTCAGCCTGCCGCTGCTGCTTATCCGCCATGCGGTGACGACCCGGCTCGCGTCCTCGCTGTATGGCTTCGAACCTGACTACGAGCGTGTCGTTGTGCTACTGCTAACGAGTGGTACTCAAGGTTTGCAGCTTGCGCTGCTCGCGCCCGGATGGATACACGGATGCCTCGGACTATGGTTTCGATTGCGTCACTTTCGATGGGCGCGTCGTATCAAGCCACTGCTGTTGGCAGCCGTTGTGCTGTTGCCATTGTTATCCGCTGCGGGCTTTATCCGGATGATGCGAACTGTCGAGGCAAAGAGCGCGATGCTTGCGGCTCCCGATCCGAAACTGGTCGCGCATCAGTTCACGCTGAATGCATGGCGTCATGATCTCGTCAGCTTCTATTTGTTGCTGATCGCCGGTGCGTTCGTCGCCGGTCAATTGCGCAATAAGGTCGAGCGTCGGAGATCGCGCAGCAGTTCATTGAGTGCGTGACGCCACTCAAAGCCAATGGTACGAAATCGCGAGCCTTTCGCGAATTCACTCGAATTCGTCGTATTGCGGCAATGGGTCGGTGATGCAATGCCACGGCGCCTTCGAGCCCACGAAAATATGCGCAGTTGGACGAATGGAAGGCGTATCCGTCAGCGTTCCCAATGTGACGTGAACGTATTCACCGTCACGCACCACCGAGTACATGAGGCTGCCGCATCGCTTGCAGCGCACATCGTGCGACGATCGTTCGTCGCCGAAAATCGACACGCTGTCTTCGCCTTGAACGATACGCAGTTTGTCGCGCTCGATTCCCGCGAATGGTTTGAACGCCGAGCCGGTCGCGCGCCGGCAGTTGGAACAGTGACAGTTCAATGCATAGAGGAATTCGTCCGCTACCGAGTAATGGACAGCACCGCAAAGGCATCGGCCGGCAAGCAGGGGTTTCATCGCGGGACTCCAGGCATAACGACATCGCAAATTGATTGGGCGCGCAGCTGCCGAGATTATTGCTGCGCCGCCAGGCGATGTCGAATGATTCCGCCAGGCGTAGTGCACTGACGCCGCGGCTATCTCCCGCGGCGGCGCTTTCACCAGATAACCGGCTGGCAGCGGCAAAGCCGCTCGGGTATGGCGCTGCTCGACAGCGTAATCCTCACGCCCGAGCCGGACCTGGCCGAGCGCATGCTGGCACTCGAAGGCACACCGCCCGAGAATCCCGGCAAGGTGATGGCGCTGGGAAGCATCGATGCCGCGGAAGTCGGCGCGCTCGCGTCGTTCTGGATGGTCAGCATGCTGCTCTCACCGGACAAGGGTTGGAGTTCAACCGATACGCTCGTTACGTGTCTCACCGTCTTTGTCATGCTGGTGTTTTTCGTTATCCGTCATCGTGGACTTTTCTCACGGATGGTGGAATCGATACAGGATTTTGTGGCGAGCATCATTGGATGATGGACTAGGACAACATATGCCCATATATGCAGGCTATTCCGCACCGTTCGAATCCCGCGAGCAGTCGCGTGAAAGATGGCGCAGGGTCAACATGAAAGTTCGTGTCAGCAGGTGGCTGTTGCTGAGCATTGCATGAGCGGCGCTGCTTGCGGCCATCGCCTCGTGGGATTGGTCGCCCGACACCAGATACGCGTCGAGTACTTCGCTAGGCGTTGTGAGTTCGGCGCCGAAGCGCGCGAGCGCATCGGCGTCGTGCCGGTCTAATGTGACTTCGAGCAGCACGATGTCCGCAAAGCCGAGCTTCTGCTGATCGAGCAATGCGACATACCCCCGGATATAGCCTTCGTTTTCGAGCTGACGCGTGCGATTCCAGCACGCGGTAGTCGACATGCCGACCAGTTCGGCCAGTTCCGCATTGCTGAGACGGGCATTCTTTTGCAACTGGATCAACAACGATACAACTCGGCTTACGCGCTTGTCTGCGTGACTACCGATGCGGCTTTTCGATCTGCGTGGGCGGTTAGCGTTTGCGCTTTCGCCCGGCATTCGCTTTGGGCACCGAGAACATGTGCATGCGGTCCTGAATCCAGAGCAGCAATTCGAGCGGCCCCGGTGCAAGCGGCCGCCCGGTTTTCACTAACACGCGCGCGTGCGCGCCGGAAAAGAGCGGATGGTCGATCGGCACCGTCGTCAATTCGCCGCTTGCTATTTCGCGGTAGGCGGCAAACTCACCGATCAGCGTCATGAAGTTGTCGACCATCACGAAGCGCTTCAATGCGCTAAGCGAGTTGGTCGTTACCGTCGCGCGAATCGCCACGTTCTCCGCCAGCTCGGCCATCCTGACGACGTGGCCGATGCCAAATGCCGGCGGCATCAGTGCGAGCGGATGAGCGTGCAGATCGTTGAGCGTGGCGGGCCGTTTTGTCCGGGCGAGCGGATGATCGCTTCGTAACAGCAGGACGACCGGCTGAAGCGAACTCGCGCGATGCTCGATACGTGGATGAGGCGGCGGATTGTACGCGAGTCCGATATGCGCGCGGCTTTCCGCAACTTCTTCCTGAATGGCATCCACCGCGAGCATGTCCAGGCCGATCTCGAGTTCCGGATACTGCGCGCAGAAAGGTGCGAGCACGTCGTCAACCAACGTATCGACGAAACCTTCGCTCACGGCGAGCCGGATTTGTCCTCGTTGAAGGCCTTTTAACGCATGTAGCTGATCTTCGAGCTTTTCCTGCTGCGCGCGGTAACCGCGCCAGAATTCCAGCAGATGGGCTGCCGCTTCGGTCGGTTTGACCCCGCGCGCCTGCCGCTCGAATAGTGCTGCGCCGAGTTCGTCCTCGAGCAGCTTGATCTGCCGTGTAATCACCGATGGCGACGTGTTGATGCTTTCGGCGGCGCCGCGAATGGTGCCGTGCGTGAGCACCTCGTTGAAATACCGCAGGCGTTGCTGATTGATCTCTCGCATGTCGTTAGTCGACCCGGGTTGGTTCGTTGCTCGTAGGGCAACGATACGTGAACTTAGTTGCTGTTGCTGTCGGTGGCTCGCGCTGTCACTATGCACCTCAAGCAATGCGACGGCGATAAATCAGTGAACGGATCATGTGCCGTCGAAGTGTTCTGTTTTTCATATGTGCTTCGCCCGTTTCATCCAATTACCCGTTGTGTCCATTCTGTTCGCACAGTGGTGGCGTGCGGCTACGCGCGGTTTCGCGCAACTCGTGATTATGGAGAATAGCCATGTCGGAACAGATCAATAGCCGGCGCCGTCGCTTGCTCGGCACGACCGTCGCCGGTATCGGCCTGCTCGAATTGGGACTGAGCGGACTCGCGCGCGCGCAATCGGCCGAGACGGCCGGCAGTGCGAACGCGGGCACGCGCGTCGCATCGTTCGAGAACATTCGGTCGATCAAGGCCGGCACGCTCGACATCAGTTATGCGCAGGCGGGTCCGCAAAACGGGCCAGTGGTCATTCTGCTGCACGGCTGGCCGTACGACATTCAAAGCTTCGCCGAAGTGACGCCGCTGCTGACCGCCGCAGGCTATCGCGTGATCGTTCCTTATCTGCGTGGCTATGGCGGCACGCGTTTCCTTTCGGCGGATACGCCGCGCAACGGTCAACAGGCGGTCGTCGCGGTCGACATCATCAACCTGATGGATGCGCTGAAAATCGACAACGCAGTGCTGGGCGGTTTCGATTGGGGCGCACGCACGGTGAACATCATCGCGGCGCTGTGGCCGCAGCGCTGCAAGGCGATGGTGTCGGTGAGCGGTTATCTGATCGGCAGTCAGGAAGCGAATCGCGCGCCGTTGCCGCCGAAGGCCGAGCTGACCTGGTGGTACCAGTTCTATTTCGCCACGGAGCGCGGCCGCGCAGGTTACGAAGCGAACCGGCATGACTTCAACAAGCTGATCTGGCATACCGCCTCGCCGAAATGGAATTTCGACGACGCCACGTTCGAGCGTAGCGACGAATCGTTCAACAACCCGGACCATGTCGCGGTGGTGATTCACAACTACCGTTGGCGTCTCGGGCTGGCCCAGGGCGAGCCGCAATACGACGAACTCGAAAAGCGTCTGGCCACCGCGCCGACAATCGCGGTGCCGACCATCACGATGGAAGGTGACGCGAACGGCGCCGCCCATCCCGATCCGGCAGCATACGCGAAGAAGTTTACTGGCAAGTATCAGCATCGCAACGTCAGTGGCGGCATCGGGCACAACTTGCCGCAAGAAGCCCCAAAGGCATTCGCGCAAGCGGTCCTCGATGTCACGCGCCTTTGATCGAGGTATCGGCGCCCCGCCTGCTTTCGCCAACCGTAACCCCAGCAGTCGAATCCGGCTGCTGGGGTTTTTTAATGGATCCGTCCACGCCCAATGCGCGCAAGCGTTATTTGTATCGCCATGTATCAGGCCCGTACGCAGACAAACACGCTTGCACAACAGAGGGGTTGCGAAAACATTCGAGATACGTTGGCGGGTTCAAATGTCGTCACGCAAGGTTGATTCGCAGCGTTACGTGAATCAGGCGGGATATGACTGCATGTCTATGTTGACGGCTGCATGTCTCGCTCGATCCTTGGTCCCTGAATGTTTGATACCGGAGAATCCTGATGAAACTCGTTCAATCACTGCTCGTCGCCGCTCTCGTTGCCGCTGCTCCCGTCGCTTCGTTCGCGCAATCTCAATCGCAGCATCCTCTCACGCGTTCCGACGTGCGCGCCGAACTGGTCCGGTTGGAGAAGGCCGGCTACAACCCGGGGGGCGATAACACGCAATATCCGCAGAACATCCAGGCCGCGCAGGCGCGTATCGATGCAAGCGGTGACGTCGCCGCTAGCGCATATGGTGGCGTCGCGAAAGGCCACTCGGCTTCGGGCATGCGCGCACCGATGGACCATGCGGCCGTGAATGACGCAAACGCAAACGCAAATGCAAACGCGGATGCAAAAGCGAACGCGAATGGCGGCTCGAACGTGGTCGGGCTCGGGGCGATCTACGCGCATTCGTGAGCGATGTGGGGTGCAGGGCGTTCGCGCATATCGACGCGAACGGTCCTTTCAGCATGATTGCAATTTCCGATACACGCGGGCCGCGCACTAGCCGCTGTACGGGATCAAGAACGGATCGCGGGAATGGCGAGTGAGCGACTGCGTGCGCCTCTTCAAATCGCAATCGACGGAATGCTCTTCATGCAGCGCAGCGCGAACATCGAGCGGCTATGGCGAATGCCCGCGATCTTGTAGAGCTTTTCGCGCAGGAAGCGCTCGTAACCTGCCGTGCCGTCCACCGCAACCTTGACCAGATAGTCGTAGTCGCCTGACACCAGATACGCGTCGAGTACTTCGCTAAGCGTTGCAAGTTCGGCGCCGAAGCGCGCGAGCGCATCGTCGTCGTGCCGGTCCAACGTGACTTCGAGCAGCACGATGTCCGCGAAGCCGAGCTTCTGCTGATCGAGCAACGCGACATAGCCGCGGATATAGCCTTCGGTCTCGAGTTGACGCGTGCGATTCCAGCACGCGGTAGTCGACATGCCGACCAGTTCGGCCAGTTCCGCGTTACTGACGCGAGCGTTCTTTTGCAATTGACGCATGATCTTGCGATCGAGGTTGTCGAGCGGGCGGTTTCGGGCGGTCATCGCGGGGTCTGGAAGGGCGTTCCGGGAAAACCAATTATAGGCGTAGATCGTTCCAAAATCACATGGCAACGTGACGCCTTTAAGAAGCCTGTCCAGTGGGGCTTCCGGTATATTTTGTCAATGCATTCATGCCCGGGATAACCGTCCGGGCCGCAGGCCCAGCGCCAGGCGGTCCATTGCGGCCATAAGCTGCGCTTTGGTATCTCGCCGCCCTCGCATCGGAAGGCGGCATTCGGGCGAATTCCGGTGTTACCCGCGCCGGATGCGCACCCGCCGGGCGTGAACGCATGTCGGTGCATACGCGAATGCTGGGCGAGGAAAAACGTCGGGCGGCGATACGCTGACCAAGAATCGGCCGCTTACCGCCGCCCCTGAAAGACCACTGTCACACTCTTACCTGTACCGCAAGCTATCAATGGAAAATGAGGTACAGGATAACGAGTACGATCAACGGAACACCAAGCAGCCAGCCGAGTAGATAAGGCATGATGTGACCTCCTTTCGTATCGAGTTTGAATACGTACGGAATTCAGCACGCTGCGTGCCTGAGCCCACAACCGAGTGGATCCCGGCTTGAGCAGAACACGGTGCAACCGCCACGCGTTACCTCATATGAACTCGCCGCCGCTTCGCAATTACGGCAGATTCTCGCGCAACACGATGCTGAACTGCACAGGCTTTACATTGCTCAGCGCGTCGCGCTTCTCGCGTACATTGCGGAAAATCCGCAGACAGTTGCCGACCATCGCCTGAGGCGTCTGCGTAATCAATGCGTCCATCGTTCCATCGATCAGCAACGCGCGCGTATCGGGCGTGAGGCCATGTCCGACAAACAGGATCTTCTGTTCGGAACGTGCTTCGACGATCGCGCGCGCAACCCCGTCCGAACCGCCGCCGCTGTTATAAATGCCGGCGAGGTCCGGGTGTTCCTCCAGCAGCTTGCGCGTCTGCATGTAGTTGCGCTCGCTATCGTCGTGCCCTTCGCGCAACCCGATCACACGCACCTGTGGAAACGTCGATTCGATCAGATGTAAAAAGCCGATTTCGCGTTCCTCGTGGCCGCGATAGTTGAGGCTGCCCGCGAGCATCGCGATCTTTCCGCTGGGCCGCGGTCCCATGAAGCGACCCAACAACAGCGCCGCGGTTCGACCCGCCGCGCGATTGTCGATACCGACATACGCGAGCCGCCGCGCATTCGACAGATCGGAAATCAGCGTAATGGCCGGTACCCCCTGATCCGCGAGCGCGTTGACCGCGTCGCGCACGACCGGATGTTCGAGCGCCATGAACACGACGCCATCCGCGCGTTGTCCGTAATGCAATAGACGACCCGCGAGTTCGTTCGGGTTGAAGCTCTCGACGTAGTGAACCCGGCATTTCATGTCGAGCGCACTCCATTGCTCGTGCGCGAACTCGATGTAGTCGCCGAGCATGTGCAGATAGCGATTGGTGCCTGCGGGTAATAGAAACGCTATGCGCATCGGCTTTGCAGTCGACACCACCGGCGCCTCGGCAGTAAGCAGATAGCCGAGTTGCGCCGCTGCCTGCAATACCCGTTGCGCGGTGACCGCACGCACGCCTTCGCGGCCATTGAGCACGCGGTCGACTGTCGCGGTAGAAACCCCTGCGATGCGCGCGATGTCGGGAATGCGCGCGGGGGCGGTAACGTGAAGCGGTTCGGACATGGGTGTCCCTGGCGGAATGAAGTCCATCAAAAAACATCAGATTGGCGGTTTGACAGCTATTGCCGCGCGCGCCTAGTCTTCAGCTATCGGACCGCGGCACAACGCTGATGACCGGAAATCAGAGCGTTGCAGCGGGTGATGATGGATTTTGATGGATTCGACAGTCACATCAATTATAAGCAAGGAGACGCTCATGACAAACCTCGCGAGACGCAGTCTGCTGCGTGCCGCGGCAGCGGTGCCGGTGGCCGGCGCGCTGGGCTTTCCAGCGATCGTACGCGCGGCATCCGGCCCGGAGTTCGTGTTCAAGTACGGCAACAATTTGCCGCTCACGCATCCGCTGAACGTGCGTTCACAGGAGGCGGCGAATCAGGTCCGCGAGGCGTCCAAGGGGCGCATGGAGATCCGGATATTCCCTAACAACCAACTGGGCGGCGATACCGACATGCTTGCGCAGGTGCGCAGCGGCGGCATCGAAATGTTTACGCCTTCGGCGCTCGTGGTATCGACGCTCGCGCCGTCAGTGGCGATCAATGCAGTCGGTTTTGCGTTTGGCGACTACGACCAGGTGTGGCGCGCGATGGACGGCAAGCTCGGCGCCTACGTGCGCGCGTCGATGCAAAAGGCCGGACTCGAATCGTTCGAGAAGATGTGGGACAACGGCTTTCGTCAGACCACCACCAGTACCGGCCCGATCGTCAACGCGCAGAACATGCGCGGGCTGAAGATCCGCGTGCCGGTGAGCCCGCTGAGCATCGATATGTTCAAGGGACTCGGCGCCGCGCCGACGAGCCTGCAATTCAGCGAAGTGTATTCGTCGTTGCAGACGCATATCGTCGACGCGCAGGAAAATCCGCTGCCGATCGTGCAGGTCGCGAAGCTGTATGAAGTCCAGAAGTACTGCTCGCTGACCAATCATATGTGGGACGGCTACTGGTTCGTATTGAACCCGCGTGCGTGGCAGCGTTTGCCGAAAGACCTGCAAGGTATTGCGAGCGACGCATTCAATCAGGCTGGACTCAAGCAGCGCGAAGACGTGCGCAAGCTGAACGATGCCGCCGTCGCCGATCTGCAAAGCAAGGGCCTCGCGATCAATCGTCCGTCGCCCGATACGTTTCGCACGGCGTTGCGTCAGGCGGGCTTTTACGGCGAATGGAAAGGCCGCTTCGGCAACGAGGCGTGGGATCTGCTCGAGCAATCGGTCGGCAAGCTCGCGTGAAGGCGCCGCGCTCCGGCGCGCGCCGGACGACGCGCGCCGTGCGGCCGCAAGGAGACAGCAGGATGTCGAATCACGTATTGAATCCGGTGGAAGCCGCCGTATCGTTGCAGGCTGCGAGCCTGCCGCGCCGCTGGCTGCGTACTGTCGATCGTGGCTTGATCGCACTGGTCGAAGTGGGCGCGGCGGTGCTGCTCGCGGTCGAAATCGTCGTGATGCTCGCGGGCGTCGTGTCCCGCTATTTGCTGCATCAGCCGCTCGTATGGTCGGATGAACTGGCCGGCATTCTGTTTTTATGGCTCGCGATGCTCGGCGCGGTGCTCGCGTTGCGGCGCGGTGAACATATGCGCATGACCGCACTCGTCAGCCGTTTATCGCCGCGGGCACGCGCGTTCGTCGATACGCTCGCGATCGTCGCGTCGATTGCGTTGCTCGCGCTGCTGATCGCGCCGGCGTATGAATACGCGTCGGGCGAAGCGGCGATCGTCACCCCGGCATTGCAGATCAGCAATGCGTGGCGCGCGCTCGCATTGCCGATCGGCGCGGTGCTGATGCTGCTGGTCGGACTGATTCGCGTTGCGCAGGTAAGCCGCTGGAGCGACGTGGTGATCGCCTGTGGCATCGCGGTATTGCTCGGCGGGGTGGCCGTGTTCGCGGGGCCGTGGTTTCAGACGCTCGGCAAGGCCAATCTGGTGATCTTCTTTGTCGGTGTGGTCGCGATCGGCATTTTCTCGGGCGTGCCGATCGGCTTTTCGTTCGCGCTCGCGACCTTCGGCTATCTCGGCCTGTCCACCTACACGCCGCTCGAGGTGATGGTCGGCCGGATGGACGAGGGCATGTCGCATCTGGTGTTGCTCGCCGTGCCGCTGTTCGTCTTCCTGGGTCTGTTGATCGAAATGACCGGCATGGCGCGCGCGATGATCGAATTTCTCGCGAGCCTCGTCGGCCATGTGCGCGGTGGATTGTCGTTCGTGCTGATCGCCGCGATGTATCTGGTGTCCGGCATCTCGGGTTCGAAAGTCGCGGACATGGCCGCGATCGCGCCGGTGCTGTTCCCGGAGATGAAAAAGCGCGGTGCGTCCGAAGGCGATCTCGTCGCGCTGCTCGCCACGACCGGCGCACAGAGCGAGACGATTCCGCCCAGCATCGTGCTGATCACGATCGGCTCGGTGACCGGCCTGTCGATTTCCGCGCTATTTACCGCTGGCATGTTGCCGGCCGCGGTGCTCGCGGTGATCCTGTGCACCGTCGTGTGGTGGCGTTATCGCAATGAAGATCTGAGCAGCGCACAACGTTTTACGCGCCGGCAGATCGGCCGGATGTTTATCGTGTCGCTGCCCGCGCTTGCGTTGCCGTTCGTGATCCGCGCGGCGGTGGTTGAAGGCGTCGCGACCGCGACGGAAGTGTCGACGATCGGTATTGCCTATTCGATGGTGGTCGGTCTGCTGATTTACCGGCGCTTCGAATGGCGGCGGCTTGGCCGCATGCTCGTCGATGCGGCGACGCTGTCGGGCGCGATCCTGTTCATCATCGGTTGCGCGACCGCGATGGCCTGGGCGCTCACGCAATCCGGCTTCTCGCAGGATCTCGCGCAACTGATGAGCTCGATGCCGGGCGGCTCGTTTGGCTTTCTCGCGGTGTCGATCGTCGTATTCGTGATGCTCGGCAGCGTGCTCGAAGGCATTCCCGCGATCGTGCTGTTTGGCCCGCTGCTGTTTCCGATTGCACGGCTCGCGGGCGTTCACGAGGTGCATTACGCAATCGTCGTGATTCTGTCGATGGGGGTCGGGCTGTTTTCGCCGCCGTTCGGCGTCGGCTACTACTCGGCGTGCGCGATCAGCAAGGTCAACCCGGATGCGGGGATTCGGCCGATCATCGGCTATATGGGCGCACTGATCTTCGGTTTGCTGCTGATCGCGGCGATACCGTGGATATCGATCGGATTTCTCTAGGCTGTTCTTCATCTGGTAGACGTTCGGGCGCTGTGTTCGCGCAGCGCCGGGGTGTCGCTCGTCCTTAAAAACCCGCAGCAACGGGAGAGTTTCATGAGTCGTTTCTTTGGCGAAATCCGTCAGGCAGGCTACGTGGTGCGTGATATCGAAGCCGCGATGGACTACTGGAGCCGCGTGCTCGGCGTGGGTCCGTGGTTTTACAACGAGCGCGTGCCGATCGAAAACTATACGTACCGTGGCGAACGTTATGAAGTGCACAACTCGGTCGCGCTCGCGAACTCGGGACCGTTGCAGGTCGAACTAATCCAGACGCGCAACGATGCACCGTCGATGTATCGCGACTTCCTTGTGGCTGGCCATACCGGTTTGCAGCACAACGCGTACTGGACCACGTCGTTCGATGCGGACCTCGCGAGGCTGCAGCAACAGGGCTTTAAGGTTGCGATGAGCGGCGAGGTGGGGCGCAACGGCCGCTTCGTCTACTTCGATACCGAAGATCATCCGGGCACGGTGATCGAGCTATCGGAAATCGCCGGGCCGAAGGGCAAGCTGTTCGACATGATCTATGCGGCCTCGCAGGACTGGAACGGCCGCGAGCCGGTGCGGCCCTTTCCCGATCTGAGCACGCTATGAGCACCGCTCATGCAGTGCGGCAGATCGATAGCGACACGCTCGAAGCCGACTATCTGATCGAAACGCCGCTCGATCCCGCGCGCGTCGCGGACATCATGGCCGGCGAGCAATCGAGCGGCACCTTCGTGCGGGTCGCCAACGAATCGGACGCACTGCGCGCGCGCAGCCGCGCGACGGTGCTGGATATCGAGGAACTCGAGGCCGCCGGACAGCCGTCGTTGCAGAGCGCGTGGCTGATGCGCCAGCGCGCACTGGGGCCTTGGCGGCGCGCGCGCGTCACGCTGTCGTTTCCGCTCGCCAATATCGGCGCCAATCTGCCGACGCTCGCCGCGACGGTCGCCGGCAATCTGTATGACCTCGGCGAAGTCACCGGTATGCGGCTGATGTCGCTGCGCTTACCGGCAGCGTATCGCGCGCGGTTCGAATTGCCGCGTCATGGCGTGGCTGGCACGCGCGCGCTGACGCAGGTCAGCGGGCGGCCGATGATCGGCACGATCATCAAGCCGAACGTGGGCCTGAGCGCGACCGAGACCGCGGCGCTCGTGCGCGGTTTATGCGAGGCCGGTGTCGATTTCATCAAGGACGACGAGGTATGCGCGAATCCCGCGCATGCGCCGCTTGCCGAACGCGTGCGCGCCGTGATGTCCGAAGTGCGCGCATATCGCGAACGCAGCGGCCGGCCTGTGATGGTTGCGTTCAACATTACCGACGATCTAGATGCGATGCGCGGCCATGCGGACCTGGTCGAACGGGAGGGCGGCAGTTGCGTGATGGCGAGCATCAACTGGTGCGGCTTCTCCGCGATTCAGACGCTGCGCCGCGCGACGCCGCTGGTGCTGCACGCGCATCGCAACGGCTACGGGATGATGTCGCGCGACCCTGCGCTCGGCATGTCGTTTCACGCGTATCAAACGCTGTGGCGGCTCGCCGGCGTCGACCATATGCATGTGCATGGTCTCGCGGGCAAGTTCGCGCAGAGCGATGCAGAGGTGATCGAGTCCGCGCGCGATTGCGCGACGCCGCTCACGCACGGCTGTGACGATACGGTGTTGCCCGCGTTTTCATCGGGGCAATGGGCCGGCACCGCGCAAGCAACATTCGACGCAGTGCGGTCCAACGATCTGCTATTCATGTGCGGCGGTGGCATTCTCGCGCACCCGGACGGCCCCGCCGCGGGCGTCGCGAGCGTGCGCCAGGCATGGGTGGCGGTGCAGTCGGGCGTACCGCTCGCGAGCTACGCGGAGAACGCGCCGGAACTGCGGCACGCATTGACGTTTTTCGGTGCTCGCACGTGAGTGGGATTCGAGGTCGCGACAAGATGACAGAACCGCGCGAATTTCCTGAATCAGCAGAGGCGCCCTATCGAGGACCAGCCTATGCGTTCTACGGCGACGACTTCACCGGCGCGACCGATACGCTCGCGCATCTCGCGCGCGCAGGCCTGCGCACGATGCTGTTGTTTGCGCCACCTGATGCGGCGCGTCTTGCGATGCTAGGCCGGCTCGATGCACTCGGCGTTGCAGGCGCCGCGCGCACGATGGCGCCATCCACGCAACAGCACGAACTCGCGCGCGTCGGCGCTGCGTTCGCCGCGCTCGGCGTGCGTGTGATGCACTACAAGGTATGTTCGACGTTCGACAGTGCGCCGCACACCGGCAGTATCGGCGTCGCGATTCGCACGCTGCGCGAGTACTGTGACAGCGAACTTGTCGCGATTGTCGGCGGGCAACCGAATCTGCGCCGCTATTGCGTGTTCGGCGAGCTATTCGCGGCATCCGGCGCGGACGATGGGCAACATGGGATTTACCGGATCGACCGCCATCCGACGATGAGCCGTCATCCCGTCACGCCGATGAACGAAGCGGATTTACGCGTGCATTTGCACGGGCAGGGCGTCGAGCATGTGCAGTCGATCGACTGGCGCGGCTACGCGACGGGCGATGCCGCGTTGCAGGCCGACGTGCAACGAAAGCTCGATGCGAAGCCGGACGCGTTGCTGTTCGATGTACTCGATGACACGCATTTGGCTGCGATCGGCAAGATCATCGCGCATTACTCAGCGCGGTCCGCGCCATTGCTTGCGGTGGGCGCGAGCAGCGTCGCGCAGGCATACGCATCGGCATACGAAACCCGTTTGAAATCGTCGACGCGCGATGAAGCGGCCGCGCCGTTGACTCGTGCGCGCGGTCCTGTATTCGTGCTGGCCGGCAGCCTTTCGCCAGTGACCGAGACGCAGATTGGCGCCGCGCGTTCATATTGGCGCGTGGAACTGGACCCGCTGCGAATGACCGGCGATACGGCGTCTGCGTATCTGGCGGATCGCGTCGCTGCGATTGCAGCGACGTTGCGCGATGGACGCAATGTACTGGCATTCACCGCGCGGCGAATAGCGACTGAAGAAGGTGGCGCGCATTCAAGCGCAGATTCGAGTAACGGCAGCACTGCGCAATCCCGGCTCGCGCATGCTTGCGCGGCGCTGCTCCAACAGGTACTCGACGCAGTGCGGTTGCACCGCATCGGCATTGCGGGCGGTGATACGTCGAGTATCGCGGTGCGTGCGCTCGACGCATGGGGACTGTCCTATCTCGCACCGCTCACGGCCGGCGTCACGATGTGCCGTCTGCATTCCGATCGCGCGGAACTCGACGGTATCGAGATCATGCTCAAAGGCGGTCAAATGGGCGACGCGAGTCTGTTCGAGCAATTGATCGACGGCCCCGCGACCGAACGAACAACTCGCGCTTAGCCGACTAGCCGTTACCCGCAAAACCCGGGTACAGCGTCATTCCGCCATCGACGAATAGCGTCGTGCCCACCACATAGTCGCTTTCGTCCGACGCCAGCCATACGGCGGCTTTGCCGATGTCGTCGACGTCGCCGACACGGCCATACGGAATCAGTTGCAGCAGCTTGTCGAGCGCTTCCTGCGTGTCCCAGGCGTCCTTGTTGATCGGCGTGCGGATTGCACCCGGTGCAATCGAATTGACGCGAATACACTCCGGCGCGACTTCCTGCGCGAGCGATTGCATCAGCATCCGGATACCACCTTTGGACGCCGCGTAGTTGACGTGCCCGGACCATGGAATCAGTTCGTGAACGGAACTGATGCAAATGATCTTGCCGAGTGCTTTTGAAGCAGGCGTCTGGCCGCGCCGGCGGAATTCCTTGACCGCGGCCTGGCAAGTCAGAAACTGGCCAGTGAGATTGGTCGATAGCACCAGGTTCCAATCGTCGAGCGTCATCTCCGCGAATGCACTGTCTTTCTGCAAGCCCGCATTCGCGATCACGATGTCGATGCCGCCGAAGCGCGCGCGGCTTGCGTCGAACATATTGGCAACCTGGTCGGGATCGGCAACATCGGCCTGAACTGCGAATGCGGACCCGCCGGCGTTCTCGATCTCACTGGCGAGCCGTTCCGCCGATTCCGCGTGCGAATGGTAGTTCAGCGCGACGGCCGCGCCCGCGTTCGCGAGTGCTTTCGCGACGCCATAGCCGATTCCCGAACTCGCGCCGGTGATCAGCGCAACCTGATTGGCGAGCAGTTTTTCCATTACACGCTCCGGTGTGCCCAATCAACCGAATAAGCGGGCACTGGGTTTAAACGACGAAGCCGCCGCGTACCGGCGCATCGAACTGCGCGCCGGTACACGGCGGCCCGTCTGGGTTTCGTTTCGAGTTGCGTGACTGGCCCGAGCTAGATCACGCCGGCAATCAGCAGCACGATCACCACGATGACAATGACGCCGACGCCGCCGGTAGGACCGTAGCCCCACGAGCGGCTATGTGGCCACGCTGGAAAGGCACCGATGAGTAGCAGAATCAGCACAATCAGTAGAATAGTTCCTAGCATGTTATGACCTCCCGCCTGGTTGATGAGGACCTGCCTTCCCGGCACGGCCACGCAAGGCCGCAGGGATACCCGGACGGAGCAAACCTTATGCCTGACGCGGTGAGCCTGCCGGCTCACCCTTTGGTAGTACGCCGCATCGGGCGGCTTCAGGCAACCGAACCGGCACGCTGTGCACGCGGAAGACGTATGCAGTGCGCCGTTTTTCGAATTGCGGACACGTCGCGCGTCCTATAAATACGTGCCGCCGATGCGGCCTTCGAAGATGGCGGTATTGATGTCCCAATCGTCGACGTGGCCGGTGCGGTTGCCGTCTACGGTGACGACGACGGAGCGCCCGCCGCGCAGCGTTTTCATCTGCTCGACGCTCAACGTCTGTGCGTCGGGTGCGTCGCTCGCGCGACGCGGCAGGTCTTTGATGATCACAGTGGCTTTCATGGCATTTCTCCTTGACGTGAAAAGGCGAGCAGAGCGCGGCGCCCACATCGATTTCTGCAAGGTCCATGCCATCGCGCGTGGATGTGGCG
Source organism: Paraburkholderia sp. (assembly GCF_036488505.1). Classification (GTDB taxonomy): domain Bacteria; phylum Pseudomonadota; class Gammaproteobacteria; order Burkholderiales; family Burkholderiaceae; genus Paraburkholderia. The sequence continues at coordinate 3,683 of NZ_DASXHN010000195.1, read as the reverse complement.
GCGAAAATCAGTCGCTGGCCGCGGCGCGCGTTCAGTCAACGGTGCCCGTGTTCGCGTCTGTGGCTCGTGCGGAAACCCGCGGCGCGCTGTCCATAAAGTGTTCGCGCGCACCTCACGCATTGCGTGCCAATGGTGGGATCGTCCAGCTGTTTTGCGCCAGGCGAAAGCTGCAAAAGCCGGTCCAAACGAAAACGGCACGCGCGACTCGCGCATGCCGTTGCGATGAAGGTTGCGATGAAAACTGCGGTGAAGCTTCGAGTCCGGCGGCGGTGCTAACGGCGCTTCTGTTTGCGTTGCAGGGCGGCGTCGCCGATCCGCTGATGCGCATTGGCGAAGCCCGGCGGATAGTCGACGACTCGCGTCGAGGCCGGCACCAGCGGCGCGGCGATATTCGAGCGCACACCGACGCGTGCGCCGCCGACGATCGCGGCCATCGCTTCACGGTCGAGTTCGACGCTCTGGGTCAGATCTTTGATGATGAGCTTTGCCATGGCGGCTCCATAAAAGCAAACGGGCGGCCGGACCTGTTCAGGTTCCGGCCGCCGCGCCTGTGTGTGATTCGGCATCTCGAGGTCTCGGCGCACTATCAGTATAGGTATAGAAAATCCGTTTGCGGCTTGCGTGGTGATGACATTGCCGCGGCACGGGAGGAACCCCCGTTCCCGCACTGCTGCATGCGCTCACACGGCGGCGTAGTTGGTCGCGAACAACGCTGGATCGACGTTCAGCTTGAACGGCACGGCGCCCGCGCCGTTGATGTGAACGTCGTTGAATGCGGCGACGTTCACGTTTTGCTGCTGAACCAGATTCTGGTTCACCGTGACGTTGATGTTGGCGATACCGGCAAGACTGCCGAGGCCGCCCGAGGGCAAGCTGGGCACGCTACTGCCGGTGCCGCCGGCCAGCGCGGACATGGCCCGGCGGTCGAGTTCGCGGGCGCCGGGCAGGTCGCGAATCATGAGGGATGACATGGCTTTTCTCCAGAGAGGCAGGGGAAGCGGACACGAACGGCGTGCGGCGAAGCGGCCCGCGGCAGCGGGTGCTTCGCCGCGGCACCCATTACATGCGGATGTTGTTGTCCGACTTGACCGTCGGATGGAACGACGACGTGATGTCGGCGGCGAGCGCGACGTTGTTGCCGTTCGCGTTCTGAAAGTTCAGTTCGTTGCTGATCAGTTGCGTCGCGGTGACGTTCTTGCTGTTGTTCGGGGCGACGACCGGGCTGAAGTTGTAGTACAGGCTCGGGCCGAAGCCGCCGCGTACCGCGCGCATTGCCTTGCTGTCGAGTTGTTCGGTGACGGCGAGGTCTTTGATCATCAGCGTTTTCATGGTGAGTCTCCTGAAAAGGGTTTTCGCAGTGTTGCGAGTGGTGGTGAGCAACTTGTTTGCTCGGACATCACTAATGCACAGGCTGTGCCAGTTTTATTCAAGGATCCTGATAAAGATCGGAAAGCCGCGCTGTACAAGGGTTCCGCGCTTGCCCCGGTGCAGCTCGCCCCGATGTCGACGCGCGATGTCCGGCCGGGAGCGATGGCGGCCTTCCGACAACCCGATGAAGCCTGTTGGTTCAGCCACGACACCGGCTTGCGGCGGAACAATCGCGGGGGGTGGCGCGTTCCTGTTCTGTCTGGTTTGTCCGGTTTGCGAAAGCTCAGACCGGGGGCTAGTATCGAATTGGCACATGTAACTGGTTACGACAGGTTCTCTATCGACCCGCGTGGCTCCCGTCGCATGCGACATGGCCCAGCGGCAACGGCGGTGCTTCGCACAAATGGCTAGCCTTGCGCGTGTGATCCACGACTTCCAGAGCGGCGCGCTGTCGCGTGACGAGTTCGTCGCTCAACTCGACAGCGCGTTGAGAGCCGAGCAACTGGGGCCGACGCAGCTGCTGGAGATGCTCGGCACCGTGCATCGTCAGGCGCCGTTGCCGGAGGATCTCTATGCGGAAGTGCGGCAGCGTATCGAGTCGTTGCGGGTATCGAACGTGGCCGCGGGCGGCGAGGAAACCAGCATTCACACAACGGTGGACATCCCGCCGCAGCGCTCGGCGAGCGCGGGTAGTGCGGGCGTTGCAGGGGCGTCGAGCACTTCCGGCAATTCCGCCGGCGCGGCCGCGCACGATTCGATCAAAGGCATTGGCGACACGCTGAACAACCGCTTCGTACTCGAGGAATGCCTCGGCGTCGGCGGCATGGGCACCGTCTACAAGGCGCTCGATCTGCGCAAGCTCGAAGCATCGGATCGCAAGCCGTATCTCGCGATCAAGGTGCTGAACGTCCAGTTTCGCGGCAATCCGAATTCGCTCGTCGCATTGCAACGCGAGGCGCGCAAGGCGCAAGTGCTCGCGCATCGCAACATCATCACCGTGTACGACTTCGACCGCGACGGACCCATCGTCTATCTGACGATGGAGTACCTGAGCGGCAAGCCGCTCAGTCAGTTGCTGCGCACACCGGGCTATCAGGGCATGCCGGTGCGGGCCGCGCTGCCGATCGTGCGCGGCATGTGCGCGGCACTCGCGTATGCGCATGAACGCGGTTTCGTCCATTGCGATTTCAAGCCGGCCAATGTGTTTCTGACCACCAATGCGGAAGTCAAGGTGATCGATTTCGGCATTGCCCGTGTATTCCAACGCCCCGAAGAAGAGTCAGACGCGACCGTATTCGATCCCGGCAGCCTCGGCGCGTTGACCCCCGCCTATGCGAGCCCGGAAATGATCGAGCATCGCGAGCCGGACCCGCGCGACGATATCTACGCGCTCGGCTGCATCACCTACGAGCTGCTGACTGGCCATCATCCGTTCGATCGTCTGTCCGCGACCCAGGCGCGTAATGCCGATTTCAGGCCGCAGCGTCCGCCTGCTCTCGATTCGAGGCAGTGGCGGGCGCTGCGCGCAGCGTTGTCGTTCGATCGCAATACGCGCATGCCGAGTGTCACCCGTTTTATCGCCGAGTTCGACAATGAAGCACGCGCGGAAAAGTCCGGCACGCTCGCGAAAGCCGGGCTCGCGTGTTTGGCGGTGGTGTGCGCGGCGGCGGTCGGCGTGTTTGCGCTGCGCTCGGGACCGAGCCGTCAGAACGAGGTGCGCAGCGACGCGGCGCAGTCGCCGACGCCGGCCGATCAGGTGGATCGCGCGGGGGGCGCTTCGGCAATGGTGCCGCCGCTGGCTTCGCCGCCACCGCAAGCTCCTGCCGCCACGGCCAACGGGCCCGCCGCGACGATCAGCAGTGCGCCCGCGAGCGCGCCCGCGGCGCCGCCGGCCGCGCCGAAACTTGCGCTGACGCTCGCCGCGATCACGCCGGTGCTGGCTCACGTGCCATGCTCGGCGCTTTCCGCCACCGTGCAGGATCACGCGCTCTCGGTGCGGGGTTTCGTGTCGCAGCGTTACGGCGCGGCGCATCTGAGGGACACGTTGGCTGCGGTACCGGGCGTCGATACGGTTGCGCTCGACGTGCAGCCGCTTGCCGACGACAAGTGCGATGCCGTAAAGACGCTGGCGCCGTACTGGGTGCGCAACTGGCAGACGGGGCGCGCCGCATCGCTGCATGTGCGGCCGCCGAGCGGCTTGCTGACCGACGGCGATTCACTCGTCGTCGACCTGCGCACGCCCAGCTTCGACTCGTACGTGAACGTCGACTATTACCAGCTCGACGGCAGCGTCGTGCATATGGTGCCGAGTCCGC
>NZ_DASXHN010000154.1:0-27685 GCF_036488505.1 Paraburkholderia sp. | reverse complement strand
TCAAGCTGATCGTCGGGCTCGGCAATCCGGGCGCCGAATACACCGCGACGCGGCACAATGCCGGCTTCTGGCTCATCGATCAACTGGCGCGCGACGCAGCCACGACGCTGCGCGACGAGCGGCGCTTTCACGGCTTCTACGCTAAAGCGCGGCTGCACGGCGAGGAAGTGCATCTGCTGGAGCCGCAAACCTACATGAACCGCTCCGGGCAGTCGGTCGTCGCGGTCGCGCAGTTCTTCAAGATTCTGCCGGATGAAATCCTCGTCGCACACGATGAGCTCGACATGCCGCCCGGCAGCGTCAAGCTGAAGCTAGGCGGCGGCAGCGGCGGGCACAATGGACTGAAGGACATCACCGCGCATCTGTCGTCGCAGCAATACTGGCGGTTGCGGATCGGCATCGGCCATCCGCGCGACCTGATTCCTGAAAGCGCGCGCGCCGGCGCAAAACCGGACGTCGCCAGCTACGTGCTGAAGCCACCGCGGCGCGAAGAACAGGAAGTAATCGACGCGTCGATCGAGCGCACGCTCGCGGTGATGCCGCAGGTGATCAAGGGCGATCTGGAACGCGCGATGACGCAACTACATCGCAACAACGGCTGAGCGGAGCCCCGCAGCCGGCGGTCCGCATCGCGCCAGCTCCATCGCCACCGCAACCGACCTCGCAAAAAGAGTCGCTTTGCCGCCATTGTGATGACATCGTTCACCGCTAGAGGCTGTATGTGCCAGGCGAGCACACGGCTCGCGCGGGCATCCAGTGAACCGACCTCCAAAGAAAGGCCGGACCCCACCGTCGGCGCGTTTGCTCCCGGCGATCCGGCGCGAGCTCGGCGATACGGCGCCAGCGCTGCGCAGCTACCGCCGATCCACCTGCGCGCAACCTGCGGCAAACGGTGGCCGCCGATCAGGGCGTCCGTGCTCGACGACACCGTCGCGCTCAACATCGACGATTACGTGATGCTCAACGGCGGCATCGCGTTCGGAATCGGAACGCGCCGACCAGCCATCCGCTGCCGCTTCGGGAGATCGAGCGCCTCGTCGCTAGCCGGGCAGATTCGCTCGTCGGAATCGACGAAGCCTAGGTCGGACCAATTTCGGTGCCGAGCCGGCGATTGCGACATCCCGCTGGACGCGCTGCGCGGTATTTTCAGCGCTTACGTCCGCTAACAACGCAGGAGAAAGAGCGGAAAAGCACACGCAAAAACGGCGAAGGCCCATGAGCCTCCGCCGTCTTTTCTTGCGCCCCACCGTCGGGCTTCATGCGCCCTTCGTTGCCTGCAGCGCGTGGTATTTCGCGATCAAGCCTTCGGGCGTTTCGAGATGGTTCGGGTCACGCGGAATACACTCCACCGGACACACCTGGATACACTGCGGCTCGTCGAAATGACCGACGCACTCGGTGCACTTCTTCGGGTCTATGACATAGATTTCCGGGCCCATCGAAATTGCGTCGTTTGGACACTCGGGCTCGCAGACGTCGCAATTGATGCACTCGTCGGTAATCATCAAGGCCATACTGCCACCAACTTTCCATTTAAAAACAATACATTATAGCGCTCAAGCCGTTCAATCGCCGGCTGAGTTGCACAGGCGTTGCGGAGCGTGCCTCGCGCAAAGTCCAAAGACTCCGCCAAGCCATGAGCAGCAAGACGTTTTGACACGATGGCGACGTCTGTGAGCCAGAGTGCCCAAACGACGCGATTGCGATGGGCCCGGAAATCAGGGTGATCGGCCCGACCTCCGTTCACCCGAGATTGAATGATCCGCCTCAGGCAACGAGCAGCGAACGTTTGCACGTGCCACCGGCTCGCGTCTTCACCCATGGCTTCGTGGCCAATACCGCAGCCGAAAAAATTGTGCGGCTCCTAAAGTTCGTCCTGGCGTGGCCGTTAGCCTACTTGTAGCCGCCACTTGCGGACGACTTGCGAACCCGCTGTCTTACAGTTATAGTTTTTATAACGATGAACCTGAGAGAACCGCAGCAAGCGAAACGCGCCGTCACGGTCGATGGAATAGTCAAAGAGTCTCGACCGGTCGGCGGCGTTTCAGCCTCGTGGCTGGCCTGCTATCCAACGTTCCAAGACGCGCTGCAAGGCGGGGAGACCAAGTTTCGCGCGCTGCCTCATTGCGCGAAGCTTTCGGTACTCGAGCGCATAACCACGGGAACAAACTCACCAACCGTTACCGCGGACATCCTTGACGAAGTCCGCGTCGCTTACGTTGAACTCTGTACGACTCTTGTGGCGCAAGTAATAGAAGGCTACCTTTCAGCCGGCACAACCCGCGAAAAATTACAGGACATTAGTTCGACGGTACTTAAAGTTCGCGCCGCTCAATTTCCGCCAATATGCGTGCCCTTAGTTGCGAGGCAACCTTGCTTGCTCAGCCCCGGCAATGCGATCTTCCTCATCGGCTGGGCGCGATTCTTCGCGTATTGCTCGCGCAACGATAAAACGATACCGCTTCTCGCAGTCGATTGGCCCGTTCTGTATGAGCGCCTGACTGCATAACTGTTCGGAAAAAGCGTGCACTAGACCCTTGGGACCAACCTACGTGCTGCCGCGCATTCGGAATTTTCGATAGTCCACAAAGTCCAGCAATGACTCGCCGTTTACGCGAAGCATAAATTCGAGGGCGACAGTATCTTCATCGCTTCCCGCACCTCTGGCGACAGGCGCATTCCTCGCAGCATTGATGAGTGCTCTGACCGAATGTCTGGGTGGCTCTTCGGGGCCGTGCTCTCAAGCAATCGACGCGAGCTACAAGGACAATGGATTTACCAGCTTCGCGCAAGCGCATCCATCTCTGGCAGCATCGGGCGTGAGCCTCGGCGTAGCTAAAATCCTGGAATTCATACCTGGCACTTCTGGAAAGCAAGTGCTGATCGCTCTTCCGTACACAACGTCGGGCGGGGCATCGGGGTTCGAGTACACGGTTGCGCAGCAGACGGCAAATGGTTGGGACATCATCGGCAACCAGCAGCAGTACAACGTCCATATCCAGTCGTTTATCCAGCGGCGACAGACACTCGACAACGATACCTGGCCTTCGACCGTATCGCGCTGGGAGTCCGGCATCGACATTGCGATCCCGCTCGGCGCGGCAGGCACACCTAACCCGGCCAATCTAGCGTCGGCGTCGGTAACTGGTCCGGGAATCACCGGCACAATTTACTATGTGCTCCCGGCACAAGCCGGGTCAAGTCTCATGTCGATTGCCCGTGCGCCTCAAACCAGCGTACCGACCGGCGGCCTGACCTCCAACACACAAGCGTGGGGTTACCGCTGGTCATGGCAGACCTTGCCCGGTGTCACCGGCACGTTTGTCCCAAGTTCCAATAATCTTGGGCAAAAGTATGCGCCCCAGCCTATCGATGTTTTCGCGGTGCCGGAGTACGCGACGTATACAGTCACTTTTTATGATGCATCCGGCACCCAGATCGGACAGACGAGCGTCGTCAATCCTACGCCAAGCATCGCCGCATCCAACGGCGCAAACATTCCGTGGCAAACGCTTTCGGGTGACACGATTGATGCATTCCTCAACCCGAACGGGGCAAAGGCGGCTGCCCAGCAAACGGTCGATGTTTCGTGGTCGAACCTTGTCAACGGGGCTAACATCGCTCCTCTTGTGACTTTTGCCGAAATCACAACACAAGGTTCAGCCGCCAGTGACAACATCGTTGGGGTTGGGCAGAGCCCGGCAAGCGTGAATGCGTCCGGCACTTATTCGACATCCGTATTTGCCGGCGTCAATCAGGCAGGCACCCAGACGTGCCCATCTGCCTGCTCATTCGCTGCATTTGCCTCTGGCATCACCCGGAACCTCGACCTATCTTCCAATTACGGCCAGATCTCACTTGACGCATATTGGGGATACTCGGAGTAGTCCGCCTGAACATCGGAATTGGCTTTTCCAGTAGGCGGTTCAAGCAGTAACCCAGAAGAGTGACTCATGTGCTCACTCTTCGACTCCCTCTTGTCTGCAAACCCGTTCCTGTGTGGCAATGGGTTTAAAGTCCATATCACGTGGCACGCGCGCGTCATCATTCGACATGCTGCCCCGACTGCCTGATAAAGGCTACGAGCAGCAAGCAGCCTACCTGTTACGTGATCTGGCGTTCTGACTGATTGTTATATGCCCGGTCCAACGCCAGTTGGATGTTGAACATGCCGTTTGACATGCGCGAACTGCTCGGCTGTTTCGGCAACAACGCCAAAATTCCCTTCATCGTATACAGCATGATTAGCGCGCCGGTCATGTCGCCCACAACCATGCTGAAGAAGCTTTCGAACCAGTTCGCCGTCGTACCGGTCAGTGCGAACCAGATGTGGTGCAGCAGCGGATTCGCCACCGAGTACGCAACAGCCAGTACGAGCAGTCGCTTCGGCGTTAGATTCGTCAGCGACGCCTTCAGATCGTAGCGCTCCAATGCAAGCCTATAGACCAGATAGGGAGCCAGCGAACCCAGAATCGCTCCCGCGATTGCGCGGACCGGGTCGTGCGGAAACCAATAGAAAAAGTCCATCAGCAGACCGCCGACCAGCAGGCCAATGAACCCATCAAAACCAACCAGCAACGTACTGAGAAGGCGAACACCGGACGGCAGGAAAATCCAGTTAATGCCTCGAACGAAAGACGTGTGAGTGAACACCTGCTGGTTGATCCATAGCGAAACCAAAAACGCGATCAGAGTCCCGGTGATAGACCAGAAATGCAAACGTAAGCTAGACATTGCGGTAAACTGTTCTTTCATGTTTATTATCGAGCGAATCATAACGCGCCTGCATGTCGTCCCGCGAGCGTCTATCTTCAACAGCCTATCTTCAACAGTGCGTAAGCAATGACACGTCCTGCTGATATCTACCTGCGATTCCTGCAGTTGACCGAAGCATTGCGCGGGTTGCCCACGCTTGGGGCGCTCGATCCGCTCGAAGAGCGGATACTCGAATTCGTAGCTCGAGCAAGACAGACCAAGGACCGGCTGTCAGTACGGGACATGATGGCGCAAGGGGAACTCGGGTCGCCTGCCACGTTACATGCCAGGATCACATCGATGCGGGAAAAGGGCTGGTTGCAGCTAACCGACACCGAAGACGCACGCCGCAAACAGATCGACCTCACACCTGCCGCGCTCAAACATTTTGACAAGCTTGCCGAAGCATTCGCAAAGGCCGCAAAGGGAACCTGACTTTTCCCACAACTGTCGGTGTAACCGACAAGTCCGATAATCGGACTTTCCATCGCATCTCTCAGTGGCAGATACCGAGGCTATCTGTCTTTAAGTCATCGGTAATGAGTTATTGCCGCCAATTGATTCCCTGCTGGTAAGCATTAAAGCCATGCTTGTCTCACTTCGCGCCGGCCGCAGCCGGCTTCAATCCGTCAAGACCGAGAGGTTGCGCCGGTCATGGCGACGTCGTTTGAGCGCCGTTTTGCGAATCCATCAAAGCGACCTTCTCCTTCAGCCATTTTTCGACTGACGGGAACACGAACTTGCTGACGTCGCCACCGAGTTGCGCGATCTCGCGCACGATCGTGCCCGAGATGAACTGATACTGATCGGACGGCGTCATGAACATCGTCTCGACGTCGGGCAGCAGGTAGCGGTTCATGCCGGCCATCTGGAACTCGTACTCGAAGTCAGACACGGCGCGCAGGCCCCGCACGATCACCCGCGCGTTGTTGCTGCGCACGAAATCTTTTAGCAGCCCGTGGAAGCTCATCACCTGGACGTTCGGGTAGTGCCCGAGCACCTCGTGTGCGATCGTGAGCCGCTCGTCAAGCGTGAAAAAGGGTTTTTTGGCTCGGCTGTCTGCTACGCCGACCACCAGCGTGTCGAAAATGCTCGACGCGCGCCGAACGAGGTCTTCGTGACCGCGCGTCAGCGGGTCGAACGTGCCCGGGTACACGGCGACTACCATGAGACTTCTCCTCTTCTCAGACAACAGGGCACATCAGCGCGTCCACGCGACGCATTTGACACCTGCCGCAGGTGACGATAAACCGCCCGGCCCCTTTTTGGAACGCGCATTATTCCTTATTTTCGCGCTGCAGCAAATGAAAGTGGACAGCGCCCGCCTTGCCCTGCCGCACGATTTGCCACCCGGCGAGCGGCTGATAGCTGTCCGGGTCGAGCGCGCCGCCTGCTTCTACATACAGAAAGCCGCCCGCTGCGACCAGCGGGACGCTCACCGCCAGCGCCTTGCCCAGCAGGTCGGCGCCGAACGGCGGATCGAGGAACACCACGTCGAATGAGCCTGTCGCGAGACTGGCAGCAAGACGCAGGCCGTCCGCTTCGGCGATCTCGATCATCGATGCCGACAGGCGCTGCTGGTTCGCGCGCAACTGGCCGGCGGCCCGGGCATTGCGCTCCACCATTAGCACCCGCGCCGCGCCGCGTGACGCGGCTTCGAAACCGAGCGCGCCGCTGCCGGCAAACAGATCGAGGCAACGCTGGCCGTCCAGACGCTGGCCGAGCCAGTTAAACAGCGTTTCACGCACGCGGTCGGGCGTGGGACGCAGGCCGTCCAGATCGAGCACGGGCAGCGGCGTGCGCTTCCAGTCGCCGCCGATGATACGGATGCCATGCGGCTTGCCGCCTTTGGACGAAGCGCCGGCGGCGCGTGAGGGTGCTAAACGAGGCATGCAGTGTCGTGCAGTTTCGACTACGTGGTGAATGCGCCCGCCGCGCCAATGCGCGCGGGCAAGAGCGCCAACGTTACCACAGGGGCGGCGCCCGTCCAGCCCGGCCATTCGGCTTATACGACGTGGCGCGACACCCCTGATAAAATGTGCGGCTGCCAGCGCCTTGTCTTTTCGCATCGGGGCGCTGCCCTCCTTCGCCGGTCCCGGGCCGGCTGCGCGCAGCGGCGCGCTCTCCATAGCCAGATCATGTTCAGCTTTTTCAAACGATTCAAGGGTTCGAAAGAGTCCGACACGGACGCAGACGCATCGCAGGCAGCGCGAGACGCCTCGACGCCCGAGGCGGATGCCGCACCTGAACTGCCCGAAGCGCCTGCCGCACCTGCGGCGCGCGCTATTGCGCCAGTGGCTGCGTCCGTCATCGAACCGGAACTCGAACCGGAACTCGAACCCGAACCCAAGCCGCAAGATGCCGCGCTCGAAACCGTCGAAATCGTCCCGCCGCCCGAGCAGGATGCAAGCGCCAGACGCTCGTGGCTCACCCGTCTGAAGAGCGGCCTGTCGAAAACCAGTTCGAGCCTCACTGGCATTTTCGTCGGCGCGAAGATCGACGAGGATCTGTACGAAGAACTCGAAACCGCGCTGCTGATGTCCGATGCCGGCGTGGAGGCCACCGAATTTCTGCTCGAAGCGCTGCGCGAAAAAGTGCGCAACGACCGCCTGACGGACCCGCAGCAAGTCAAGGCGGCACTGCGCTCACTGCTCGTCGATCTGCTCAAGCCGCTCGAAAAATCGTTGATGCTCGGCCGCGCGCAGCCGCTCGTGATGATGATCGCCGGCGTCAACGGCGCGGGCAAAACCACCAGCATCGGCAAGCTTGCCAAGCATCTGCAGAGCTTCAATCAGTCGGTGCTGCTCGCCGCCGGCGACACGTTCCGCGCCGCCGCGCGCGAACAACTGGCCATCTGGGGCCAGCGCAACAACGTGACCGTGGTCGCGCAGGAAAGCGGCGACGCGGCGGCGGTGATCTTCGATGCGGTGGGCGCCGCACGCGCCCGCAAGATCGACGTGATGATGGCCGACACGGCCGGGCGTCTGCCGACCCAATTGCATCTCATGGAAGAACTGCGCAAAGTGAAGCGGGTGATCGGCAAGGCACAGGACGGCGCGCCGCACGAGGTGCTGCTCGTGATCGACGCGAACACCGGTCAGAACGCGCTCAGCCAGGTCAAGGCGTTCGACGACGCGCTCGGCCTCACCGGCCTGATCGTCACCAAGCTGGATGGCACCGCGAAAGGCGGCATTCTCGCGGCCATTGCACGTCAACGGCCGATTCCGGTGTATTTCATCGGTGTCGGCGAAAGGGTCGAGGATCTCCAGCCGTTCAGCGCGGAGGAGTTTTCGGACGCGCTGCTGGGCGGGTAACCGCATCGTCTGACCAGGCGCCGGGCGGTGTACCGCCGGCTCGACCAGATGCGAAGGGCACTCCGCGAAGTGCCCTTCTTCATTTTCAGGCCACCGTCACACCGACCGGCACGACGGCTAGCGGCCCCTCATTCGGTATCCGGCTGCGCACCGGGCGCGGCGCGAGCGAAGGCATCGATCTGCATCGCGTGATCGTAGATGCGCTGGATCGTCGGAAACTTCGCCGTATCGACCTTGAAGCGCTGCGCGTTGAACACCTGCGGAATCAGACACGCGTCGGCGAGCGTCGGTGTATCGCCGAAACACAGTTTGCCGGTGTGCGGGTTGCTCGCCAGATTCGTCTCCAGCGTCGCGAAGCCGGAGTCGATCCAATGCCGGTACCACGCGTCTTTCGCGTCCTCATCCACGCATAGCGTGTGCTTCAGATACTTGAGCACGCGCAGATTGTTCAACGGATGAATCTCGCACGCGACCTGCAACGCAATCGACCGCACATACGCGCGATCGACTGGCGTCTTCGGCAATAGCGGCGGCTCGGGATGCGTCTCGTCGAGATACTCGATGATCGCCAGCGATTGCGGCAACACGCTGTTGCCGTCGACGAGCGTCGGCACGACGCCGTCCATATTGAGCTTGCGATATTCGGGCTTTAACTGCTCGCCGCCGTCGCGCACGAGGTGCACGGGCACGTAGTCGTACGGCAGGTTCTTCACGTTCAGCGCGATGCGCACGCGATACGACGCCGAACTGCGGAAATAGCTGTACAGCTTCATGTTGTCTGTCTCCTCCAGCCTGCCCGCGAGCCGTCAGACGACGCGCACGCTGAACTCGCCGAGCCCTTCGACGCCGCCTTTCATCAGATCGCCCTGCGCGACTGCGCCGACGCCTTCTGGCGTGCCGGTAAAAATCAGATCCCCCGGCTGCAATTCGAACAGCGTCGACAGATAGGCGACGGTCTCTGCCACCGACCAGATCAGTTGCGACACGTCCGAGCGCTGCTTCTCCTCACCGTTCACCGACAGCCAGATCGCGCCCTTGCCGATATGTCCGACCTTCGACGCGGGGTGGATGGGACCGAGCGGAGCCGAATGATCGAAGCCCTTCGCGGTGTCCCACGGACGCCCCATCTTCTTCGCTTCGCCCTGCAAGTCGCGGCGCGTCATGTCGAGACCCAGTGCGTAGCCGTACACGTGATCGAGCGCGCTGTCGGCGGGAATGTTCTTGCCGCTCTTGCCGATTGCCGCGACCATTTCCATTTCGAAATGAACGTTCTTCGTTTGCGACGGATACGGGAACTCACCGGTCGTGCCTGGCGCCACGTACACCACCGCATCGGCCGGCTTCGTGAAGAAGAACGGCGGCTCGCGATCCGGGTCATGCCCCATCTCGCGCGCGTGCGCCTCGTAGTTGCGCCCCACGCAGTAGATACGCCGCACCGCGAACTGCTCGCTCGACCCCACGACCGGCACCGCGACCTGCGGTGCGGGTGCAAACACGTAACTCATCTCGTTCTCCGTTTTCCGTTTCCGATTGGCGCCGCCGACGCGGCGAGAAAACATCGAGTGTAACGCGCGGCACGGTACGCCGCGACGCAGACGGGCAGCGACCCGCACCGCCACGTTCCGTCTCGCCCGCCCGCCATAGATGCGATACTCACACCCAACAGCCTCTCCTGAGCGGCGCGCCCGCGGCCCGAATGCGACTGGCAGCGCGACCCGCCCCCTGCACCCGATGACCGACGCCACCGACACCGATACCGTTTCCCCTTTCCCTTGCGCCCGCTTCATCAAGGAAATCGGCCGCGGCCCAAACGGCGCCCGTGCGCTGACCGCCGACGATACTCGCGCACTCTATCGCGCGATGCTCGACGGCCGCGTCGATGACCTCGAACTCGGCGCGGTGCTGCTCGCGTATCGCGTGAAAGGCGAAACCGCCGACGAACTCGCCGCGATGCTGGCCGTCGCGCACGCATCATTCGAGCCGCTGCGCTTGCCGCACGGCGCGTACCGGCCCGTCTCAATCCCGTCGTACAACGGCGCGCGCAAGCAGCCGAACCTCGTGCCGCTGCTCGCACTGCTGCTCGCGCGAGAAGGCGTGCCGGTGCTGGTGCATGGTGTCACCGAAGATCCGGGCCGCGTGACGAGCGCGGAGATCTTCACGCATCTGCGGATCGCGCACGCTCAGTCGCACGCGCAGATAGAAGACCGCCTCGCCGAGCGCCGCGTCGCGTTCGCGGCCATCGACGTACTCGCGCCAAAGCTCGCTCGCCTGCTCGCGCTGCGCAGGCGCATGGGCGTACGCAATTCGACGCACACGCTGGTGAAAATCCTGCAGCCGTTCGCGCCGGCGGGCCTGCGCCTCGTGAATTACACGCATCCGCCGTATCGCGACAGTCTCACGCAGTTGTTCAACACGCATCCCGATGCGGCCGTCGGCGGCGCATTGCTCGCGCGCGGCACCGAGGGCGAGGCGGTGGCCGATACGCGGCGCCAGGTGCAGGTCGACTGGCTGCACGATGGCGTGTGCGAAACGCGTCTGCCGCATGAGCGTTCGTCGCGCGACGCGCCTGAAGTCGAACTGCCCGAGGCGCGCGACGCAGCAACCACGGCCGCATGGATCGATGCGGTGCTGCGCGGCGAAGCGCCGGTGCCGGGCGCGGTCGAGCGGCAGGTCGAGCTGATCGTCGATATCGCGAAAGCGCCGGTCTGACGGCCGCGCGTTTTCGCGCTTCGACCGTCCGGCGCGCCGACCGGCGCAGCAGCAACGCTCATTCGATCGCGCAACGCGTCGCCTGCCAGGCAATCAGCCGCCACTGGCCGTCTTCATGCGTATGAATCGCCGTATAGGCAATCGGAAACAGCAGCGCGCCGTTGTTCGCTTCCATCTCGATCAGCGCCCGGCCGGTGACGACGTAGGTTTCGCGCCCGGCCGGCAGCACGTCCTGCGACTGCACCTCGATCTGACGATAGCGGCGGCGCCCCGCGGTAATTCCGTCGATGAATTGCCGTTTCGTCTCGCGCTTGCCATTGGTATGAACGTAGCTCACGTTGTCCGAGAGCAGCATGTCGAGCGACTGCCCGTCGGCCTCGACCATTGCATGAAAACGCTCCCGCTCGAGCCCGCGAATCGCTTCGATCATGTTTGCCGCCATTGCAGAGCCCCTCGCACAGCGCGGCCGGAACGGCACCACGGTCAGAAGTTGTATTGCAAATATAGCTGGCTGAAATTTATACCAGGATTCGGCTCTTTGATACCGCCATTGGACACATGCTGAAAGCGGTAGCCCGCAAGGTACTGCTGACGCTCGCCGAACTGCAGTCCGACGCCGGCCGTCTCGGCGAACTGGAACGCGGTGCTGAGCGTAAGGTCGGTAGAAATGCGGGGACTCGTCAGGAGCCGGACGCCGGCGCCCACCTCGGCGAACGGCCGCACCGAGCCCGACGATTTGATGAAACGGATCATCGGCGTCACGCCGATCTCGCCGATATCCTCGTGGACGTTCCCTTCGTTGGTGTGCCACCACGCGGCGTGCGCCTCGCCGATGAGCGCAAAATGCCAGTCGCCGATCGGCCACCAGGTCCCGTTCGGATCCCATGCGAGGCCCAGATCGAGCTTCCTGATGTGATGGTCGCCGGCCCCGGCTGCCACCTGAATACCGAACGGATCGGCCAAGGCCGCGCCGGCCAGGGCCATTAGCAGGGCAGCGAGCGCACCATTTCGAGCAAGTCCACGCAAAACACTGTTGTTCTTTTCCATCGGGTGCCCGCTGTCACGAATATTTAACGAGGCACAACTGCGCTGCTGATTTAAAAGTCAAACGCCAGGCGGCGGGTCTGTGGATAAATGCCCCAAAATTGAAATTGCTGGCTTCCAATTGTCAGGAAATCAGTCGTTTATGCGCTATGTGCGGTATGCCTCGGTAATTTATACGTCTACCTCGCGGCGACCAAATAGAGCGTATGATGGCTATTGAAACCTCGACTTCAATAGCTGCGAGGGAACTTGGATGCCCCCACGGGCTCTAAGTATTAGCACTCGGTAAAGCAGAGTGCTAACATCCGTCGCTGGAGTCGTTATCTGAATACGCTATCGTCTGATTCCAAAGGAGTTTTACACGTGAGCCATGCAATGACCCTCCCGAGTACTCTGAGCCCGTCGTCGGCTAAGGCCGCTCCGGCAGGTGCACTGGCGCTCTCGCATTTCTCGCTGCTGCCCGGCCAGTTGGGCAACATCGACGCCTACATCCAGGCAGTCAATCGCATCCCGATGCTGACGCCGGCGGAAGAACGCCAGTTCGCAACCGAATTTCGCGAGCACGACAATCTCGAGTCCGCGCGCCGTCTCGTGCTGTCGCACCTGCGGCTCGTGGTGTCGATCGCCCGCAATTATCTCGGTTACGGGCTGCCGCACGCCGACCTGATCCAGGAAGGCAACATCGGCCTGATGAAGGCCGTCAAGCGCTTTGACCCCGAGCAAAACGTGCGCCTGGTGTCATACGCGATGCACTGGATCAAGGCCGAAATCCACGAATACATCCTGCGCAATTGGCGCACGGTCAAGGTCGCGACCACCAAGGCGCAGCGCAAGCTGTTCTTCAACCTGCGCAGTCACAAGCAGGGCTTGAGCGCATTCACGCCGGACGAGATCGACGGTCTCGCGAAGGAACTGAACGTAAAGCGCGAAGAAGTCGCTGAAATGGAAACGCGTCTGTCGGGCGGTGACATCGCGCTGGAAGGCCAGATCGAAGACGGCGAAGAGTCGTACGCGCCGATCGCCTACCTGGCCGACTCGCATAGCGAGCCGACCGCCGTGCTGGCTTCGCGTCAGCGCGACAAGCTGCAAAGCGACGGCATCGCCACCGCTCTCAATGCACTCGACCCGCGCAGCCGCCGCATCATCGAAGCTCGCTGGCTGAAGGTGGCCGACGACGGCTCGGGCGGCTCCACGCTGCACGAACTGGCGGACGAGTTCGGTGTATCTGCCGAACGTATCCGGCAGATCGAAGCGAGCGCAATGAAGAAGATGCGCGGCGCATTGGCCGAATACGCATAAAGGTGCAGTTGCCGCGTGCGCGTCGAATCTCGAATCCCGACGCGCATCGGTTCGAACCGCCGGCTCTTGTATCGCCGCCGGTAGGCCATCGATAGCCTATCAGTGACATGAGCCCCGCCCTCGCCAGAGAGCGGGGCTTTTTTGCGTCCATTCGACAATCTCGGGGCCGACGCATGCCGGGCCGGCACAGCTTCCTTGACGTATTGCGGACCAGATAGCAATACTGGATGAACGCGGCGCGTTTCTCGACTCGATGCCGCAACGCTGCACCAAGCGAGCGAAGTCCCACTCCTACGATCGGCATGCATTCGCCAGACCGTCCGAGAGCCAGGCGGTCTGGATCCGGCCGGACACACCGGCGCGAAGTCGTCTTTCGACCGAACATGACCATAGCCGTCAATCGCAGCAGCACCGTCCGGTCTCGCTGGCGCGACCGGTTCACCGGCTGGGCACGCAGTCCAACGCTGGCACGCAATATCACCATCATCCTCGTCATCAAGTTCGCGTTGCTGATGGCGCTCAAGTACACGTTCTTCAATCATCCGCAGGCGGACCACATGACGCTGCCGCAAGACCAAGTCGCCCGGGCGCTGCTGTCGGTGCCTGCGCCGCATCCGTCCCAAGGTGATCAACATGCCCGTTAACGAAGTCGTAGAACTGTCGCGCCTCCAGTTCGCCGTCACGGCGCTGTATCACTTTCTGTTCGTGCCGCTCACGCTCGGGCTCGCGTGGCTGCTCGTCATCATGGAGTCCGTCTACGTGATGACCGGCAAGGCTATCTACAAGGACATGACGCAGTTCTGGGGCAAGCTGTTCGGTATCAACTTCGCGATGGGCGTCGCCACCGGCCTCACGCTGGAGTTCCAGTTCGGCACCAACTGGGCGTACTACTCGCACTACGTCGGCGATATTTTCGGGGTGCCGCTCGCCGTCGAAGGGCTGATGGCGTTCTTCCTCGAATCGACCTTTGTCGGCCTGTTTTTCTTCGGCTGGAACCGGCTGTCCCGGGTACAGCATCTGATCGTCACGTTCTGCGTCGCGCTGGGCTCGAACCTGTCCGCGTTGTGGATCCTGGTCGCCAATGGCTGGATGAATAATCCGGTCGGCGCAAAGTTCAACTACCAGACGATGCGCATGGAACTGGACAGCATCTCCGCGGTGATCTTCAACCCGGTCGCGCAGGTGAAGTTCGTGCACACGGTATCGGCCGGCTATGTGACCGCGGCGATCTTCGTGCTCGGCGTGTCGTCGTGGTACCTGCTCAAGCGCCGCGACACCGAATTCGCGCTGCGTTCGTTCGCGATCGCCGCCGGTTTCGGGCTCGCGTCGTCGTTGTGCGTGATCGTGCTCGGCGACGAATCGGGCTACCGCACTGGCGAAGTCCAACAGATCAAGCTGGCGGCAATCGAATCCGAATGGGAGACCGCGCCCGCGCCGGCAGCGTTCACGATCTTCGGTATCCCGAACCAGCGGGAACAGCGCACTGACTACGCGATCCGCGTGCCCTACGCGCTCGGCATCATTGCCACCCGTTCGCTTAATGAGCCGGTGGTCGGCCTGCGCGAGCTGATCGAGCAGAACGAAGGGCGCATCAAGAACGGCATGCTCGCCTATGAGGCGCTGCAAAAGCTCAAAGGCGGCGACGCGAGCGACGAAGCGCGCGCGACCTTCGAAGCGCACCAGGAGGATCTCGGCTACGCCCTGTTGCTCAAGCCGTTCACGGCGAACGTGACAGACGCGACGCCGGTGCAGATCGCCGAAGCGGCAAAACGGACGGTGCCGCCGGTGCTGCCGGTGTTCTTCTCGTTTCGCCTGATGGTCGGCCTCGGCCTGCTGTTCCTCGCGACCTTCGTGCTGGCGTTCTGGTTCTGCGCGCAGCGCACGCTGTTGCTGGAAAAGCGCCGCTGGTTCCTGCGCTGGGCGGTGTGGGCGATTCCATTGCCATGGCTTGCCGCCGAACTCGGCTGGATCGTCGCGGAAATGGGCCGCCAGCCGTGGAGCATCGCGGGCATTCTGCCGACCAACCTTGCCGCGTCGAACCTGACGCCGCGCGATCTGTATCTGAGCATCGGCGGCTTCGTGCTGTTCTACACGGTGCTGTTCATCATCGAAATCACGCTGATGTTCAAGTACGCGCGGCTTGGCCCGTCCTCGCTGCATACGGGCCGCTATCACCATGAAATCGCACAGCCGGTGACCGAGCCGCTTGCGCCGAATACGGTCGCGTGACCCGCCGCCACGCCGCTGAAAGGGGAAAACCGCCATGGACTACGCTGTTCTCAGACTGATCTGGTGGGCGCTGATCGGCGTGCTGCTGATCGGCTTCGCGCTCACCGACGGCTTCGACATGGGCGCCGCGATCCTGCTGCCGTTCATCGCCAGAACGGACGCCGAGCGCCGTATCGTCGTGAATACGGTCGGCGCGACCTGGGAAGGCAATCAGGTGTGGCTCGTCACCGCGGGCGGCGCGATGTTCGCCGCGTGGCCGCTCGCGTACGCGGCGTCGTTCTCCGGCTTCTATTTCGCGATGCTGCTCGTGCTGTTCGCGCTGTTCTTCCGGCCGGTCGGCTTCGACTATCGCGGCAAGCGGGAAGATCCGCGCTGGCGCAGTGCGTGGGACTGGGGGCTGTTTATAGGCGGATTCGTGCCGGCGCTGATATTCGGCGTCGCGTTCGGTAATCTGCTGCAAGGCGTGCCGTTCTCGTTCGATACCGATCTGCGCGTCACCTATCACGGCGGCTTCTTCGGCCTGCTCAATCCGTTCGGGCTGCTGTGCGGACTCGTCAGCGTATCGATGCTGACCGCGCACGGCGCTGCGTTTGTGAAGTGGAAGTCGGATGGCGTGATCCACGAGCGCGCGTCGAAGGCGCTACGGCTCGCGGCGCTGTGCGCGGTGGCGCTGTTCGTGATCGCCGGCGCGCTGGTCGCGACGATGATCGGCGGCTACCAGATCGTCGACGCGCCGCCGCTCGACGCGGTCTCGAATCCGCTGATGAAGACCGTGATCGGCGCGCCGGGTTTGTGGCTCACCAACTACGCGCTCTATCCGTGGATGGCGCTCGCGCCGCTCGCGGGTGTGGTCGGCGGCCTGCTCGCCGCGCTGCTCGCCCGTTCGCGCTTCGAGGCGAGCGCGTTCCTGTCGACGTCGCTGATGGTGCTCGGCGTGATTCTGACCGCCGGCTTTTCGATGTTCCCGTTCATCATGCCGTCGGCGCTCGACGGCCGCAGCAGCCTGACGCTATGGGATGCGACGTCGAGCCGCCTGACGCTCGAGATCATGCTGTTCGCGGTGATCCTGTTCCTGCCGCTGATTCTGCTCTACACGGGCTGGGTATATCGCGTGATGCGCGGCAAAATCACCGCGGCGGCGATCGAGGAAAACCACCATTCGATGTATTGAGCGGCATCGCGCACTGTCGATGCACCGAATGCCGCCGCATCACGCGGCATCAGGTGGTTGAGGGGGCACCGGCAGCGACGCGCGCTGCCCACCTCAAGCAATCCATCGATCACGCCGGCATCGGTGCCGCGCCCGCGCCGCCGCCGCGCAACGACACGCGCCCGGCGGCCAGTGCCTGCGCATAACGCTGCGCCGCGTCGCCGACGACGATATGAAACGTGTCCGCCGCGACCCATGCGGTATCGAGCGAAGCGAGACGCTGACGATCGACCGCCGACGGATCACGCACGACGATTCTCAGACGTGTCGTCGCGACGGCATCGAGCGACACCACGTTGCCGGCGCCACCGAACACCGCGAGCCAGCGCAGCGGATCCGGATCGAGCGGACCGCGTTGCGCGTGCTGAGCCGTTTGAGCATCCGGCGCCGGCGCGGTCGGCATGGCGGCAACGGCAGCCACGGCCGTATCCGCGGCGACAGCGACCTTCACCGCTTCACCGCCGCCACCGTGCGCAATCACCGTACGAATCTCGTCGGCGATGATGTCCGCCTCCGGCCCGATAATCACCTGCACGTTGGTCGCGCCGCGTTTGAGCACGCCACGCGCACCGATCGACTTCAGCTCGTTCTCGGCGACCTTTTCCGCATCGACGACCGACAGACGCAAACGCGTCGTGCACGCATCCACCACCGACAGATTCGCCGCACCGCCAAGCGCCGCGATATAGCGCTGCGCGCGCGGCACCGCCGCGCCGGCCGCGGGCGTGGCCAAACCGCCCGCGACGAACGAATTGGGCTGCTCGTCGGCAGTGGCGGGCTCACGGCCCGGCGTTGCCATGTTGAACTTGCGGATGAAGAAGCGGAATAGACCGTAGTAGGCGAGCGCGTACACGATGCCCAGCGGAATCGCCCACCAGCCCTTCGTCGACAGGCCGAAGTTCAGCACGTAGTCGATGAAGCCCGCCGAGAACGTGAAGCCCAGGTGAATGCCGAGCGCCGAGCAGATCGCCAGCGACAGCCCCGTCAGCAGCGCGTGGATCGCATAGAGCACCGGCGCGAGGAACATGAAGCTGAATTCGATCGGCTCGGTCACGCCGGTCAGGAACGACGTCAGCGCCATCGAGGCCAGCAGGCCGAACACCATCGCGCGACGCTCTTTCGGCGCCTCGTGATACATCGCCAGACACGCGGCCGGCAGGCCGAACATCATCACCGGGAAAAAGCCCGTCATGAAGGTGCCCGCGGTCGGATCGCCCGCGAAGAAGCGGTGCAGGTCGCCGGTGACCGGCGCGCCGCCCGCCGGCGTGAAGGTGCCGAACACGAACCACGTCAGCGAATTCAGGATGTGATGCAGGC
Source organism: Paraburkholderia sp. (assembly GCF_036488505.1). GTDB lineage: Bacteria > Pseudomonadota > Gammaproteobacteria > Burkholderiales > Burkholderiaceae > Paraburkholderia. The sequence continues at coordinate 9,808 of NZ_DASXHN010000154.1, read as the reverse complement.
CGGTGACGAGCAGCAGCCGGTTCAGCACGCCGAACACGAATGCGCCCAATGCGCCGGCCGTGGTGAGCCAGTGGCCGGCGATGTCGATTGCGGACTGCACCGGTTGCCACACATAGCCGAACACGATCCCGAGCCCGACACATATCAACCCCGTGACGATCGGCACGAAGCGTTTGCCGCCGAAGAACGCAAGGTAGTCGGGCAGCTTGATGTCCTTGTAGCGGTTGTACAGCAGCCCCGCGACGATACCCGCGATGATCCCCGACAACACACCCATGTTGAGCTTGTCGTTGATGTCCTTCATCACGGCGACCTGCACCAGATAGCCGATCGCGCCCGCGAGACCCGCGACGCCGTTGTTGTCCTTCGCGAAACCGACCGCCACGCCGATCGCGAACAGCAGCGGCAGATTGCTGAAAATCGCGTCGCCCGCGTCGGCGATCATCTTGATGTTGAACACATCGGGCTGGCCGAGTCTCAGCAGCAGACCGGCCACCGGCAGGACCGCGATCGGCAGCATCAGCGCGCGTCCGAGCCGCTGAATCTTCAGAAACGGATTTCCATCCATGGGTATCTCCAATCCTTGTCTCGTAGTTGAACGTTTTGCTTAAGTGGTGCAGCAGGGTGTGTCGGTATCGCGCCGTGCGAAGACCGGCTGGCACTCGCGTGCCGGCGCCAGCGCGGCAAACAGAGGCTTCAGTCGAGTGGCCAGGTTGCGCGGCTCGCCGCCCTGACCGCCTGCGCGGAGTCGAGTGCGAGCGCGTCCTGCGCGTGCTGGCGGCACAGTCGATAGTCGAGCGTGCGCACGCGCGCCTTGATGCCCGGCACCGACACCGGGTCCACCGAAAGCTCGGTCACACCGAGCCCGACGAGCAGTGGCATCGCGAGCGGATCGCCGGCGAGCGCGCCGCAAACGCCGACCCATTTGCCGTGCTTCGCCGCGCCTTCGACAGTAGCCGCGATCAGCCGCAGCACCGCCGGATGCAGGCCGTCCGCCTGGGCCGCGAGATCGGGTTGGCAACGGTCCATCGCGAGCGTGTACTGGGTCAGATCGTTGGTGCCGATGGACAGAAAATCCGCGTGCCGAGCGAGCTGATCGGCCAGCAGCGCCGCCGATGGCACTTCGATCATCGCGCCGACTTCGATCGGCTCGATGCGGCCCACGTCGCGTGCGAGTTCGTCGATCCGCTTGCGGATGCGCACCAGTTCGCCCGCATCGGTGATCATCGGCAGCAGGATGCGCACCGCACCTACCGGCTGCACCGCGAGCAGCCCGCGCAACTGATCGTCGAGCAGATCCGGGCGCACTTGCGCAAGGCGCACGCCGCGCAAGCCGAGCGCGGGGTTCGGCTCGGGCGGCAGCGTCAGGTAATCGACTTCCTTGTCCGCGCCGACATCGAGCGTGCGGATGATCGCGGTGCGGCCGCTCAACGCGTCGACGATCGCCTGGTAGCTCTGGCGATGTTCATCAGCGTTCGGCGCGGCCGGCCGGTGGATGAACAGCAGCTCGGTGCGCAGCAGGCCGACCGCGTCGGCACCGTTGTCGAGCGCGGCTTTCGCGTCGTCGAGCGTTGCGATATTCGCGGCCACTTCGATCGCGCGGCCATCGGAGGTGGTTGCCGCTTGCTGCGACGTGCGGCGATTCGCCTCGCGCACGTCGGCGAGGCGGCTGCGCTCCTGGCGCGCACGCTCGACGTCGAGTTGGGTCGGCGCCAATTCGAGCCGGCCGGCGCTCGCATTCACGACCACCTGCGTGCCGTCGGGAATCGCATGCAATGCATCGCCGATCGCGACCAGCGCCGGAATGCCCGCCTGACGCGCGAGAATCGCCGCGTGCGAGGTCGCGCCGCCACGCGCCATCACCAGCGCGGTCACGCGCGTGCGATCGAGCGAGGACAGATCCGACGGGGTGAATTCGTCCGCGGCGAGCACCGCTTCGTCGGGCAGCGTGCGCGCCGCCGCGCTCGTATAGCCGAGCGCACGCAGCACCCGCTTTTCGATGTCGCGCAGATCGGCCGCGCGTTCCGCTAGCAACGCATCTTCGACATTGCCGAGGATTCGGATCTGCGCGCGAATCGCATCACGCCACGCGAAACCGGCGCTCTTGCCCAAGCTGATCAGATCGCGCGCCGCGTCGAGCAGCGCCGGGTCTTCGAGCAACACGCGATGCACCGCGAAAATTCCCGCCTCACCGACCGCGCCGCGTTGCGACGCGTCGCGCACGATCGTGTCGAGATCCGCGTCGACGGTCGCGATCGCGTTGTCGAGCAGACGGCTCTCCGCCGGCGGCGTGCCGCTTGCCTGTTCGGGTGGATCGACGTCGGCGTCGTCCCAGCGCACGATCTTGCCGAGCGCAACGCCGGGCGCCGCGCAGACGCCCGCGAGCGTATTCGGCGCAAACCGTTCGCCGTCCGCCGGACGCACGGCAACCGCGGGGGTCGACGGCGCGGCCACTTGCCGCGCCGGCTTCTGCTCGACTTCGCCGTGCGCGTCGCGCGTCAGTTCATGCGCGATCGCATCGACCGCGGCCTGTGCTTGCGGGCCGACGCCGAGCAACTCTACCGTCGCGCCTTGACCGGCGCCCAGGGCCAACAGACCGACCACGCTTTCGATCGCCGCCTGGCGCCCCTCGTAACGCACCGCGACGCGCGCATCGAAGCCGCGCGCCGCTTCGCGCGCACGCGCCGCCGGCCGTGCGTGCAGACCGCCCGCGTGTGTGAGCGTGACCTGCAGGCGCGCTTCGTCCTGCGCGGTGCTTGCGTCGCTCGACACCGCGCCGGCATTCGCGCCGGCCCGCGCGCGCAGCACCAGCAGCGGCGTTTCGCCGGCCTTCGCACGGCCGAACGGCGCACGCTCGATCACCTCGAATGCATCCGAATTCGCAATCGCGATGACCGACACGAGGCTCGGCGCGCTGATCGCGATCTGGTCCTGATCGAACTCGATCAGCACGTCGCCCGCACGGACCTGCGCGCCCTCCTCGACCATCGGCGCGAAGCCCTTGCCATTCAGCTCGACCGTGTCGATACCGATATGCAGCAGGATTTGCACACCCTCGGCAGTCGCAAGCGTCACCGCATGACCGGTGCGCGCGAGATGCGTGACGACGCCATCGCACGGCGCGACAAGCCGGCCCTCGAGCGGATCGATGCCGATGCCGTCGCCGAACATGCCGCCCGAGAACACCGGGTCCGGCACGTTCGCGAGCGGCACGACCGGACCGGTCAGCGGAGCAAGCAACACAATGTGATTTGCGGAATGGCTCATCAGGCTGGACTTCTCGACACGTCGCATCTGCATTCTCGTCAATGAGTTTCGGTGACTTTGTTGAGGTGGCGTGGCGCGTCGGGATTGCGCCCGCGCGCGGCGGCAAGGTCCGCGGCCATCACGTAAAAGGACAGGATCGCGGCGATCGGATCGAGCGCCGCATGAGCGGCTGAAATTAGCGGCAGCGACGCTTCGGGCACGTCGTCGGGCGCGGCGAGCAGCACCCGCGCGCCGCGTGCGCGCATGTCGTGCGCGAGTTGCAGCAGGCCCGCCTGCTCCGGTCCGCGCGGCGCGAATACGAGCAGCGGATAGTCGCGATCGATCAGCTCCATCGGACCGTGGCGCACTTCCGCACTCGAAAACGCTTCGGCTTGAATGCCGGAGGTTTCCTTCAGCTTCAGCGCGGCTTCCTGCGCGATCGCGAGGCCAAGGCCGCGGCCGATCACGATCATCCGTTCGACGCCGCGCAGTTCAGCCACGGCCATCGACCAGTCGAGCCGGCCCGCGCGCTCGAGCGCGTCAGGCAACGTGGAGAGCGCGCCGAGCAGTTCCGCATCGTTCTGCCAATGCGCGACCAGTTGCGCGGAGATCGACAGCATCGCGATATAGCTCTTGGTCGCAGCGACGCTCAGCTCGGGACCGGCGGCGAGCGGCAGATGCCATTCGCATGCGTCGGCAAGCGGCGAAGCCGGCGCATTGACCGCGGCGACCGTCAGCGCGCCGGCAGCGCGCAGCGCGCTCATCGTGCCGACCAGATCGGGGCTCTGGCCCGATTGAGAGAAAGCGAGCGCGAGCTGATCGCGCACCTGCAGCGGTGCCTGCTGCAGCGTGGCGACCGACATCGGCAGCGACGCGACCGGCACGCCGACGCGGCTCATCGTCAGCGACGCGAAGTAGCTGGCCGCGTGATCGGAGCTGCCGCGCGCGACCGTCAGCGCGACATGGCGCGGCTGTTCGGCGAGCTTCGCCGCGAGCGCCGCGACGCGCGAGGTATCGGAGAGTTGCGCGGCGACCGTGGCGGCGGACGCGAGCGCTTCGTTAAGCATATTCGACAATGGCTTCTCCTTCGACGTAAGTCGCGGCGAGCGCGAGCTCGCGATCGAACACCACCACGTCCGCCCACGCGCCACGCGCAATACGGCCGCGGTCCTCGATGCCGAGATAGTCGGCGGCATAGCGCGACAAGCGGTTCGATACATCGGCGATCGGCAAGCCGATCGATACGAGGTTGCGCAGCGCCTGATCCATCGTCAGCGTGCTGCCGGCGAGCGTGCCGTCGGCGAGACGCACGCCGCCGAGGCACTTCGTCACGTGCTGGCTGCCGAGGCGGTATTCGCCGTCGGGCATGCCGGTGGCGGACGTGCTGTCCGTCACCACGTACAGACGCGGAATCGCGCGCAGCGCGGTCCGGATCGCGCCCGGATGCACATGCAGCAGGTCGGGAATGATTTCGGCGTACTCGGCATGCGCGAGCGCCGCGCCGACCAGGCCCGGATTGCGGTGATGCAGCGGCGACATTGCGTTGAACAGATGCGTGAAGCCGCAGGCACCATGCTTGAGCGCGGCGACCGCGTCATCGTAGGTGCCGAGCGAATGGCCGAGCTGCACGCGCACGCCGCGCGCCGCCATCTCGGAGATGATCTCCATATGGCCGGCGATTTCGGGCGCCAGCGTGACCACGCGGATCGGCGCGATCGACAGATACTTGAGCACCTCATCCATCACCGCGGAGACCGCCGCGTCCGGCTGTGCACCGAGCTTGCCGGGGTTGATGTACGGACCCTCGAGATGCACGCCGAGCACGCGCGAGCCGCCCGGCGTGCGTGCCCGCGCGACGTTGCCGAGACCGGCGACCACGCTCATCAGTTCGTCGCGCGGCGCGGTCATCGTGGTCGCGAGCAGGCTCGTCGTGCCGTGGCGTGCGTGCGTGCGGGTGATCGTTTCGATTGCGTCGCCGGCTTCCATCACGTCGGCGCCGCCGCCGCCGTGCACGTGCAGATCGATGAAGCCAGGCAGGATGTACGGCGCGTCGTTGGTCGACGGATCGACGGGTTCACCGGTCAGCGCCGTGATGCGGCCGTTTTCGGATTCGAGCGTGCCGTGGATCCACCCTTGGGTGGTGAGTATGTTTCCGGTCAGCATGAGTCTCTCTGGTGCGTGATACGTGTGCGGCAAATTACGCCCGCCGGGCTCGCGGCCTGCCCGGCCGTGCGGTTCAGTCGCGCGCTCAGGTGCGCAGTTCGGCGACGAAGTCGTAGTAATCGTCGCGGCAATAAGTGTCGGTCAGCTCGATCGCGCGCTGATCCGCGCTGTAGCCGATACGGGTAATGACGAGCAACGCGGTGCGCGGTTCGATGTCCATCAGCGCGGCCACTTCGCTCGACGCGTTGACCGCGCGGAAGTGCTGCAACGCGCGCACTACCGCCGCGCCGCGTTGTTCGAGATAGCTGTACAGGGAATCACCGATCGCGAGGGGGTCGGGGACGATCGCGGCCGGCAGCGCCGAATGCTCGACCGCCATCACGATCCCGTCAGCGCGCCGCAGCCGTCGCAGGCTCGTGACCGCCGCGCCCGGCGTCAGGCCAAGGTGCAGTAACTCGTCGCGGTTGGCCGGGCGAACCTCGCGCTCGAGCCACACCGAATCTGGCCGGAAACCACGCTGCTGCATCTTCTTCGTGAAGCCGGTGAGGCGCGACAGCGGATCCTCGACGCGCGGCGTAATGAAACTGCCAGCGCCGCGCGAACGGCGAATCAGACCTTGTTCGACCAGTAGCTCGATCGCCTTCCTGGCGGTGATGCGCGACACGCCGATCGCGTCGGACAGCGTGCGCTCCGACGGCAGCGCTTCGCCGGCCGACCAGACGCCGCAATGGATCGCCGTCGCAAGGTTGCGCGCGAGTTGCAGATAGAGCGGCGTGACGTTGCGCACGTCAGGCATCAATGCGGACCAGCGAGTTTCCATGGGGCTCCAACGCAGCCGCGAGCAACACGGGCCGGAAAAGTTGAGAGCCCATTATATAACCACCATAATACCAGTCAACGGACTGGTTCCATGCTCGTCAGGATTCGCTGAGAGCCTTGATGGGTATGGTTTTCAGCCGTCGACAACGCGGTTTCGCGATGATGTTGCGGATCAGGATTTACCCGCATGCGATACCAGCGGAGGGTACCCGCACGCGTTTTCTGGTTCGATGCGCACGGACAGCCGCCCGGCCCAGCGTCTGTTTAATACCAGTTCAAGTCCAGTTTCCGGCAAAGCTTTCGCAGAGCCGCCTCCGCGCTGCGGCGGCGCGGCAATTCCAATATAGTGGTGCGCACCAATCCATAAGACAGTTCTCCGGGGGCCTCCCTTGACAGATTCAGAGGCGTTGCGGCGCGCAAACGCCGTCCGCCATTTCAACCGCTTCTATACCCGATGGATCGGCGCGCTCCATGAGCGTCTGGCCCGAAGCGAATTCTCGCTGACGGAAGTGCGCGTACTGCACGAGCTTTCTCGGGGACACGCGCAAACCGCATCGGTGCTGGGCCGCGCGCTCGGCCTCGATAGCGGCTATCTGAGCCGCCTGCTCGCCAGTTTCGAACGACGCAGCCTGATCACACGCCGCCCGTCCGACACCGACGCGCGCCAGTCGCTGATTGCCCTTACCGAGGACGGCCATGCAACCTATGCGCCGCTCGACGAGGCTGCCGTACAGGAGGCGCTGGGACAGCTCGGCAGGCTCACCGCGTTTTCTCAGGAGCAACTGATCGCGGCGATGAAGCTGATCGAGCGCCTGCTCGGCGATAACCCCAAGCACGAAGAACTCGTGCGGCTGCGGCAGCCGCTCAGCGGCGAATGCGGCTGGCTCGTGCATCGTCAGGCGCAGTGGTTCGCCGCGCAATATGGCTGGGATCAGACGTTCGAGGGATTGCTCGCGCGCGTCGTCGCAGATTACGCGCAGCGCAACGATTCGCTGCGCGAGCGGTGCTGGATCGCCGAACAGGGCGGACTCGTGGTCGGCTCCGTGTGTCTCGTCGCCGTATCGACGACGGTCGCGGGCGTGCGCTTGCTGTGGGTCGAGCCGGATACGCGGCGGCTGGGCATCGGCGCGCAGTTGCTTGGCGAATGTGTTCGATTCGCCAGGCGCGCCGGATATACGAAGCTCACGCTGAAAACGGCGAGCACGCTCGTCGAACTGCGGCGGCTGTGCGAGCGCAACGACTTCGGGCTCGCCAGCACGGGGGCGGAGCGCCGGTTCGGTCAGGATCTGACGATCGAAAGATGGGAGCTGGAGCTATAAAAAGCACGCGCCGATACGGCGCGTGCCTTCGTTGATGCGATCAGATGGCGATACGAAACGTCGCTCAGAACGACGGCACCATCGAACCCTTGAACTGCGTGTTGATGAACTGGCGCACATCTTCTGATTGATACGCCGCGACCAGCTTCTTGACCCACGGCTGGTCCTTGTCCTTCGCGCGCACCGCGATCAGGTTCGCGTACGGGCTGTGGATGTCTTCGAGCGCGATCGCGTCTTTGGTCGGCTGCAGGCCCGCGGCCAGCGCGAAGTTCGTGTTGATCACGGCGGCATCGACATCGGCCAGCGAACGCGGTAGTTGCGCGGCGTCGAGTTCGACGAACCTGATCTTGTTCGGATTGGCCGCGATATCGAGCGGCGTGGCGTTGTTGCCGCCGGTGCCCGCGCCGTCCTTCAGCTTGATCAGACGTTGCGCCTGAAGCAACAGCAGCGCGCGGTTTTCATTCGACGGATCGTTCGGCACCGCGACCTTCGCGCCCTGCGGCAGATCCTTCAACGACTTGAACTTCTTCGAGTACGCGCCGAGCGGCGAAATGTACGTGAGGCCCGCGTTGACGAGCTTGTAGCCGCGCTGCTTGATCTGGCTATCGAGGTAAGGCTGGTGCTGGAAGCTGTTCGCGTCGAGGTCGCCGGCGTCGAGCGCCGCGTTCGGCTGGATGTAGTCGTTGAATTCGACGACCTTCACGTTCAGGCCTTCGCGCTTCGCCACTTTGGCGACGACTTCCCAGATTTGTGCGTCCGGCCCGCCGATCGTGCCGACCTTGATGACCTTGTCGTCCGCGTGGGCACCGGCACTGGTCATGATCGCCGCGCCGGCAATGACTGCGGTGACGGCTTTGAGGAGGTTTCTGCGCTGCATGTGATTCTCGCTGTTACTGATTTTTGCCGATGGGTCCCGATCCGCGCGCGACGCATGCGATCACCCGCAGTCGCGAGGACCGCGGCTGCGATGCTTTCAGTCTCAATCGAGCAGCAATTTGATGTCATGCACCCACGGGGTCGCGCCCTGGCCATCGCGCGCGAAAAGACGCAGCTTGCCATCCGTGTCGAACACGTAGCTCGCGGCCGTGTGATCCATCGTGTAGCTATCGGGCGTCTTGCCCGGCACCTTCGCGTAGTACACGCGGAAGCTCTTGGCGAGCTTCGCGAGTTGTTCCTCACTGGCCGGACGTAGGCCGACGAAGCCCGGATTGAACGCCGACACGTATTGCGCGAGCAACTGCGGCGTATCGCGCTCGGGGTCGACGGTGGCGAACAGCACTTGCACGCGCTTCGCGTCTTCCGGACCCAGCTGCTGCAACGCCTGCGACAGTTCGGCCATCGTCGTCGGGCAGACGTCCGGGCAATGCGTGTAGCCAAAGAAAAGCACCACCACCTTGCCCTTGTAATCGGCCAGCGTGCGGATCTTGCCCGACGTGTCGGGCAGCGAGAAATCGCTCCCGAACTGGGTGTTGCCAGTGAGGTCCAGATTCGTGAAGGCGGGCGGCTGCTTGCCACAGCCCGCCGTGACGAGCGTGACGCCGAGCGCGCTGCCGAGCGCGCAAGCGATCACAGCAACGCGCGCGACGCGCGCAAAGCGGTTCTTGAGCATGGTGTTACGCGCCGATCACGACGCGCGCATAGTGGTCGATCAGCAGCGCGGCGAACAGCAGCGACAGATAGACGATCGAGTAGCGGAAGGTTCGGCGTGCGAGATCGTCCGAATATTGCCGGTAGATCTTCCACGCATACGCGAGAAACACGGCGCCGAGCAGCACCGCCGCGCCGAGATACACGACCCCGCTCATGGCGGAGATAAACGGCATCAGCGAAACCGCAAAGAGGATGACCGTGTACAGCAGGATATGCAGGCGCGTGTACTTTTCGCCGTGCGTGTTCGGCAGCATCGGCAAACCGGCGTTTTCGTAGTCTTTGCGGCGATACAGCGCGAGCGCCCAGAAATGCGGCGGCGTCCAGACGAAGATGATCAGCACCAGAATCCAGGCGTCGCCCGGTACGTGACCGGTGACCGCGGCCCAGCCGAGCGCCGGCGGCATCGCGCCCGACGCGCCACCGATCACGATGTTCTGCGGCGTGGCCGGCTTGAGTAGCAGCGTATAGATGACCGCATAGCCGACGAAGGTGGCCACCGTAAGCCACATGGTCAGCGGGTTGGCGAACGTGTAGATCGTCCACATGCCGAGGCCGCCGAGCACCGCTGAAAACAGCAGAATCTGCGGCGTGGTGATCTCGCCGCGAGCGGA
>NZ_DASXHN010000126.1:0-1955 GCF_036488505.1 Paraburkholderia sp. | reverse complement strand
CGAGGCGAACCTCCGTCTCGTGATCTCGATCGCGAAGAAATACGTGAACCGCGGCATGTTGTTCCTCGACCTGATTCAGGAAGGCAACATCGGTCTGATGAAAGCCGTGGACAAGTTCGAATACCGTCGCGGCTGGAAGTTTTCGACGTATGCAACATGGTGGGTCCGTCAGGCCGTCACGCGCTCGCTCGCCGACCAGGCGCGCACGATTCGCGTGCCGGTGCACATGATCGAGACCATTAACAAGCTCAACCGTATTTCGCGCGAAATCCTGCAGCAGACTGGTCAGGAAGCCCATCCGGCAGTGCTGGCGGAGCGCATGGAACTGTCGGAAGAAAAGGTGCGCGGCATTCTGAAGATCGCGAAACAGCCGGTGTCGCTGGAAACGCCGGTCGGCGACGACGGCGATGCGACCCTCGGCGACATGATCGAAGACGCGGCCGTATCGTCGCCGGCCGATGCCGCGATGCAGGCCGACCTCCGCGCCGCCATCGACGACGCGCTCGACTCGCTGTCGCCGCGCGAAGCAAAGGTGCTGCGCATGCGCTACGGCATCAACACGAAGTCGGATCACACGCTCGAGGAAGTCGGCAAGCAGTTCGACGTCACGCGTGAGCGGATTCGTCAGATCGAAAGCAAGGCGATGCGCAAGCTCATGCACCCGAGCCGCGCGGACCGTCTGAAGTCGTTCCTCGACCGCTAAGCTCCTCCTCGCGCTTGTCGTGCCCTTTGCACGGCAAGCGCGACACCCCTCTCGTCGCATACAAGCGGCGGATCGAGCCACTCGACGGTTCGCGCCATTTTTTGCTGTCCACCGTGCCCTATTTGCATTTGCCAAGCAACCCGGGCGCACTTACATGCTCGCCGGGTCGTGCTTTCGCACGCTGCGCTGACCGCGTTTGACGCAATCGATTCTATTTTTGCCAGAACCTCCGAAACGGAGGTCTTGCATTCGGTCACGCCCATTTCAATATCCGCGACGCCCAGCGCGGCAAACCACATCTGCGCACAGGTATTGCGTTTTCGCATGGCCCGCAGCATCGGTCACCGCGCGACTGAGACTAGACGACGTTCTTTTCGACGATCGGCCGGTTCTCGAGTACGCGCGCGAAACTCAGCGCGCTCAGATCGAGCGTCGAATAGCGGCCGTGCAGAATCAGTTCGCTAACGCCGCGCCCGGTCGCCGGCCCTTGCTGCAGACCATGCCCGCTAAACCCGTTGGCGAAGACGCAGTTATCGACGTCCGGATGAAATCCGATGATCGCGTTGTGATCCAGTACGTTGTATTCGTAATAACCGGACCAGCAGTTCTGCACGCGCAGCGCTTCGAACTGCGGCACGCGATTCGCGAGCGTCGGCCAGATCACATCGTCGAACAGCGCGTGGTCGACTTCGTCGAGCGGCAAATCGTCTGGATCGTTGTCCGGCGACGGCGACGTGCCGCAAATATACGAGCTACCTTCGGGGCGGAAGTACACGCCGCTCGGATCGATCAGCAGCGGGCAGCGTTCAAGCCGGGCCGGCGACGTCACATTGAAAATACTGCGGCGCCGCGCGTAGACCGGCAGTTCGATGCCGGCCATCCGCGCCACCTTGCGCGACCACGCGCCGGCCGCATTGACGACGAGGTCGCACGCATGGCTTTCGCCGTCCGCGGTCCGCACCTGCGTGACGCGCCGGCCGTCGCGATGCAGCGTGCTCACGTCCGCGGCGATGTAGCGCGCGCCGAGCGACTGCGCTTTCTTGCGCAGCGCCTGCACGAGGCCGTAGCCGTCGAACCAGCCCTCGCCGCTTTCGCCATAGGCGCCGGCAACGAGATCATCGGTATTGAGCCACGGGAAGCGCGTTTGCAGGCCGGCCCGGTCGAGCAGGCTGATGTCCGCGCCGAGACTGCGTTGCAGCGCGTGGTTCTCGCGCAGCGTCGGTTCGCCCGCTGGCGTCGCGAGAAACAGATA
>NZ_DASXHN010000110.1:0-1782 GCF_036488505.1 Paraburkholderia sp. | reverse complement strand
GGGCCGCCGACATGCGCACGCTCAGCCAGCGCGAGTTTTAGGCCCAGCGCGACCAGTCCCAGCACCCGAGGTGAGACGTAGATGCCCGGGACAGGCCCACGGGCGTCCGGCACGGTTCGTGCATTCATGCGGCCTCCGAGGTGAGGACGCAAGTTCGGAGCGCTCGTCGTCGATGCGCCGCGCGGGTCGCGAACGGCTCAAAATCGAATGTCGCCTGGCGGTCGTCAGGTGGTGGCGGCGTCGCTTTGAGGAGAGTTGCGATTGCCCGCCGGTGCATCAAGTTCGTGCGGATCAGCCGAGCAAAGGCGAGCGGGCTTTTGACAATGGGATTGGCCTCGTGAGCGAGGCGCAGGAGCAGAAAGGCGATGAGCGCGACCGTGATCTGAATGCGCACTGCATTCTCGGAGACGCCGACGAAGTGGCTGATCTTCAGGGTCTGTTTGATCCATCGGAAGAACAGCTCGATCGCCCAGCGGCGCTTGTACAAATCGGCGATGTGGCGTGCGTCGGAGCCAAGATCATTGGTGAAGATGCGCAACACCTTGCCGGTGTCGTTCATCACCGTGACCTCGCGCACGAGCTGCCCCATCGGATTGCGGTGGGAAGCGGCCATGCGCGCCGGAAGATACCCGGTCCGATCGCTCAGCACCTCCGATCCCAGTGCAACCGGCCGCTCCTCGGCGACCTTGAACGGCGTGTTCGCCTTCAGGCGCGTGACGATGCGGCAGTGAGCCTGATCCAGCATCGCCCACCAGGCAAAATCATAGTAGCCGAGGTCGAACACATACGTCGCATGGGCCTCGATCGGCATTTCCTTGGCGGCCGTGATGTCGTTCACGTTGGCCGGCGTTACCATCAGATAAAGCGGCTGATCGGCATCCGGATCGTAGACGATGTGCGCCTTGGCGCCGCAAACATCGGTCGAAAATGTCGCCCAATCATCGCTCAAGCCGCTAAGCCGCACGCTGGTTGAATCAATCAGTCGGACACAGTCGCCAAGCTTGCGCCGATAGCCGCGCTGGAGCCGCCGCATCAGCGCACCTAGAACCTCGGTAAACACTTCCACAGGACGCGACGCATTCGCCGTCGACAGCGCCGAGCGCGACACCGTGTCGCCTCCAAGATGATAAAGCTTGCTCGCATGACTGAGCAGCCCCGCTTCGATCTCGCGAAGGCCGCGAGCCCCGCATAGTTGCGCGTACAGCATCGCGATCAGATGAGCCCTGGTCTTCAGGCCTCGCTCATCAGGTTCTGCGCCATATCGTTCCACAAGTTGATCGAGAAGCTCCCACGGAACGTGCTTCAAGAGCTCGTGAAAAACGCTATTCTGATGCCGCACGGCGTCGATCCTTTCTCGCGTCCAGATGATTCGTAACCAACTGAATGCGAGTAGAATCAACGCCGTGCGCTACATCAAGCACACTTCGTGCCGGACGCCTGTGGGACAAGGCCGGGCATGACGTCGTTCCGTGTTGTTGAAATTGAGCTAGCGCGCGCTCAGTGCACGCTGACGGTCTCGAGCTCGTGGCTCCAGGCATTGGCGACCGCGGCTTCCCGCGTGTCGGTCAGCATGATCGGCGTGCCGTCGGCGGCGTGCAGTGCAAACAGAACCCGACCGGGCTCAAGCTGCGGCACCTCGGCTTGTGGAAACATCTTGCGGAAGTCTTCGACGCGCACGGCTTTCACATAGGCGATGTGCCCATCGCCCAGCTGCGCCAGCGCTTCCGGCGAAAATTCTATTTTGGTCTCGGTGCCTGTTGCACCGTCACGGTTCATGTCGTT
>NZ_DASXHN010000521.1:0-11202 GCF_036488505.1 Paraburkholderia sp. | reverse complement strand
CCGGCCGACACCGCCGCCTGGAACAGGTTCGCGTGAAACGGCAGCAGCGCGAGCCCGTCCGACGTCGTGCCCTCCGGAAACACGCACATCAGTTCGCCCGCACTCAGCCGTTCCGACAGCTCGTGCATGATCCGCTTCGCGTCGCTGCGCTTTTCGCGCTGGATAAACACCGTATCGAGCTGCTGCGCGAGCCAGCCGACCACCGGCCATTGACGGATCTCCGCCTTCGACACGAACGGTGTCGGCCGCCATGCGTTGATCACGTAGATGTCGATCCACGAAATGTGGTTGGCGACGACCAGCGCGCCCGTGTCCAAGCGCGCGGCGTCGTTATGCACGACGAGCCGTAGTCCGCACAGGCGCAGCATCTTCAGCGACCATGCGCGATTGAGCGCGTGACGCCGCTCGGCGCTCGCATTCGGGAAGCACGTCGCGACGGTCCACACGCCGTGCAGCAGATGCGCGATCAGACGAACCTTGCGTAACGTGAGCTTCATGACGGTTGGCTTTCCTTGACTGACCTTGACTGACCTTGACGATGCCGCTTCGGATGGCGCTCCGGTCGCCGCTCAGTGCGCTTCGTACACGAGCTGACCGGACACGACAGTCGCCCGCACACGCGCCGGCAATTCATAGCCGAGGAACGGCGTGTTGTGCCCTTGGCTCCTGAGTGCGCGCGGCTCGACGCGCCAATGCGCGCCGCGCTCGAACACGCACAGGTCGGCCACCGCGCCGACCGCGACGCAGCCGGCCGTTGCAAGCCCGAGCACGTGGGCCGGCGAAGCCGTGATGCGGTTCAGCGCAGTCGCGAGCGGCACGCCCGCTTCGTCGGCCCATTTCACCGTCAGCGACAGCAACAGTTCGAGCCCGGTTGCGCCCGGTGTCGCCTCGGCAAACGGCAATAGCTTTTCGTCGTCGTCGACGGGCGTGTGGGCCGAGCAGATCGCGTCGATGGTGCCGTCGACGAGACCCGCGCGGATCGCTTCGCGATCGCGCTGCTGGCGCAGCGGCGGATCGAGCCGGAACTGCGCGTCGAAGTAGCCCAGATCGACGTCGATCAGATGCACATGGTTCACGGTGACGTCGCACGACACCGGCAACCCCTCGGCCTTCGCCGCACGCACGAGCGCGATGCCTGCCGCCGACGACACATGCGACAGATGCACGCGCGCGCCGGTCACGCGCACCAGTTCGAAGATCGTATGCAGCGCGATCGTCTCCGCGGCGACCGGCACGCCCGACAAACCGAGCCGCGATGCCAGCGCGCCGCTCGCGGCGACGCCGCCCCGGCCGAGATACGCATCGACCGGACGCAGCCACGCGGTGTAGCCATAAGTCCTCGCGTACTGCAGCGCGCGCATCAGCACCTGGGTGTCGACGATCGGCGAGTCGGCCTGCGAAAACCCGACGCAGCCCGCTTCGGTCAGCTGGACCATTTCGGTGATCACCTGCCCCTTGAGACCGACCGTCAGCGCGCCCAGCGGATACACGTGCGCCTGGCTCAGGTTGCGCGCGCGAAACTTCAGCATTTCGACGAGGCCTGGTTCATCGAGCGTCGGATCGGTGTCCGGCGGACAGACGAGGCTCGTCACGCCGCCCGCGAGCGCAGCGGCCATTTCCGATTCGAGCGTCGCCTTGTGCTCGTAGCCCGGCTCGCGCAGACGCGCGCACAAGTCGACGAGACCCGGCGCGACCGTCAGGCCGCGCGCGTCGATCGTGCGCTCCGCGTGGAAGCCGGCGGGCGCGCCGCCAAGCGCGGCGATCTTGCCCGCGTCGATAAAAACGTCCTGCTGATGTTCGGTGCCCGCGACCGGATCGATCAGCGTGCCGCCTTGAATATGAATCTTCATGCGCTGCCTTTGTTAAACCTGAGTTCAGCCCGTGGTTCAGCTATCGACTTGCTGTTGCGTGGTCGTCGCCTAGTCGTGATTGCCCGCGACGATCCCCATCACCGCCATACGCACAGCGATGCCGAACGTCACCTGGTTGAGGATCACCGATTGCGGGCCGTCCGCGACCTGCGAGTCGATCTCGACGCCACGGTTCATCGGACCCGGATGCATCACGATCGCATCGGGCGCGGCGAGCGCGAGACGCTCGGGCGTGAGACCCCAGCTCTTGAAGTACTCCTGCGCCGACGGCAACAGCGCGCCGCTCATGCGCTCGTTCTGCAGGCGCAGCATGATGATCACGTCGACGTCCTTCAGGCCTTCGTCGAGGTTGTGAAACACCCGCACGCCCATCTGCTCGAGCCCGCCCGGCAGCAGCGTGCGCGGACCGATCGCGCGCACTTCGGGCACGCCGAGCGTGGTCAGCGCATGAATGTCCGAGCGCGCGACGCGCGAATGCAGGATGTCGCCGACGATCGCCACGCGCAGCTTCGTGAAGTCCTTCTTGTAATGGCGGATCGTGTACATGTCGAGCAGACCCTGGGTCGGGTGCGCGTGCCGGCCATCGCCCGCATTGATCACATGCACGTGCGGCGCGCAGTGCTGCGCGATCAGGTACGGCGCGCCGCTCGATGCGTGCCGCACCACGAACAGGTCCGCGTGCATCGCCGACAGGTTGTTGATCGTGTCCAGCAGCGATTCGCCCTTGCTCGTCGACGACGCATTGATGTTCAAATTCAGCACGTCGGCCGACAGGCGCGTCGCGGCGATTTCGAACGTGGTGCGGGTACGCGTCGAGTTCTCGAAAAACAGATTGAACACCGACTTGCCGCGCAGCAGCGGCACCTTTTTCACTTCGCGATCGGTCACGCTGACGAACTGGTCGGCGCTATCGAGAATGTGATTGACGATGGACTTCGGCAGACCCTCGATCGACAACAGATGCTTGAGCTCGCCGTTTTTCGTGAGCTGCGGGTTGCCCCTCAGGAAGCCATAGCGAAAGCGCTCGGACGCGCTGGCGGAGGAATCCTGCTGAGCCTGAGTGGCGGTGTTCATGGTGTACCTGCTTCAAATACGGGCTTCGACTTGATCTGTGTCGCGGCGCACCGCGTGCGGCGCTGAGTGTGACGATCCACAACGACTTCGACACAGCGTGCGCGCGCGATGCGCGAACAGCGCTGGCCGCGGCGTTGCTGGCGGCGCCACGCGAGAGCCGGCTGTGGCGCACACGCCACGCGAACTTTAATCGACGCGTGCTTCAGTGTGAAAAGAGAACCGCTGACCACCGGCGCCATCGTCTTCGCGAGCCAGCACGAGCGTCGCGTCGGCAGGCACCTCCACGGTGCCGCCGACGAAGCGCGCCGCCACCGGCAACTGACGTCCGCCGCGATCGGCGAGCACCGCGAGTTCGACCGACGCCGGCCGGCCATAGTCGTACAGTTCGTTGAGCGCCGCGCGGATCGTGCGGCCGGTGTTCAGCACGTCGTCGACCAGCACGATGCGACTGCCGTCGACCCCGAACGGCAGCGAGGTCGGACTTGCCTGCGAGTGCAGCCCCTTCTTCGCGTAGTCGTCCCGATGCAAGGCGACGTTCACCACGCCGAAGCCCGGCAGGTTCAGATCGCGCGCGAGCCGTTCGGCAAGCCACGCGCCACCGCTGTGGATACCGGCCAGCACCACCGCATCCGCACGGCCCGGCGCGGCGGCGAGCCTGTCGCCATACGCCGCGCGAATCTGCTCGAGCAACGCGCGATAAAGCGCTTCGGCGTCAATGGAACTCATGATCGTCGGAAAGTCCGTCTAGATATTGCTGGAGGATGATGCGGGCGGCCTCGGCGTCGAGCATGTCGGCGCGGCCGTGACCGGCGCGGATTTGGGCCTCGGCCTCGACCGACGAATAGCGCTCGTCGACCCACGTGACCGGCAGACGGAAGCGGCCATTCAGCTGATTACCGAAACGCTTCGCAAGCTGGGTGCGTTCGTGCGGCGCGCCGTCCGGATGCATCGGCAGGCCGACCACGAGCGCGTCGGGCTTCCATTCGGCGATCAGTTTGCCAACCGTCTCGAAGCAGTAGTCCTTGTTGCGGTTCTGCACGATCACGAGCGGCTGCGCGCGGCGCGTCAGTGAATTGCCGACCGCCACGCCGATGCGCTTTTTACCGTAGTCGAACGCAAGCAGCGTCGCCTCACGTCCGGCAGGCAGGCTCATGCGTGGCCAGCCTCGCCCGAGAGCATCGACAGCGAAATGCCGAGCAGCGCCAACGCCGCTTCGAGACGTTCTTCGGCCGGCACGTCGAACACGATCTTCGGATCGGCCTCGACGGTCAGCCAGCCGTTCTTCGAGATTTCGTCCTCGAGCTGGCCGGCGCCCCAGCCGGCGTGGCCGAGCGTGAGCAGAAAACGTTCCGGCCCGGTGCCGCTCGCGACCGCTTCCAGCACGTCTTTCGAAGTGGTCATTTCGAGGCCGCCGGGCACCGACATCGACGACGTATACCCGCCGCCGCCTTTCGGATCGTGCAGCACGAAGCCGCGCTCGGTTTGCACCGGGCCGCCGAAGTACACGGGAACATGGAGGAGAGGTTCGATCTCGAGCTTCAGGTCGATGCGATTGAAGAGCGCCTGCAGGTCGATATCGGTCGGCCGGTTGATCACGAGGCCGAGCGCGCCGCGCTCACTGTGATCGCAAAGGTAGACCACCGTTCCTGAAAACGTCGGATCCGCCATGTTGGGCATGGCGATCAGGAACTGGTTGGTCAGATTGATGCGATCGGAACTCTTGGACATAGTCGGGATTTTAGCAAAGACGATGCGGGATGGCGGGCTTTGAGCGTGGCGCCGCACTGCGTTTCGCCACCTTTGCCGGGCGCCATCGACGCCGGTTCAAGTTTGCACTCTATCACGCGCGCGGGCCGCGCCATGCGGCGATCAGACGGTGAAAGACCGCGTAGAGCGGCACGCGTGCCGCATGTGGAGCGGGCCGTGCAATGGATGGCGCGATCGTGTCTTTTTGTGATGAAGTGGTGGCGGTGGATGGCGGTGCTGGCCGCGTCAGCTCATACGATGCGCACGGCAGCAATGTGACCGCGGCGTTACCGCCGCGCGGCGCGCGGCCCGCGTCACGCGCCGCCCTGCTCGATCGCGCGCGTCAGCGCGGCGAGAGCCGCTTGCGTGTGACTGGCGGCGGCCGGCCCGACACCCGCTGCGACCTTATGCAGCGTCGCGCGCAATGCTTCCGCGGCCTGTTCGAGCGTATCCGCCGCCGGTGCGCCGACGATCACGTGCGCGCGCACCGCCGGCGTCGAGACCCCGGCATGCGCGCGGCGCCGCCACGCAAGCCCGAGCGCGTCCGCCAGCAGCGCCACATGGCCCAAGCCGAGCGCGCAGGCCGCCGAGGCCAGCCGGTAAGCGGCGTCGCCCGCCTGCAATGCCTCGCTCGGATCGGCTTTCTCGGGCTGATCGGCCGCGCGCGCATGCGCGGCGAGCGCCTGGATCGACGCGTCGGCGGTCTGAAGGAAGTCTTCGTACGCGTTCGCGTTGACGGTCAGCACGCCCAGATCGCGAGTCAGCGTACTGCGCCCGGCAGTGAGCGATTGCGCGTCGCGCGCACCGGCCTCCCATAGCATTTCCGATGACTGCGTACCGGCGACATGCCAGTCGACGGTCAGCCCGTAGTCGTTGAGTATCTCGACTTGATCGGCATCTTCGGCGGCCGCGCCGAACAGTGCGTAATCGCGCCACAACAGCGCGAGCGTCGCACGCACCAGCGACCGTGGCGCGCGCTCGATGCCGCGCGCGTGGTCGGCGAGCGCGAGGTTACAGCGCGCATAGAAGCGCCGCGCGTCGGTCTCGCGAACCGCATGGCCGCCGGCGCGCAGTGCTTTCGCGCAGGCCCGCGCGAGCCGCCAGAAGTCATAGGGATCGGGACCGGCGAGTTCGGCGAACACGATGTCGATCTCATCGAGCGCGGCGTTGGTGACCGCCAGCGCGACCGCGCTGCCGGTGTCGGCCTGCGAGCGCAGCACCGGCAGCAGCGCGCGCTCGTAGCGCGCCCGCAGATGCGCGAGCTGATCGGCGGATCGCGCATGCAGCGACGCCGGCGGCACCGGCCGCGCGCACAGCGCGAGGTCTTCGAACGCGACCGGGGACCCGGCAGCGGGCTCGGCCAGTTGCGCGCACAACGCACCGTAGTGATTGAACAGTGCCGGCGAGCAACTCAGCTCGCGCAGATTGTGACGCTCGAGCGCCGCACGGAAATGGCCGAGCGCCGCGCCGAATACCGGCCGCGCGCCTTGCGCGTCGCCCGGCTCGTCGGGCCCTTCGGTTGCAAGCGGCGACAGACGCACGAGCACGTCGGCGAAACGCTGCGCGCTGAGCCACCCCGCCGTGCGCAGCGCGTGCGACGCGCGCAGCAGCGCGGCGCCGGTCTCGCCGCACTGCTCGAACGCGAGCGTCGCCTCGGCAAGCGCGAGCTCGGCGGGACGGACCGCGCCGCCGCGCGGATTGGGCAGAGCGTCGAACGTAACGGGGGCAGCGGATAGAGGGGTCATGGGCAGGTGACATGAAGCTGACAGGCCATCGCTTCGCGCGGTATGCAGAATGCCCGGGCAACGCGCGAACCGGCGACAGAACAATGACAGACTACCGTTGCGACACGACGCGCGCGGCGATATGGCGTGCCGGCGCGGTGAGACATCATGCCGGGTATGCCGGCCAGATCGAGCAGTTCGCGTAGCGGACCGGCGCCGCGCATCGTCGCCAACAAGCCCTTCGACACGCTCAGCCGAATCGGCCGTTGCGGGGACCATCGCCGCAGACGGCGTCGGCAAGCTCGCTTGCGCCCCCTTGCGCGCCCCTTCGCCCCGCATCCGCCGCTCGAAGCGACTTGCGCAAGCAGCTTCGGCGGGTCAAGCAGACCGCGTGCCGCGCCGCCCGCTTTGCCGGTCCCGGTGCCATGCCCCGGCCGGCAAACCACCGGTACGGGCATGCGGTGCAATGATCCAGCAGCCAAACCCACGACAAAGCTGGCCGCCGTTGCCGGCGGCTTCCCGAAGATCAGATCTGGACCATCTCGAAGTCTTCCTTGCGCGCCCCGCATTCCGGGCAAGTCCAGTTGATCGGAACGTCTTCCCAGCGCGTACCCGGCGCAATGCCTTCGTCCGGCAAGCCGGCTTCCTCGTCGTAAATCCACCCGCAAATCAGGCACATCCAGCTTTGATATTCCATTCGTGTGTCGCGTCGTTGAGTCCGTGGAAACGGGAGCCATGATGGTACCGTGTTGCCGCCCCCATGCCTAGCAATCGCAAACGCGCAACCGTAGCGCGCGCCGGGCCGTTCGCGTGACGGCAGCAAGCGCGCCGGGAGCCGCCGAAGCAGCCGTTGCCCCGCCCGCCGCGCGACGCCGCTCAGCTTCCGGCGAGCGACCCGCGACAGTCTCGCCGCAATGCGGCCTCGGGTGTGCCACCACCGGCCGGGCTGTGCGAAAAAACGGCCTCCGGGGCGGTTTAGGCCGCATAATTGAGCCAATTCGCGCATCGCGCGCCAGAAATCCCGCTCCTTTCGACCCATCTTCATGCCCAGCGACACGCCTCCGATCGTTCTCACCTTCGGTCTTTCCGATCCCACCGGCGGCTCCGGCCTGCAAGCCGACCTGATGACGCTTGCGAGCATGGGCTGTCACGGCGTTTCCGTGCTCACCGGCTACACGGTGCGCGACTCGGCCAGCTGCGATGAAGTGACCGGGCTCGATCCCGAAGTCGTCGCGACCCAGGCGCGCATGCTGCTCGAGGACATGCCTGTGGCCGCATTCAAGGTCGGCGCATGCACCCGCGCGGAAGTGGTGAGCGCGATCGCGGAAGTGGTCGCCGACTACGACGACATTCCGCTGATTCTCGCCCCCGACTTCACGCTCGACGACGAGCACGTGCTGGCCGCGGACGAATTGCGCGAAGCGATCGCCGATCTGCTCGCGCCGCAAACCACGTTGCTGGTCGCCGATTCATCCACGCTGCTCGCACTCGCGCAGCCCGACGGCGACGCTGAAGCGCCGAGCCTCGACGCGGCGATCTCGCATCTGCTGTCGCAGGGCTGCGAGTACATCCTGTCGACGGAGACGGGCACGCATCGCCTCGTGAATACGCTGTTCAGCGAAGATGGCCAGTTGCGCCAGGACATGTGGGACCGCGGCAGCCATCGGCTGGCGGGCATAACGGATACCCTCGGCTCGGCGATCGCCGCATTGCTGGCCAATGGCCAGGAACCCGCGGAGGCGGTGCGCGAGGGACAGGAATACCTGTACCAGGCGATCCGCAACGCGTTCCGGCCCGGCATGGGCGCCTATATGCCCGACCGGTTTTTCTGGGCGCGTAGCAGCGACGACGACGAAACGCCGCCGGCGCCGGGCCCGGGCGCGGCGCCGGGTGAGGCGCGGCATTAGCGTTTCCGGCCGCGCTACGTGGCCACGCAGTCGCAACCTGAAGCCCGCAATGATGCGGGCTTTCGTTTCTGAACTGATCGTTTTGCGATAGCCGCCAACTTGGCCGCAGGCTAGACCTCAATAGCATCGCGGTATGGCGTGGTATCGCGTAATTTACCGTTACAACGACGCCGCCACCATCAGGCTAGACTTCTCGAATCACAAAACTGTCATATGCCCCCATATGTCCTTTCCCGTTTTCTTCATCCATCTACCGAAATGCGGCGGTTCGACCGTTATTTCGTTCTTTGATTTGAACAAAGGTAAGGACCAATTCATTAGCTTCGTCTGGGACCAGGCCGGTTGGGAAAACTGCCGCGAGAAGCTGCTGGCCACCCGGGTCGGCGGTGGCCATCAGCCGTACGGCATTCACCGCACGCTCAAACACCCGCTCAGCTATTGCACGATGCTGCGCGAACCGCTCGCGCGGCAGATCTCGCATTACTGGTACGCGGCGAGTGGCAAGAACGGAGAAGTGACCCGAGGCGTCAGCGTGTCGACGCCCGAAGCGCTCGCACAGCAGGGGGCGCTGTCGCTCGACGAATGGGTCAGCGAATCGCTTGGCGGCAGAAATCTGTTCGTTCAGATGCTGAGCGGCCAACCGGCGGTGAATGAAGCGAGCCTCGCGATTGCGCAGTCCCATCTGCACGAGCAGATCGGCACAGTCGGTGTTTGCGAAAACATGAGCGAATTCCTGCTGCGGCTTTGCGGTTCGAACGGCCTGAAATTACCGTTCTATTTCGAAACCAACAGAACCAGTGGCTCGGCGAAACGGAAAAGTCATTTAAGCGAAGCAGCAAAGCAAAAGTTTATCGACGACAACAGTTTCGATTACCAGATCTTCAATGACGCGACTCGCCTAGTCGACACCCATTCGAAGCAAGCCGGGAGCGTCTTTTCGAATGCGCTGGAACTGGTTCAGATCATTCAGGCGGAAATAAATAAGCTCGACAATCCGCATGTCTATACGTCGCCGGTGTTCGGCTTCGACGGCTCATTTCTTACGAAAGTCCACGAGGTGATCCGCCGCTTCGATCTCGCGCCGATCAACGCCTATCTGGAGTTCGCGCAAAGCCGGCAGCGTCCGCCGGCCGACCTGTTCGATGGCTTCGTCGACACCGTTCACAACGGTGTGGTGTCGGGCTGGGCCGTCAATCTCAGCCGACCGGAGCAACCCGTTGCACTCGAGGTGCGGGTCGGCGCGCAGACCGTCGCGACCGGCTGCAGCGGCGAGCATCGACCGGATGTGGCAGGCGCCGGTTATCCTACCTCGTACAGCGGATTTTCGATTCCGCTGCCGGACGGCATTCCGGAAGGCTTCCACGTTGCCATCGCCAATTCCAGCGAAAGCCTCCACAATGCCGGGGTCTGGCGGCAAGGTTGGCACTGTGAATAAGCGTCAGGAGAGTCAGGAGAACCGATCCATGAAAGAGCCGCCAAACTTCTTGCAACGCTTTCACGGCACGATCGCCATTCAGGACCGCATGCGCATGTTTCACCACGAGCCGGCCACGATCTGGCTCACCGGCCTGTCGGGCTCCGGCAAATCGACGCTGGCGTTCGCGCTCGAAGAGCAACTGATCGCGCTCGGCCACGCATGCTACGTGCTCGACGGCGACAACATTCGCCACGGCCTTGCGAGCGACCTCGGCTTCGCGCCTGGCGACCGTCGCGAAAATATCCGCCGCGTCGCCCATGTCGCGCAATTGATGAACGACGCCGGCCTGATCGTGATCACCGCACTGATCTCGCCGATACGCGAAGACCGGGCAATGGCGCGCGAGATCATCGGGCAGAACAAATTCGTCGAGACCTATCTGGCTGCGTCGCTTGCGACCTGCGCAAGCCGCGATCCGAAAGGGCTTTATGCGAAAGCGAAAACCGGAGAAATCAGTTCGTTTACCGGCGTGTCGGCGCCTTATGAAGCGCCGAACGCCCCCGAGCTTCACGTCGAGACAGGGACGTTGAGCCCCGCCGAAAGCGCCGCGCAGATCTTCGACTATCTGCGCGAAAAATGTCTTGAGCCAACCGCCGGCCGCTCCGGTCGCGAAGCGAGGGGTTGACTCGCGAATCATCGGCCCCAAAAGAAAAAACCCGCTCGTAAGCGGGTTTTTTCTTTCAGGAAGCGCGCGTTGCGGCGCACTGCCCTGATGGACTTCCAGCCGGGCCTCGTCGTACGGTTCAACCGCGAGGCTGAACCGCGAGACCCGAGCGGAATTACATGTCCATGCCCATGCCGCCCATGCCGCCGGGCATACCGCCAGGCATCGGTGCATCTTCCTTCGGCAGTTCGCAGACAGCTGCGTCGGTCGTCAGCAGCAGGCCCGCAACCGAAGCTGCGTTTTGCAGCGCGGTGCGCGTGACCTTCGTCGGGTCCACGACACCAGCGTCAACCAGGTCGACGTACTCGCCGGTTGCCGCGTTGTAGCCGTAGTTGCCCTGACCAGCAGCAACAGCCGCCACCACGACGCTGGCTTCTTCGCCGCCGTTCGCGACGATCTGGCGCAGCGGCTCTTCCATCGCGCGCAGCACGATCTTGATGCCTGCGTCCTGATCGGGGTTAGCGCCCTTCAGGCCAGCGATTGCCGTGCGTGCGCGGATCAGCGCGACGCCACCACCGGCAACGATGCCTTCTTCCACAGCCGCGCGCGTTGCGTGCAGTGCGTCTTCGACACGTGCCTTCTTTTCCTTCATTTCGACTTCCGTCGCGGCACCGACCTTGATCACCGCAACGCCGCCTGCCAACTTGGCAACGCGCTCTTGCAGCTTTTCACGGTCGTAGTCCGAAGTCGCTTCTTCGATCTGCGTGCGAACCTGCTTGACGCGAGCCTCGATGTTCGC
>NZ_DASXHN010000524.1:0-5449 GCF_036488505.1 Paraburkholderia sp. | reverse complement strand
TTGCGAGCGGCGACGAGAGATAGAGTGCGCTGGCGAGCGCGACTGCCGACAGCAACATCGGTCCGGCGACGTCGCGCGCATGAATGCGCTTGTGACTCACGATGCGTCCCCACACGATCACGCTGACTACCACGACCGCGAACGGCGCGGACGTGATCAGGCCGATCTGTGTGAGCGAGTACTGCGCGCTGCCCTTGAAGGTCTTCACGACTTGCGGCAGGAAATATAGCAGCCCGATGATGCCCGAGTTGATGCCGAAATAAACCAGGCCTAAGCCCCAGACCTTGGGATTGGTGAGCGCGCGGCGCGCACTGCCGGGCTGCACGGCGGCGGACGCGGCCTGTTCTTCGCCCGCGAGCGCCGCGCGGATCGTCTGGCGCTCTTTCTCGCTCAGGCCGCGCCAGGCGTGCGGACCGTCCGGCAGATAGAACCAGGCAACCACGCCGAGCACGATGGCGGGAAGGCCTTCGAGCAGGATCATTGCGCGCCAGCCGGTGACGCCGAACACGTTCGCATGCTCCATGATCCACGTCGACACGGGCGCGCCGATCATGCCGGTGAGTGGAATCGACATCGTGAAGAGCGACATCATCCAGACGCGATTGCGCGCGGGCATCCACAGCGTCAGGTAATAGACCATGCCGGGATACAGCCCCGCCTCGAACACGCCCAGTGTGAAGCGCGCAACATACAGCCATTGCGCGTTCGGCACGAAGCTCGTGAGCGACGACAGCAGACCCCAGGTCACGAGTATGCGCGCCATCCAGCGCCGCGCGCCGAAGCGATGCATGCACAGGTTGCTGGGCACTTCGCACAGGATGTAGCCCAGAAAGAACAGACTCGCGGACAGCCCGTATTGCGCGGCACTCATGCCGAGTTCGGCGTTCATCGTCAATGCCGCGTAGCCGACATTGGCGCGATCGAGCTGGTTGGCGACGTACATCAGCACCATCAGCGGCGCGAGCCGCCACACGATGCGCTTCATCAGATCGGGCGGCAACGCGCTCTGGGTATCGAGGGTCTGCATGTGGGTTGTCCGGGCAGGGGTGTTGTCGTAGCCTCATTTAGCACTAGTCGAATTTCCATGACAATCCACGAAAAGTATCTGTCCTGTGACGCTTCGGCATAACCTCGCCCAAAGCCATGCACGACGGGCCTTCAGGGCCCATGGTGCCGAAATTTCACATGACATTGCGCAAACCGCCATGGACGGCGGTGCTTTTGGCGCACCAGAATGAGCATGTCCCGTTCTTTTCACCGAGAGTGTCGCATGTGCCTGGCCGACTCCAACGAGTATCAGATTCCCACTCCCATCGGCGGAGCGCTGCCCGTTCCGCGCGTCTATGAAGACCTCGAGACCGAGCGCCGGCATCGCAAGCTCAGGCTCGCGGCGGCGTTCCGGCTGCTGGCGCGCTTCGGGCTGACCGAGGGTATCGCCGGTCACGTGACCCTGCGCGATCCCGAGCATCACGACCGCTACTGGGTCAATCAATATGCGCAGCACTTCTCGACGATCCATCCCGACGATCTCATGTGCATCGACGACAAGGGCGCGGTGCACCACGGCAGTGGGCCGGTCAATGCGGCGGCGGTCGCGATTCATTGCGGACTGCATCGCGTGAATCATGCGGCGGCGGCCGCCGTCCACACGCATACGACCTATGGGCGTGCGTTCGCCGCGCGCGAACGGCTGCTTGCGCCGATCAATCAGGAAGCGTGTCTGTTCTTTGAAAACCACGTGGTGTTTCGCGGCGATATCGTCGTGCTCGCCACCGACGAGGGCGCGCGTATTGCGCAGACGATGGGCGACTGCAAGGCCGCGATCCTGTTGAATCATGGCTTGCTGACGGTCGGATCGAGCGTGGATTCGGCCGTGTATCGCTTCATCGCGATGGAGCGATGTGCGCAGGTGCAGTTGCTGGCCGAGGCGGCCGGCCCGCTCGAGCCGCTGAGCGCGGAGGAGGCGCGCGCGACGCGCCGGCATCTGGCGTCCGACTACGTCGCCTGGCTCGGCTTTCAAGGTTTATACAAGCAGATGCTGCGCGAACATGCGGACCTTGGTGACTACGCGCGCACGCTCGACGCGTAGTCGCTCATCGACGCGACGCGCCGCCCGGCCGATGTCCGGAGTGGCGTCAAAGCTTCGATGCGGCCTGTACCGCGTGTAGTCCTTGGGGCGAAGACCTATTG
The DNA here is from genome assembly GCF_036488505.1 of Paraburkholderia sp. Classification (GTDB taxonomy): domain Bacteria; phylum Pseudomonadota; class Gammaproteobacteria; order Burkholderiales; family Burkholderiaceae; genus Paraburkholderia. The sequence goes on along the minus strand of NZ_DASXHN010000524.1, from coordinate 3,259 downwards.
CCTTGAAACATTACCCGCGACGAGCCTGGCAGGGTCGACGAGCCGGTCGTATTGATCGCCGTCGAGAAAGCCGAGCGCAATCGCTGCCGCGCGAGGTGTGATGCGGTCGTGCAACGCCGTCGCCGTAACCTGCGCAACGCGGTCGTAACCGAGTATCGGATTGAGCGCGGTTACAGCGAGCAGTGACCGGTCAATGTTAGTCGCAAGTTGTTCACGATCCACCTCGATGCCGCGGACAAAGCGCCTTGCAAAGAGGGCGGAGGAATCGGCAAGAACACGCAACGACTGAAGCAGGTTGTAGACGAGTACTGGTTTAGCGACGTTCAGCTCGAAGTTCCCGGATGCATTGGCTATGGTGATCCGCGGGAGCGTTCAGTCCCGTGCCGGCAGCGGTGCCGCCTTGAGGCAGAATCAGGAGCCGGGGCAACGCATCGTCGATGCGGGCAAGCGCATGCGCCAGTTGGCGCTCGAAGGTGCCGAATGTCCGCCCCATCGTCATCGGCACGGCGTCCATCAGATGGGTGCTGGCGACTTTCAATACGTCGGCGAAGGCATGGCTGCGCTCGGCAAGCGCAGACCGGAGTTCATCCAGCGCTGGCCGCAAACGCCCGTTGACCTCGATCGCGGCTGCCACGTGCATCACCGTCGGAAAGCTGTCGTTCGACGATTGCGAGCGGTTGACCTGATCGTTGGCATGCACCGGCGTCCTGGTCCCAAGCGGTCGTCCGAGTAACTCGTTTGCCCGGTTCGCGATGACCTCGTTTGCGTTCATGTTGGTCTGCGTACCGGACCCGGTCTGCCAGATCGTCAGCGGAAAATGGTCGTCCCATTTCCCTCATGCAGTTCGATCGCGGCCTTCTCGATCGCCGGGGCAAGCTCCGGCGTGAGCGCTCCACACTGCACGTTTGCGCGTGCGGCCGCGTACTTCTGCAAGCCGAATGCGCGTATCAGTACAGTCGGGAGGCGCTCTTCGCCGACTTCGAACAGACCGAGGGCGCGCTGCGTCTGTGCTCCCCAGTATCGATCCGACGGAATCTCGACGGGACCGAATGCATCATGTTCGATTCGCGATGGGGTGTTCATAGCTCGTGGCACAGTCTCATGATTAAGTTGAGGCGGGCACACGCCCGCACCGCTGCGACGTGACATTCGATCAACGCGTGTGTCGGGCGCCTTCGAGCGAAACGGCGTGAGGATGCTGATTTGCATCGTCCATGTCTTCGGGCAGCAGATTGCCGCCGGCAAGGCTTTCATCGGCCCGCGCAATTTCAGGGTAACGTTCGGGATGCAGATGTCGCTCCGCGAGTGTCTCATCAAGGGTCCGCGACCACTTGGCGACGACTACGGTCGCCAGGCTGTTGCCGATCGTATTGCACGTGGCGATCGCCATCGACATGAAGCGGTACACACCGAAGATCAACGCAAGACCTTCGACGGGAAGGATGCCGGTCGACGTGACCGTCGCTGCAAATACGACGAATGAGCCCCCGGACACCGTGGCGGCGCCCTTCGACGCCAGCAGCATCAGCAGCAGAATGCCGATTTGATGGTCCAGCGGGATGGGTACGCCGTACGCGTGAGCGATGAACATCACGCCCATCGACATGAAGATCGACGTACCGTCGAGATTGAATGCATAGCCGGTAGGCAACACGAGCCCGACCGTTTGCTTCGCGCAACCGAGCCGTTCGAGTTTAATCAGAAGACGGGGCAGGACGCTTTCGGATGAAGCCGTACCGAGCACAATGAAGATTTCATCCTTGATATAGCGGAGAAAGCGCCACTGACTGAAACCCGCGAGTTTCGCGATCACGCCCATCACAACGACGATGAACAGCACGATCACTGCACAGAAGCTCAACACGAGCTGCGCGAGCGCGATCAGCACCGCCGTGCCGTTGCTTCCCACCGAGAAGGCGATCGCGCCGAGCGTGCCGAGCGGCGCGAGCTTCATCACGAGATTGATGAACGAGAAGAGCACTTCGGAGATAAGATCCAGCCCTTCGTTGACGCGCACGCGGCGGTGCTCCGGAATCGCGAGAATGCCGATGCCGACCATCACCGCCAGCACGACGACTTGCAACAGCTCACCTTCGCAAACGCGCCGATGAAGTTGTCCGGCACGATATGCATGACGAACCCAACAAAAGTCTGCGGTGCGGCTTTGGTCGCGATCGCGGGTACGGCGCCGGCGGTGACGGACGTCATCGCCTTGCCCGTCTGCAGCAGGTTGCCGGCGAGCAGCCCGAACGCGACCGCGATTGTCGAGACGACTTCGAAGTAGACGATCGAGCGCCAGCCCACACGTCCCGCGCTCTTCATGTCGCCCGCCGAAGCGATGCCATGCACGATCGTGAGAAACACGAGCGGCGCGACGCCTGCCTTGATGAGTGCGAGAAAGATATCGCCGAGCACCTTGAGTTGCGTGCCGAACTTCGGGAACAACAACCCGACCGCACCGCCGATCACGAGCGCCAGCAGCACCTGCATGCCGAGCTTGCGGTACCACGGCAGCTTCTTCGTCGTGGCGACGGTTGCGTCGCCGTGTGATGCGTGTTCGTTTTGCATCGGGTGTTCCTCCTCGATTCTTCAGGTTCAGATTTCGCGCGACAGTGCGATGACCTGGTCCACCATCTGCGGTGGAAGACCGAGATAGTTCGCCGGATCGGTCATGCGGTCGATTGCGACGCGGTCGAAGTGCTGCGTGACTTCGGGCAGCGCAGCAAGCGCTTGCGCAAGCGTGCCGCCATGCTCGTTCACCGTGCGGCATGCGTCGTACACGATGTCATGTGCCTGCTGACGTCCGGTGTAGGGTGCCATGCCCATCATCACGGCTTCCGCGACGATCAAACCCTTGCTGCCCTGTCACTCGGAACTGTTCCTCGACAGGCGCGCCTTAAGCGGTGTCGCCAGACACTGAAACCCTTGGCGAAGGTGCGGCTGGCGAGGCTGCCGTCCATGCGGGGCATGCTGATGTCCAGCGCGGCAATGTACGGTATCCAGGCGACGGCGGGAAATCCGCCGAACAGAACCAATCGGCGGATTCAAGCGTCCGGCCGGCACCACGACAGACTTTCCTACGCGCAACGCCCCTGTGCCCAGATCCGTGGCATATGACTTGCGCGGTTGACCGCACACGCCGTTCAGGCAGCTCGCCTATGACGGGGTGCCTCAACCACATCCAGGAAAAACGTCATGAAACTGCTCACCACCCAAGACGGACTGCCGCGACTCTCCTGGGGCTCCGTCATCGCCGGTG
>NZ_DASXHN010000453.1:0-4636 GCF_036488505.1 Paraburkholderia sp. | reverse complement strand
TGCGAGGCTCGAGCCGAAAGGGGATGAAATCGGCACGAAGCCAGCACGGAGCGGGCACGAAATCGACAGGAGGCTAGCACGGAGCGGGCGCGAAATCGGCACAACGCTAGCGCGAGGCAGGCACGAAGCGGGCGCCAAGCTCAGGCGAAACGCAAGCGAAGTCGAACGCCAGCGCACGGCTGCGCTGGCGCGATTATGACACTGGCGCGTGACAGCAGGCAGGGCGGGCGCGTCAGAGTTTCTGCAGCAGGGCCATCGCGGCGGCGGGGTTGCGTTCCTTGAAGCCGCTGATCACGTACAGATAGACATCGCGCGCGGCCGTCCCGGAGGCCGTTTTCGCAAGCGGCTCCCCGCAGGTTTCCAGATCGTCCGGCGTGCTGCCCGCGGCCAGCTGGCGCGCGCGTTCGGCCCACGCGTTGAGCGCCTTGGCCGAATAGCCTTTGGCTTCCTTCTCGCTCGTGCCCATGATGCGCACGTACACGAACGGCGCGGTGATATCGGCAATTTGCGGGTAGTCGCTGTCGGCCGCGAGCACGATGGCGACCTGGTATTGGCGCGCGAGCGCAACGAACTCGGGCGTTTTGAACGACTCGTGACGGACCTCGATCGCGTGCCGCAGTTTCTGTCCTTCGATGCTGGCGGGCAGCAGCTTCAGAAAGGCTGCGAAATCGTCCGGGTCGAATTTCTTGGTGGGTGCGAACTGCCAGTTGATCGCGCCGAGCTTCTGCTTGAGCAGCAGCACGCCGCTCGCGAAGAAGCGCTCGATCGTTTCGCCTGCTTCGGCGAGCACCCGGCGATTGGTCGCATAACGCGGCGCTTTCAGCGAAAAAACGAAATCGTCGGGCGTTTCCTGATACCACTTCTCATAGCTGGACGGCTTCTGCGATCCGTAGAACGTGCCGTTGATTTCGATCGACGTCAACTGCCGGCTCGCGTATTCGAGTTCGCGGCTTTGGGTGAGATCGGCGGGATAGAACGGGCCGCGCCACGGCGCGAAAGTCCAGCCGCCGATGCCGACCCGGATGCGCGCAGCGGACGCCGATTGGGTCTCGCTTGGCGGCGCGCTCTGTGTTGCAGACGCAGCCGCGCGCCGGGTCGTAGTGCCCGTGGTGCCCGCGGCAGGCCGAGTAGCGGCCTTCGGCGCGGCTTTCGCGCTGGTTTCGCCCCGCCTGGCGGCGGCCTTTCGGGCGGGCTTGCTGCTGTGCTTGCCGTCAGGCGTTTTGGGTTGCTTTTCGCTGGTTTTGTCGCTGTTGTTCCGGCTTTCCTTCGCGCTTTTCGCTGCGGGCACTTGGGCTCTCCTTCGGGCTGCGGCGGGGACGCTGGTAGATTAGCCGCTTTTCGCGCGCCGCGCGGTCTTCGCTGCGCCGCGCGCTTTTGCATTGCCGGCCGCCGCGCTGGCCGCTTGCTCGAAACGCCGGTTCGCGTCGGCCACCTCCGCCCTGAAGCGCTGCAATGCGCTCACGTCCAGTTGGGGCGGCGTCAGTGCAACCCACAGCACGTCGACCAGCTGATCGGCGGTGGCGTCGATATCGATCTGCCGTTTCGCCAGCGTCGCGTCCCACAACACGTGCTCCATCGGCCCGAACACCATCGAGCGCAACAGACGCAACGGCAAATCGGCGCGAATCTCGCCGCTTTGCTGGCCTTGCGCGAGCACCCGCATCAGCGGCGCGGTGTAACGGCGTTGCAACTCGGTCAACGCGTCACTTAGCTCGTGATGCCGCGCGCGGCCCTCGGACAGCACCAGCGCGCACAGATCGGTGCCATTGACGAGCATCAGCCGCAAATGCATGCGCACGATGAATGCGAACTGCTGACGCACGCTGCCCTCGCGCGGCAGGCCCGCCTCAATCGCATCGATGATCTCGTCGTACCAGTCGCCGATCACGCGCGCGCACAGCTCGCGCTTGCCGCGGAAATAGCTGAACACCGTGGCCTCCGAAATGCCGAGGCGCTGCGCGATCTCTGCGGTCGTCGCCCGCTCGTAGCCTTTTTCGGAGAACACGTCGCGGCCCGCCTGAAGAATTTCCTTCACGCGCTGCTGCGACTTGCGCCCGGCCGGCTCGCGGCGCGATACAGGCAGTCCGGTCTTCACGGCAACCGTCATATGAGTCGAAGTCAGATTTGTGACGAAGAGGGCGGGGGCGCGGGATGCGTCAATGCGCGATGAACGCGATCCTAACACTGAATTCGCTGTCCGCGGTAGAGGCCGGAAGATTCTGAGTAACACTCAAAAACACCTATTGACGCATACGTCAATCTGGCGTGAAATGCGCGTTGACCCGATTGACGATCCGCGCGCCGCTTCGCGTTGTTTTGCGCGGCCGCCCCCGAACCTTGGAGACACCGCAATGCCCAATCTGCCCGGTTTGCAATTCCCGCTCGGCGAGGAAATCGAAATGCTGCGCGACAGCATTGCATCGTTCGCCGCTAAAGAAATCGCGCCGCGCGCGGGCGAAATCGACCGCACCGATCAGTTTCCGATGGATCTGTGGAAGAAGTTCGGCGATCTGGGCGTGCTCGGCATGACCGTCGCCGAGGAATACGGCGGCGCGAATATGGGCTACACCGCGCACATGGTCGCGATGGAGGAAATCTCGCGCGCGTCCGCATCGGTCGGGTTGTCGTACGGTGCGCATTCGAACCTGTGCGTGAACCAGATTCATCGCAACGGCAGCGAAGCACAAAAGCGCAGGTACTTGCCGAAGCTCGTCTCTGGCGAGCACGTCGGCGCGCTCGCGATGAGCGAGCCGAACGCGGGCTCGGACGTGGTCAGCATGAAGCTGCGCGCCGAAAAGAAGGGCGACCGCTACGTGCTGAACGGCACCAAGATGTGGATCACCAATGGCCCCGATTGCGACACGCTGGTCGTCTATGCGAAGACCGATCCGCAAGCGCAGTCGCGCGGCATTACCGCGTTTATCGTCGAGAAAAGCATGCAGGGCTTCTCGGTTGCACAGAAGCTCGACAAGCTCGGCATGCGCGGCTCGCATACCGGCGAGCTGGTGTTCCAGGACGTCGAAGTGCCGGAAGAGAACATCCTCGGCGAGTTGAACGGCGGCGTGAAAGTGCTGATGAGCGGGCTCGACTATGAACGCGCGGTGCTCGCGGGCGGGCCGACCGGCATCATGGTGGCGGTGATGGACGCGGTGGTGCCGTATATCCACGAGCGCAAGCAGTTCGGCCAGCCGATCGGCGAATTCCAGCTGATTCAGGGCAAGGTCGCCGATCTGTATACGACGTTGCAGGCCTGCCGCGCATATCTGTATGCGGTGGGCCGCCAGCTCGATACGCTCGGCAACGCGCATGTGCGCCAGGTGCGCAAGGACTGCGCGGGCGTGATTCTCTACACCGCCGAAAAAGCGACGTGGATGGCCGGCGAGGCGATCCAGATTCTCGGCGGCAATGGCTATATCAACGAGTATCCGGTCGGACGTCTATGGCGCGACGCGAAGCTCTACGAAATCGGCGCGGGCACCAGTGAAATTCGCCGGATGCTGATCGGTCGTGAGCTGTTTGCCGAAACGCTGTGACGAATAGCGCGTGCGCATCGCGGTGACGAAGGCCGGGGTGCGCAGCGCACTCGGTGGCCTATAAGAACGCGGCAAATCTGGAGCAATCACGTCATGCCGATCATCGAATCGAAATTGAACCCGCGCTCGGATGAGTTTCGCGCAAACGCGGCGGCGCTCGAGGCGCTCGTCGCCGATCTGCGCGCAAAGATCGAGCAACTTGCGCAAGGCGGCGGCCAGGCCGCACGCGACAAGCACACGAGCCGCGGCAAGCTGTTGCCGCGCGAGCGCATCGCGCAATTGCTGGATCCCGGCACGCCGTTTCTCGAACTGTCGCAACTAGCCGCGTACGGCATGTACAACGACGACGCGCCGGGCGCCGGCGTGATCACCGGCATCGGCCGGATCGCCGGGCAGGAATGCGTGATCGTCTGCAACGACGCGACCGTGAAGGGCGGCACCTACTATCCAGTTACCGTGAAAAAGCATGTGCGCGCACAGGAAATCGCCGCGGAAAACCGCTTGCCATGCGTGTATCTGGTTGACTCCGGCGGCGCCAATCTGCCGAATCAGGACGACGTATTTCCCGATCGCGATCACTTCGGCCGCATCTTCTACAACCAGGCGAATCTGTCGGCGGCCGGCATTCCGCAGATCGCGGTCGTGATGGGCTCGTGTACCGCTGGCGGTGCGTATGTGCCGGCAATGAGCGACGAATCGATCATCGTCAAGAATCAGGGGACGATTTTTCTCGGCGGCCCGCCGCTCGTGAAGGCCGCAACTGGCGAAGTGGTGAGCGCCGAAGATCTCGGCGGCGGCGACGTGCATACGCGGCTGTCGGGCGTCGTCGATCATCTCGCGCAGAACGATGCACATGCGCTCGGCATCGCGCGCAGCATCGTCGGCAATCTGAACCGTGTCAAACAGGCGCCGCTCGCGTTGCAGGAACCGGAGCCGCCGCGCTACGACCCGCGCAGTATCTACGGCGTGATCCCGGTCGATACGCGCAAGCCGTTCGATATTCGCGAAGTGATCGCGCGCATTGTCGATGATTCCGCCTTCGATGAATTCAAAGCCCGTTACGGCACGACGCTCGTGTGCGGATTTGCGCATATCTGGGGACA
>NZ_DASXHN010000337.1:0-19827 GCF_036488505.1 Paraburkholderia sp. | reverse complement strand
CTCGCCGGTGCCCTGACGTCCGTCTGACGGTCGTCGTCGAGGATCGTCCTATTGACATCGTGGCCGAAGGCTACGACGCGGGCATTCGATATGGCCATTACGTGCCGGAAGATATGGTCGCCCTACCGCTGACCGGTCCTCAGCGATGGGTCATGGCTGCTTCGCCCGGCTACATCGAACGGCGCGGCGCGCCCCGGCGTCTCGATGACCTCGCGAAACATATCTGCCTGCAGCTTTTGCTCGGCGACAATTCGAGCTACAGGTGGCAATTGAACGACGGCGGCGTGGCATGCCGTCTGCGCGTGCCCGGCCTGCTCACGATCAACGATACGGCGACCACCATCAGTGCATGCAAGGCAGGGCTGGGAATCGCGTACTTACTGGAGGCCCGCATCGCCGACGAATTGGCGCGCGGTGAACTGCAGATCGTCTTGAAAAAGAACGCGTACGCTGAGGACCCGTTTCACCTTTACTACAGCAGTCGCCGCTACAACCACCCTGCTCTTCGTACGTTGATCAACATCATTCGCGAGCAGCAATCGCTCCCACCGCTCGCCGGAGAAAAACTAGCGAACAGAAGGCGGTAGTCGAGCGGCCAAGCCCGTGCCACCGCCGCGCGGACGAACGCGCACGAGCTTAGAGAACGCTGTCCAATGCATTGGCGAATCTGGCGACCGCGCCTTCGACGTCATGCAGTTTATCGAGGCCAAACAATCCGACCCGGAAGGTCTTGAAATCTTCTGGCTCATCGCACTGCAATGGAACGCCGGGGGCGATCTGCAAGCCAGCGTCGGCGAATTTCTTGCCGGATCGTATGCCGTCATCGTCCGAGTAGCTGACCACTACGCCCGGTGCCTGGAAACCTTCGGCCGCCACGCTTCTGAAGCCCTTGCCAACCAGAAGCGAACGAATGCGCTTGCCGAGTTCCAACTGCTCCGCTTGCACCTTGTCGAAGCCGTATGCCTCGGTTTCCTTGATCACGTCGCGCAGCGTCGCGAGACTGTCCGTCGGCATCGTGGCGTGGTATGCGAACCCGCCGTTCTCGTAGGCTTCCATGATCTGCAGCCATTTGCGAAGATCGCAGGAGAAACTGGTGCTGGTTGTGGCGTCGATTCTCTCGCGGGCGAGCGCGCTGAGCATGACCAGCGCACAGCATGGTGACGCGCTCCACCCTTTTTGCGGCGCACTGAGCAGAACATCGACGCCAGTGGCCTGCATGTCGACCCAGACCGTGCCGGATGCAATGCAATCCAGCACGAACATCCCGCCGACGGCGTGCACGGCGTCGGACACCGCGCGCAAATAGTCATCGGGCAGCAGCATTCCGGATGCGGTCTCGACATGCGGTGCGAAGACCAGATCAGGCTTGCTTTGCCGGATTGCAGCGACCACTTCGTCGATCGGCGCCGGCGCATAGGCGGCCTGCCTTCCTTGTTCGACCGGGCGGGCCTTCAATACGATCGATTCAGACGGAATGCGGCCCATATCGAAAATCTGCGACCAGCGGAAACTGAACCAGCCGTTGCGGATGACCAGGCACTTGCTGTCCGTCGCGAACTGCCGGGCCACGGCCTCCATGCCGAACGTCCCGCTGCCCGGGACCACAACGACCGACTTCGCGTTATAGACTTTTTTCAGCGCGGCGGAAATGTCACGCATGACGCCCTGAAAGAGCTGCGACATATGATTGATCGAGCGGTCGGTATAGACCACCGAATATTCGAGGAGTCCGTCGCGATCGACATCGGGAAGTAAGCCTGGCACAGTCGCCTCCGATAAGGATGAACAATGCGGGAGGCGTTCGTGATTTCATATCGCTGCGAATATGCAAATCTGGTTCTTCCTCCGCGAAAGAAGATTCTATCGAAACGCGACAGCGGCCTGTCGCACATTTTCGTGATGGATGGTCGTGACTTGCGCCGCGCTTTGCTGCGCGCGGAAAGGGGACCGCGATGTGGGTCGTGCTCTTGTGCGGGGCAACAATTCGCACGTCGTTAAGCGGGACCGTACTGGCACCGACGCGCCCAGTGCACCGCAAAACGCTTGCTACACGACTGTCGGAAACGCTAAGCCGGACCCCGCGACTTGATCGGCGCAGCAACGGTTTGCCGATATGCAAGAAATCCTCGTGCGTGCTCAACGCCATCGACGAGGACTCGTATCGGTATTGATCGACGCTTGCCGTGACTCGGGCAGCGGCCGTGTCGTCACGGCGCCGCCCGCGACCCACTATTACGCCTCGGCCGAAGCGCGCAGGCGAGAGACCAGCTGGTTGTCCTTACCCTGGACCAGCGGCGTCACCGTGAAGTTGAACTCGATCTCCTTGTACCCGTCGGCCTTCAGGCCCAACGCCGCGCCACCGGTTTTCTCGACGACCGGCGGGATCAGTTCTTCGCGCGTTGCATACGCGAAGTCGTCCCAAATCAGCGGATCACCTTCGACGTTGAACTGCGTGGTCAGCTTGCGATGCGAATCGCTGGTGACGAAGAAATGCACATGCGCCGGACGGTTGCCATGGCGGCCCAGCACGTTCAGCAGCTTTTGCGTCGAGCCGTGCGGCGGGCAGCCGTAGCCGACCGGCATCAGCGTGCGGAATTCGTACTTGCCGTTCGCGCCGGTCTTCACCGCGCCGCGCAGGTTGAATTCGCTTTGCGCGCCGGTCGGATCGAAGTGCGAGTAGAAGCCTTTGGAGTTCGCGTGCCAGCATTCGACGACCGCGCCGGCAACCGGCTTGCCGTCCAGATCCTTGACCGTGCCGCGGATGACGAGCGGGCCCGCGTCTTCATCCGCATTCACGTCGATCTTCGCAACGCCGTCTTTCAGCGGTGCGCCAGCAACGTACAGCGGGCCTTCGATCGTGCGCGGCGTGCCGCCTTCCAGACCGATCGCCTGGTCCTCGGCGTCCATGCGGATGTCGAGGTACTTCTCGAGACCGAGGCCGGCCGCGAGCAGCGCCGCTTCGCCGTCCTGGCCGAGCCTGTTCAGGTAGTTGATACCGGTCCACACTTCGTCCGGCGTGATGTCGAGGTCATCGATCGCCTTGAACAGGTCGCCGAGCAGACGGAACACGATCTGCTGGAATCTGGCGTCGCCGTTGCCCGCATCGACATTGGACGCTGCTTTGAGCAGGTCCTGCACTTCCTTGGATTCAAATACTTTGACGCTCACGATGACTGTCTCCAGTTGGTATGGGGGAAAAACGGCGTCGGCCGCGCTCGCCTTCAACGAGCGCAACCCGGGCTCAGCGGTCGCCGTCCCGGATCGACGACGGGTGACGGCATAGAGGCGTCACCGAAATCTTCATGTACGGGAACAGAGGCAGCGCGGACAGAATGTCGTGCAGTTCGGCATTGCTCTCTACATCGAAAATGCTGTAGTTCGCGTACTCGCCAACCAATCGCCAGATATGACGCCACTTGCCGCTACGCTGGAGTTCCTGCGAATAAGCTTTCTCGCGCCCTTTGATTTCGTTTGCCACGTCGGCCGGCATATCGACCGGCAGGTGCACGTCCATCCGTACATGGAAAAGCATCGTTGAATCCTCTTGATCGGTGTCGGTTTACCGGGTGACTTTCATCAACCCGTCTCGCGTGAAGCGCTTGAGCTTCGCTTCGTCCAGTTCGATGCCGAGACCCGGGCCGTTCGGCACGCTCAGCTCGAAGTCGCTGTAATCGAGCGGCTGCGTCAGAATTTCCTCGGTGATCAGCAACGGTCCGAACAGTTCGGTGCCCCATTGCAGGTTCGCGAAGCTCGCGAACAGATGCGCGGAGGCCACGGTGCTGAACGCGCCCTCGAGCATCGTGCCGCCGTAGAGTTCGATCCCGGCGGCATCGGCGATCGCCGCGACGCGCTGCGCGGCGAACAGACCGCCACTCTGTTCGATCTTGATCGCGAACACGTCGGCGCCGCCGTTCTTTGCGATGTCGAATGCGCTTTCCGGGCCTTGCAGCACTTCGTCCGCCATCAACGCAACCGGGAAGCGGCGCATCAGGCGCGCGAGCGCCGCGGCCGATGCGACCGGCTGCTCGACCAGCTCGCAGCCGGCGTCGGCCAGCGCCGGAATCGCCCAGCCCGCCTCGGTCTCGCTCCACGCCATGTTGACGTCGACGCGCACCGCGGCACGGTCGCCCACCGCTTGCTTGATTTCGGCGACATGGCGGATATCGGTCTTGACTTCCTTCGCGCCGATCTTCAGCTTGAAGACCCTGTGCCGGCGCAGGTCGAGCAGGTGCTCGGCTTCTGCGATGTCTTTCGTCGTATCGCCCGACGCGAGCGTCCACGCGACCGGCAGGCGCTCACGGCGACGGCCGCCGAGCAGATCGCTGACCGATACATCGAGGCGCTTGCCGTGCGCGTCGAGCAGCGCGGTTTCGAGCGCGCTCTTCGAGAAATGATTGAGCTTGACCAGCTTGCCCAGGTGCGCCATCAATGCCTGAATGCGAGTGGCATCCTTGCCGATCATCGCCGGCGCGAGGTATGCGTCGATCGCGAGTTTCATCGCTTCGGGACTTTCCGGACCGTAGGCCATGCCGGCGATCGTGGTGCCTTCGCCGATACCGACAACGCCGTCGCTGCAGTACACCTTGACGAGCATCAAGGTCTGCCCGTACATCGTCGCAACCGAAAGTTTGTGAGGACGGATCGTCGGCAAATCGACGAGGCGGGTTTCGATGCGTTCGATGGTTGCTAGGGTCATGGCGGATGCTGCGAGAGGAGAGTTCATTGGACGTTTTTATACCCTTCGCGAGTTCGGGGCGTCCAATACTTTTCCTATCCGCTTTCATACCCTCAAAGTATGATGTCGCGGAAAGCACCAGATCTACAGCGCCTTTTTGTCGGCCAGCGCACGTTCCATGCGCTTCGCGCATTGAGAAATCCTGGCCTTCGGAGCGGCGCCGGGCCCGCCGGCGCGCCGCGCAGACTGCGAAAACGATCCGGATACGCGTTGGGCACCGTCGATATCGATTCCGTCGGCGACGGTTTATTTGACGAGATAACGCGCGGCGTCGCGATGCCTGAATTCGAGGCCGCATCCGGGCCGCGTCAGGTCCGGCGCGATAACGCCGTCGCGTGCCCGCGGCGCGCCATCGAACAGCATGCCCTCGATGCGCACATGGTCATGGAACCACTCCAGATGGCGCAGCCGCGGCGCCGCGCAGGCGACGTGCAGATGCAGTGCCGGCGCGCAATGCGCGGAGAGCGGCACGTGGTGCGCATCGCACAGGGCTGCGGCCCGCAGAAAACCGGTGACGCCGCCGCACCGGCTCGCATCGGCTTGCAGCACGTCGACCGAACGCGCGGCAAGCAGGCGCCGGAAGTCGTCGAGCGTGTAGCCGTATTCGCCGGCCGCGATGTCCATGCCGGCCGGCGCCTGCTCGCGCACGCAGCGCAGGCCGGCCTCATCGTCCGACGACACGGGCTCCTCGAACCAGCTCACCTGATGTTGCGCGAAACGCTGCGCGTAATCCAGCGCCTGCTGCACGGTCAGCGCGCCGTTCGCGTCGACGAACAGCCCCGCGTCGCCGATCGCCTCGCGCGCGGCTTCGACGCGGGCCGGATCCTTTTGCGGCTCGCTGCCGATTTTCATCTTCACCCAGCGGCAGCCGTCCTGCGCGACCCAGCCGCCCAGTTGCTCCTGCAGGCGCTGGTTCGTATAGCTGGTGAAGCCGCCGCTGCCATAGATCGGCACGCTCGGGCGCAGCGAGCCGAGCAGGCTCACGAGCGGCACGCCGAGCAGCTTCGCTTTCAGGTCCCACAGCGCGCAGTCGATGGCCGAAATCGCGGTGGCGGCAAGACCGCCGCGGCCGAGATTGCGCACCTGATGCTGCATCCGTTGCCAGTGGGCGGGGATCTCCGATACGTCGTGTTTCAGCACGCAAGCGGCCAGTGTTCCGTGGATCAGCTTGACGATGCTGGCATCGCTATAGGTGTAGCCGAGACCGGTATCGCCACCGGCGTCGAGCTCGACCACCACCAGCGTCGTCGCGTCCCACGCGAAGGTACCGTCGGCCTCGGGCGCATCGGTTGGAATGCGGTACGCGCTCGCGCGCAGCGCATCGACCGGCGCCTGCGACAAGCCGCTGCTGGCGGTGCCGCGTGTCATCGCCGGGCTCCTCGCGCAAGCTCCGGTACACGGCCTGCGGGGAGTGTTCCTGTCATGCTGCAGCCAGCGGTCGGACGCATTTCGGTCTCCCGGTGATAACGAAGGCTCACACGGAGTCGCAAGTGCCGTTCCGCACTATTGCAATTCGTAAAGCTGGCTGCCGCGCGCAGCCAAAGCCCGCGCGGCCATCAATGAACCGACGGACCGCCGCGGCGACCCGCGGCGGCAGCGGCGGAGCAAAAAGCGCCGCGCTGCTCACGATCAAGCAAACGGCCTATGTCTGGTGGCGAAGGCGACTTGCGCCCGCGCGTGGCGTAAAATACGCGCTTTCCCGAAAATGTCGCCAACGCCAACATGACGCTCGCCTCCACCCAAGAGATCATCGCCGAACTGAAAGCTGGCCGGATGGTGATCCTCGTCGACGAAGAAGACCGCGAAAACGAGGGCGACCTCGTGATCGCCGCCGAGTTCGTCACCCCGGAAGCGATCAATTTCATGGCCCGCTACGGGCGCGGGCTGATCTGCCTGACGCTCACCCAGGAACGCTGCAAGCAGCTCAATCTGCCGCTGATGACCTACCGCAACGGCACGCAGTACGGCACCGCATTCACGGTCAGCATCGAAGCGGCCGAAGGCGTGACCACCGGCATTTCGGCGGCGGACCGCGCCCGCACAGTCGCCGCCGCGGTCGCGCCGGACGCGCGCCCCGAGCACATCGTGCAGCCCGGCCACGTGTTCCCGATCATGGCGCAACCGGGCGGCGTGCTGGTGCGCGCCGGCCATACCGAAGCCGGCTGCGACTTCACCGCGCTCGCGGGCCTCACGCCGGCGTCGGTGATCTGCGAAGTGATCAAGGACGACGGCACGATGGCGCGCCTGCCCGATCTGATCGAGTTCGCGCAGGAGCACCGCCTCAAAATCGGCACCATCGCCGATCTGATCCACTATCGCAGTCGCACGGAATCGATCGTCGCGCGCATCTGCGAACGCACGATGCAGACCGCGCACGGCGCGTTTCGCGCGGTCATGTATCTCGACCAGCCGAGCGGTCAGCCGCATCTCGCGCTGGTGCGAGGCACACCGACGCCGGATCGGGACACCCCGGTGCGCGTGCACGAGCCGCTGTCGGTGCTGGACCTGCTCGAAGTCGGCGAATCCACCCACTCGTGGACGCTCGACGCCGCCATGAAAGAGATCGCCGAGCGCGAACTCGGCGTGGTCGTGCTGCTGAACTGCGGCGATTCGAAGGAACATCTGGTCGACGTATTCAAGGCCTTCGACTCGAAGGAAAAAGCCGACGCGCTCAAGCGCCGGCCGGTCGACTTCAAGACCTACGGCATCGGCGCGCAGATTCTGCGCGAACTCGGCGTCGGCAAGATGCAGGTGCTGTCGAACCCACGCAAGCTCGGCAGCATGTCGGGGTACGGTCTCGAAGTCACGGGCTTCGTGCCGATGCCAGGCGGCAGCCCGCTCGCCGCGCAAGGCTGAGCGGGCCAGCCGCGCGCCCACTGTTTACGCCCACTCGTTGCGCCCACTTACACACTACGGAATTCACATGGAAATCGGACAATACCAACCGAATCTCGATGGCGACGGACTGCGCATCGGCATCGTCCAGGCGCGCTTTAACGAGCCGGTCTGCAATGGCCTCGCGGACGCCTGCATCGAAGAACTCGAACGCCTCGGCGTAACCGGCGAAGACGTGCTGCTCGTCACGGTGCCGGGCGCGCTGGAAATTCCGCTGGCGCTGCAAAAGCTCGCGGAAAGCGCGCAATTCGACGCGCTGATCGCGCTCGGCGCGGTGATTCGCGGCGAAACCTACCACTTCGAACTGGTCTCGAATGAAAGCGGCGCAGGCATCTCGCGGGTCGGCCTCGACTTCGGCATTCCGGTCGCCAACGCGGTGCTGACGACCGAGAACGATGAACAGGCTGTCGCACGCATGACCGAGAAGGGTCGCGACGCCGCGCGCGTGGCCGTTGAAATGGCCAATCTGGCGGTTGCGCTCGAACAGCTCGGCGGCGACGATGACGACGAAGATGAAGACGACGAGGAACAGGCATGAAGAGCGCACGCCGACGCTCCCGCGAACTCGCCACGCAGGGGCTTTACCAGTGGCTGCTGTCGGGTTCGCCCGCCGGTGAAATCGATGCGCAACTGCGCGGCGCGCAAGGCTACGACAAGGCCGACCACGAGCATCTGGAAGCGATTCTGCACGGCGTAATGCGCGATGCGGACGCGCTGTCCGCGCAGATCGCACCGTGTCTCGATCGTCCGATCGATCAGCTGTCGCCGGTCGAGCGCGCGGTGCTGCTGGTCGCCGCATTCGAACTGAAGAATCACCTCGATATTCCGTACCGCGTGGTCATCAACGAAGCGGTGGAACTCACGAAAACGTTCGGCGGCTCGGACGGCTATAAATACGTGAACGGCGTGCTGGACAAGCTGTCGGCGCAACTGCGCGCGGCCGAGGTGCAGGCGGCCCGCAAGAGCTAAGGGCGGCGCGCATTGCCGTCATGCCGGCATCGCGGCGGCAATGCGCCGCTGCATCGGGCGAACCGCATCGCCCGCCAGGACGCCGCAGAGCGCGGTGACAATGAAAGCGCAAGTGCGCGCTGCATTCGATACGCGCGGCGACGTCTGGCTCGTGCTTCTGCTTTTTGCCTTTTGCTTTTTGCTTTTTGCTTCCGAATTGGATCTGACCGTATGAACTCCGTAACCGAACCGCTGGCGCGGTTTGCTGCACGCGTCGACGCCATCCAGCCTTTCTACGTGATGGAATTGGCCAAGGAGGCCGCGCTGCTCGAGCGCGAGGGGCGTGACATCATCCACATGGGCATCGGTGAGCCGGATTTCACCGCGCCCGAGCCGGTCATCGAGGCCGCCGCGAACGCGTTGCGCCGCGGCGTCACGCAATATACGAGTGCGCTCGGCATCCACGCGTTGCGCGACGCGATTTCCGCGCATTACGCCGACTCATACGGGATCAGCGTCGACCCGGCGCGGATTATCGTGACCGCCGGCGCGTCCGCCGCGCTGCTGCTGGCGTGCGCGGCGCTCGTCGATCGCGACGACGAAGTGCTGATGCCCGATCCGTGCTATCCCTGCAACCGCCATTTCGTGATCGCCGCCGAAGGCAAGCCGGTGATGGTGCCGAGCGGGCCTGCCGAGCGCTTCCAGCTGACCGCCGCCGATGTCGAGCGCCGGTGGGGCGAGCACACGCGTGGCGTACTGCTCGCTTCGCCATCGAACCCGACCGGCACGTCGATCGAGCCGGCCGAACTCGAGCGCATCGTGAAGGCTGTCAGGGCGCGTGGCGGCTTCACGATCGTCGACGAGATCTACCAGGGCCTCAGCTACGACGCGAAACCCGTGTCGGCGCTGTCGTACGGCGACGATGTGATCACCGTCAACAGCTTCTCGAAATATTTCAACATGACCGGCTGGCGGCTCGGCTGGCTCGTCGTGCCGCCCGCGATGGTCAGCGCGTTCGAAAAACTCGCGCAGAATCTGTTTATCTGCGCGTCGGCGCTGGCGCAGCACGCCGCGCTCGCCTGCTTCGAGCCGGAGACGATCGCGATCTACGAGGCGCGGCGGCTCGAATTCAAGCGCCGGCGTGACTTCATCGTACCGGCGCTCGAAGCGCTGGGGTTCGGCGTGCCGGTGATGCCCGACGGTGCGTTCTACGTGTATGCCGACTGCCGCAGTGTGGCCCATCCGGCGGCCGGCGATAGCGCGGCCCTCACGAAGGCGATGTTGCATGACGCCGGGGTCGTGCTGGTGCCCGGCATGGACTTTGGCACCCACGCGCCGAAGGACTACATCAGGCTCTCGTATGCAACCGCCTATCCGAAGCTCGAACAAGCGGTCGAGAGGCTCGTGAAGCTGTTCGGGCGGCATTGAGCGAGACCCGCGCGTGAGGCGGCGAGGCCGCCGCTATCTGCCGCTGCAGCGTTTCGACGTTTGCCGACAGCCAGGCGCGAGCGGCCCAGATCATCCGCCACTGCGAGCCGCGACGCACGGGTTTCAGCCGCCGACCGGCCAGACGCAAAAAAGGACACGCTCGAGTGTCCTTTTTCATACGCGAACGACAGTGAAATGCAGAACTGCGTGGTTCAGGCTCCCAACTCGGAAGCCGACGCCACGTGTCGCGTCGCGCCGGCGCTCGCATCATCCTGCTCCGCCGGTTCCGTATGCACCGCTGGCGTCGCCGGGGTGGCCGCATGACCGCTTTGCAGCGTCACCTGAACGCGCTTGCCATTTCCACCGCTGCTGGCCGCGGCAGCGGGGGACGGATTCGCCGACGCGGTCAAAACCGGCGCCTGCGGTGCGTTGATCGGCACCTTGCGGCCACGCGCGACGTCGCGCAGACGCCCACGCTCGGCCATCACCTTGGCACCGTAGCCACCGTCGTCCGACGTGCTCGACCCGACGTAGAGGCGCAGGCCGCCGGGCAACGAACCACCGCGCGCGATGCAATCCTTCAGCACGAGTGCGCCGACCTTGATGTTCGCGAGCGGCTCGAGCGCCGCGCTCTGGCCGCCGAAATACTGAAACTTGTCCGAATGTACCTTCGACATCACCTGCATCAGCCCTTGCGCGCCGACGCCGCTTTCAGCGTACGGATTGAAGCCCGACTCGATGGCCATCACGGACAGCAGCAGCAGCGGATCGAGGCCGACTTCGCGACCGGTATCGAACGCAGCCTTGACGAGCTCACTGACCGGCTCCTGAGCGACCCGATAGCGGCGAGCGAGGTAAGAAGCGACCAGATCCTGCTCGCGGCTCGACACCAGCACGCGGTCATCGCGCGCATCGGCGGACACGCGCTGCGAAGGGATCAGGCGCGCCAGCGCGCTCACGCTTTGCATGGTGCGCGGATCGAGGCCGTTCAACGTTGCGACGCCCATGCCAGCGGAACCAGCGTTGTCGAAAGCGACGTCGAAGCTGATGTTGGTCGCGGTGAGGGCGGTGTTGCCGTCGTTCGCGCCGTCGGTATTGACTGGGAAACTGGCCGACAGGGACTCGTCGACCGATGGGCTGGAGGTGGGAGCCGGTCCAATCGCCGGCATCGGATTACCCTGCAGCAGACGGGCGGGGCCCGCTTGCACGGCGGCGGAAATGACCGGCATCAGCCGCGCGGCGAGTGTGCCGCGCCAGGTCGGCATGAGCCACAGTGCGAGAGCCAGCACCACGGCGATGCCGCCGACAATGCTGAACAGATGATGACTCAGTCGCGTCCCTCGACGTAGCGCGCCACGCACGACCTGCGCAATACGCTCATCGGGACGCCACGATAACCAGGCGTTCATTCAGATCTCCCATGTTGCATGATCCGCGAACCCCACCTGAATGATCAGGCGGCAACAACTGTTCGCAGAGTCAAGACATCGCGGATGCTGCCTGGTTCGGCAGCAGCGACGTCGGGAAAACGGCAAATACCGTTTGGGGAGCCATCTCGAAAACAGCCGGCGCATGCTCCAGGCGTGCGGGGCTCAGGCTCCACGCGAAAAACCAGCGTTCGTGGACGCTGGCGAGAATTCAATAGGCCGTTCGTCCCTCGTGGGGCGCGAAAACGGTGACGCGGTGCGTCATAAGACCGGGGGCGGCGGTAAAAAGGTTAGCGCCCCTGAACCAATGTGGACGGATTCTAGGGCACCCTTTTATAGATCGTCAACACTATAGAAACCAGAATCTATAACTTACGGTAATTTTGAATGCCATCGAACCGGCTTCCGCCCACGCGCACTGCGCCTTCTCGTCGCTCCGCACCCCAATGCGTCGACTAGGCCATTCGGCCTCTCTACGTGCGGTAGCCAACGCAGGTAAAATCGACAATCGCATTTTTTCGACCGCGTACGCGGCCAGCATACTTTTTGTAACTGATTGTTCTGCCAGCACCGTTGTTCGTTCCGATGGCCTGCATCCCCTTTTCCGCCGCCATGCGGCTCTTAACCATTACAGATGAAATACAAAGACCTGCGCGATTTCGTCGGACGCCTCGAAACGATCGGTGAATTGCGTCGTATCTCGCAGAAGGTGTCGCCGAACCTCGAAATGACCGAAGTTTGCGACCGTGTGTTGCGCGCGGGCGGTCCAGCGCTGCTGTTCCAGAACACCGAGCAGCACGTGTTTCCGGTGCTCGGCAATCTGTTCGGCACGCCGCGCCGCGTCGCGCTCGGCATGGGCATCGATTCACAGGCGGACGCTGGCGACAACGCGGCGCTCGAGTCACTGCGCGACGTCGGCCGGCTGCTCTCCGCGCTCAAAGAGCCCGAGCCGCCAAAAGGACTCAGAGACGCCGGCAAGCTGTTCTCGCTCGCCAAGGCGGTGTGGGACATGGCACCGAAGACAGTCAGCGCGCCGCCCTGCCAGGAAATCGTCTGGGAGCACGGCGACGTCGATCTCACCCGTTTGCCGATCCAGACCTGCTGGCCGGGCGACGCCGGCCCGCTGATTACCTGGGGCCTGACCGTCACGAAAGGCCCGAACAAGAGCCGGCAGAACCTCGGCATTTACCGGCAGCAATTGATCGGCCGTAACAAGCTGATCATGCGCTGGCTTGCACATCGCGGCGGCGCGCTCGATTTTCGCGAGTTCGCGCTGCGCAATCCTGGCCAGCCTTATCCGGTGGCCGTGGTTCTCGGCGCGGACCCGGCGACGATCCTTGGCGCAGTCACGCCGGTGCCCGACACGCTGTCCGAGTATCAGTTCGCCGGACTGCTGCGCGGCGGGCGCACCGAACTCGCGAAGTGCCTGACGCCGGGCGCCGACGGTCTGCAGGTGCCCGCGCGCGCGGAGATCGTGCTCGAAGGCTTCATCTATCCGCAGGACGGCGAGCCCGACCCCGCCCCCGCGGGCGCGCCGCCCCGTCCGTCAAAGGGCGCTTCGGCCCACTACGAACACGCGCTCGAAGGCCCGTACGGCGATCACACCGGCTACTACAACGAGCGGGAGTGGTTTCCCGTCTTCACCGTCGAGCGCATCACGATGCGGCGCGACGCCATCTACCACTCCACCTACACCGGCAAGCCGCCCGACGAGCCCGCCGTACTCGGCGTCGCGCTGAACGAGGTATTCGTGCCGCTGCTGCAGAAGCAGTTCGCCGAGATCACCGACTTCTATCTGCCGCCCGAGGGTTGCAGCTACCGGATGGCGATCGTGCAGATGAAGAAGAGCTACCCAGGCCACGCGAAACGCGTGATGTTCGGCGTCTGGAGCTTCCTGCGGCAGTTCATGTACACGAAATTCATCGTCGTCGTCGATGAGGACGTCAATATCCGCGACTGGAAGGAAGTGATCTGGGCGATTACCACCCGCGTCGACCCGACGCGCGACACGGTGCTCGTCGATCGCACGCCGATCGACTATCTCGACTTCGCGTCGCCGGTGGCCGGGCTCGGTTCGAAGATGGGGCTGGACGCAACCAATAAGTGGGCCGGCGAAACCGACCGTGAATGGGGGCGTCCGATCACGATGGACGACGCGGTCAAAAAGCGCGTCGACGGCCTGTGGAACGAACTCGGCCTCGGCAAGCCGTGAGCCGCGCCCTACAACAACGAACAACGGAACGAATGGAGCGGTCGCCCGGATGCACGCGTTTGCAATGATGTCGGACGGATTTTTTCTGTCGCTGTCACTGTGCCTCGATATCGGTCTCGTCAATGTCGCGATGATTTCGCTGACGCTGTCACACGGGTTCCGGCCAGGCTTCTGGCTCGGCCTCGGCTCATGCGTCGGCGACCTCATTTACGCGACACTCGCGCTCGCGGGCATGGCTGCGCTGCTGCAGTTCGAATCAGTGCGTTGGGTGGTATGGATCGGCGGTGCGGCAATCCTGCTGTTGCTCACCTGGAAGATGGCACGCGAAGCGGTGCTCCCGGCTAGCGCGCCAGCGGTGGCCGGCGACGGCACTACCGCCGCACCGCAGCTTTCCGCGTGGCGCGGCTTTGTGCGCGGTGTGCTGCTCGCGGTGTCGTCGCCATCGGCGATTCTATGGTTCGCGGCCGTAGGCGGCGCGCTGATCGCGAAAGCCGGCGCGACCAGCCCGCGGTCCGCGGTGGTTTTCCTCGGCGGCTTCTTTCTCGGCGGCC
Organism: Paraburkholderia sp.; assembly: GCF_036488505.1. Lineage (GTDB taxonomy): Bacteria > Pseudomonadota > Gammaproteobacteria > Burkholderiales > Burkholderiaceae > Paraburkholderia. The sequence goes on along the minus strand of NZ_DASXHN010000337.1, from coordinate 5,631 downwards.
TGTGCTGGACGCTCGTTATCTGCTGGCTCGGCAGCCACGGCCGCAAGCGCGCCGGCGCTGGCATGCTGCGCGTCTGTCACCTGCTGTCGGCGCTGCTGTTCGCGTATTTCTCGTACAGCGTGATCATCAACGGGTATCACGATCTGATCGTGCAAAGCGCGGACCCGCTGGCAAGCTGAAGCGGCACGCAGATAGCAAAACGGCTCGCCGAGGCGAGCCGTTTTCCGTTCAGGCGAGACGAATCGAAGCGCTTACGCGAGATACTGCGCGAACTTCGCCAGATCGACGTTGCCGCCGCTCACCACGACGCCGACACGCTTGCCCTTGACCGGCACAGTGCCGTTCAGCACCGCCGCCGCCGCGAGGCAGCCAGTCGGCTCGACGACGATCTTCATGCGTTGCGCGAAAAAACGCATCGTGTCGATCAATTGCGCGTCGCTGACCGTTTCGATCCGCGCGACCAGCTTGCGGATGATCGCGAATGTGTAGTCGCCTAGATGCGTCGACGCGGCCCCATCGGCGATCGTGCGCGGTGCGTCGATATGCACGATCTCGCCGCGCGCGAGCGATTGCTGGCCGTCGTTGCCCGCTTCCGGCTCGATGCCTATCACCGTGCACTCCGGGCTCAATGCCGCCGCCGACAATGCGCTGCCGCTAATCAGCCCGCCGCCGCCGAGACATACGAACAGCGTGTCGAGCGGACCGGTTTCGTCGATCAATTCCTTCACCGCGGTGCCTTGCCCGGCGATCACATGCGGATGATCGTACGGCGGAATCAGCGTCATGCCACGCTCGTCGGCGAGCCGCCGGCCGATCTCCTCCCGGTTTTCCGTGTAGCGGTCATAGGTAATCACCTCGCCGCCGTAGCCCTTGGTCGCGGCGACCTTGGCCTCGGGCGCATCGTGCGGCATCACGATCGTCGCGTGGATGCCGGCGAGGCGCGCGGACAGCGCGATCGCCTGCGCGTGATTGCCTGACGAATAGGTCAGCACACCCGCGCTGCGCTGCTCCGCGTCGAAATGCGAGATCGCGTTGTACGCGCCGCGAAACTTGAACGCTCCCATGCGCTGGAAGTTTTCGCACTTGAAGAAGACGGACGCGCCGGTGCGCTCGTTGAACGTGCTCGACGTCAGCACGGGGGTGCGGTGAGCGACGCCGTCAAGACGCGCGGCGGCATCGAGAACGTCGTCGAAAGTGGGAGCGGGAAGCGCTTGCATCGGCAAAACTCTCCAGAGCGGTGGCGAAACAGCCATTGTCCCAGCTTCGCCGTTGCTTTGGAATCTCGCGCGCGCGGCGCTGCCCGGGTCTATGCCGCGGGGACAAACGGACTCATGCGGCACCGCAAAAAGAAGGCGTAACGCGGCACTCAAGCCAGCGTTACGCCGTCGATATCGCGGGCTGAAATGCCGTTCCCAGCGCGCCGACGTTTAGTGACGGTAGTACCCGCGGTGGTAGTAACCGCGGTAATAGCCGCGAGGATAGTAAGGACGCCCATACCCGTAGTAACCACCCACGACCACCGGGGGCGGCGCGACCACGACCGGCGCATAGACCGGCGGTGGAGGCGGTGCGTAATAGACGGGCGGCGGCGCCGCATACACCGGGTAGGCCGGCGCGACTGGCACGCCAATGCCGATACCCACGGAAACGTGCGCGTCGGCTGCACCCGCAAGCCCCAAGCCGAGTGCGCCTGCAATGACAAACGGAACGATCTTTTTCACTTCTACTCTCCTAGCGCGGCCTGCCAAGGTCGCCGACTGCGCATGCCTCGCATGCTGTTGGAACAATGTATCCAAAAACGCCCGGCGAGGCTGTTCACATTTGTTGCAAATTGCAATTGAGCAGGGCGAAAGTCCCCGCCCGTGCCGCCGGACCTGACAGGAAGGCGGCCGCGACGAAAGCAAAACAGGCCTGCAATCAACGCGTTGAAGGCGGGAGAAACGGCATTCACCGGACGCCCGTCAAGGACAAGGTCGCGGGGGCATTCCGCGCTTCGCGTTTCAGTAATCTTTGATTACAAATTCGCTTCAATCCTGACGGCCGGGAGCAATTGCCGCATAAAAAAATGCCCGGCGACTTGCGACGCCGGGCATTTTCTCATCTGCGAAGGAGGCTCGCTAGCCGACCTTCACGTAGGTGAACTCCCGCGATACATTCGGCGGCACATAGGCGCCGCTGATGCGCACACGCGGGGTCAAGCGCTTTCTCTGATCCCACCAGCGACGGCGCTGTGCATGCGTGAGGAACCGCAAGTGCTTCCGGTAAGAAAACATACTCATGTCGACCTCCGAATCCTGACTGCAAAAGAAATACGAAACAGCAGAAGTACGGAACAGCAACTGCAAAACCGTTTCGTCGACCCGCGATCGACGTTTTTGAGCTTAGCCACGCCTGTTAGCAGTTTTCGGGCCTGCGGGCGTCACGCTGTGCGATGGCTGACCGCTCGCGCAACATTGCCGGCAAACTGATCCGGCGACAGCCGGATCGAAAGCCTGAAAACCATCGTAGCCGGACCGCGCCAACGGCTCGCCGGATGCGCGATACTGCTGCTTCCGTTCGAACGATCCGTCTGGAGCAGCCGACCATGTCCGTGTCTTCCTTGCCGCGCGTCGGCTTTATCGGCGCGGGGCGGCTTGCGCGCTGTCTCGCGCTGGGCTTCGCGGGCGCCGGCTATCCGGTTACCGCGGTAGCGAGCCGCTCGGCCGACTCCGCTCGCCGGCTCGCCGCGCAGATCGAAGGCTGCGTGGCCTGCAACGATTCGCAACAGGTCGTCGATGCCGCCGATATCGCTTTTTTAGCCGTTCCCGACGACAGCATCGGTACGACAGCGCACACACTGCGGTTCACTTCGCCTGGCGCGAGCGGCAAGGCGCTGGTCCATTGCAGCGGCGCGTCACCGGTCGAGCTGCTGGCGCCCGCGCGCGACCAGGGCGCCGCAATCGGCGGCTTTCATCCACTGTATCTGTTCGGCGGCGAGCTCGCCGATCTGGAACGGATCGCCGGCTGTTCGGTGACGATCGAGGCCGACGGCGCATTGAAGGAGACGCTGACCGCGCTCGCCGTCGCTTTACGCTGCCATCCGCTGTCGATTCCGCCGGGCGGCCGCATGCTGTACCACGCCGCCGCGCACTACGCGGCAAGCTTCGCGCTGTGCAGCCTTGCCGAATGCGTCGCGCTGTGGAGCACGCTCGGTTTCGCCGAAGACGACGCGCTGCGCGCGCTCCTGCCGATGCTCGCGGGCACAATCGAAACCGCTCGCGACAAGGGGCTGGCGAACGCGCTCGCGGGTCCCGTGTCGCGCGGCGACACCGGCGTCGTGCAAAAACAGCTGGCGCTGCTCGAAGAACTCGGCGGCGACCACGCCGCGCTGTACGGGCTGCTGACTCGCCGCGCAGTCGATCTGGCACGACGCCGCGCGAACCCGCCCGCCGCCATTGAAGCCATCTCCGACGCTGTGGAAGAATCGCTGGACCGCTCGCTGAATCGGCTCCAGCAGGTGCAAGCGTCAAGTAAGCCGTGATAATGTGACGTCCGGTGCGGCAAGCGAACCGCCGACGGCTTTACGTTCGCGCGCGCCGCGCTTCGGGACCAACAGACGAGAACGCACAATGATCAAGGTCAGCATCCTCTATCCGTATCGGGAAAACGGCCGCTTCGATATGGACTACTACTGCGCCACGCACATGCCGCTCGCGGCCAGGCTGTTCGGCTCGGCGCTCAAGGGCTGGTCGGTCGACGCGGGCATCAACGCGGGACCGCCCGGCACGCCGCCGCCGTACGTTGCCGCGGGGCACTTCCTGTTCGATAACGCGGATGACTTCTATAACGTATTCAAGCCGGCGTCCGAACAACTGTTGGCTGACATCCCCAACTACACCGACGGCGGTAACGGCACGATTCTGATCAGCGAGGTCCGGGTTTCCGTATGATGCCGGACAGACGGCAGACGACCAGCGGCGCGCAATGACGTCGAGCCGTCAGTTGACGAATCGGGTCGCCGCCACGCAACGCAGTCCCGCGCGAATCACCGCTAACACCCGCGCGGTCGCATCGGTGAGGCAAACAGACGACGTGTGAAGCGCCGTTGCACGAGCGACGCGCCCACGATTCCCGCCCCGCCGCCGGCATCCATCGGTCGCGGATGCCGGCGGCCCGCGGCCACCGGCGCCGTCATCACAACGATAAGGACACAAGATGTTTGGCGATATCGCCCGTTTTCTGCTCAATACCATCTTCACGCTTTTCGGCGCGGCGCTGCTGCTGCGAGCCTGGCTGCAGGTCGTGCGCCTGCCAGCGTACAACCCGGTGTCGAATGCCGTGATGCAGGCGACCAACTGGATCGTGCTGCCGCTGCGGCGTATTCTGCCGAGCACACGCAACATCGACTGGGCGAGCATCGTCGCGACGCTGATCGCGGCGATCATCTATGTGGTGCTGATGGTCGTGCTTACCGGCGCCGATCCGCTCACGCTGGTGCCGACGCTGCTGATCGTCGCGGTACTGACCGCGATCAAGTGGGCGCTGAATCTGATCATCTGGATGACGATCCTGATGGCGCTGCTGTCGTGGCTCAATCCGCGTTCGCCGGCAATGCCGATTCTGTATCAGCTGACCGCGCCGTTTCTGAATCCGCTGCGGCGCGTGTTGCCGCAGTTCGGCGGCATCGATCTGTCGCCGATCCTGCTGTTCGTGATCGTGCAGGTGCTGCAGATGGTCGTCACGCGCGCGGCCGTTCAACTCACTTATTTTGTGATCTGATCGGGCGTTAGGTGCAGGATCACCCCGGTGATCTCGGAGATCTTCGTGAACTGCCGCTGATCTCGCCGATGGTCCGCGCCATCCCCTCAACAGCTGTTTTGTCCGCGCTCGCGACTTGCGCGGCCTGGGGCGGCCTAGGTCGCCAGTGCCTTGACGTTGCGCGCGTTGTTGCTATTGCGGCTCACGGTCTGTGTCAACTACGACATGCTCGCCGCGGTCTGTTCGAGCGACGCGGCCTGGTCTTCGGGGCACGCGGGCTGATCGATATTGCCGCTGGCCAGTTCGGCGAGCGCGCCGCTTGGATCGCCCGGCTCGGCAAGCGCCATGACGTTTGCGCCGAACTCATATAGGCCGCCCACGTCGCGCTCGAAGTCGCTCAGCAGTCGCGTCTGCGCGTCGTTGGTCGCGTGCTTGCGGTCGTATTCGAACGCGGACAGAATCGCCGCTTCGCCGCTATGGTCGAGTCTCACGGTATCGACCCGGGTAGCCGGCTCGGAGATCACGATGTACGAATAGAGGCGCCGCAAGTGGGACGCCGCCAGCGATGCCGCAGTGCCGTCATTACGCACCTACACGAATTCGCGGTCGTACGTTTCGGTTCGCATCGTCGCGAGTTCGCGCAGCTTGAGCGCACCGACCTTGCCAACGATGCAGGCGGGCTCGGGATTGCAGCGAAGGCCCTAAACCCTGTAAAATCGCGGCTTCTGCGGGCGTCGTATAATGGTAATACCCTAGCTTCCCAAGCTAGAGCCGTGGGTTCGATTCCCATCGCCCGCTCCAATGCAGCTTTAAGCCGTTGATTTCACGTCAATTTTGGCTTTGGCCGCAAGAGTTCTCCGCAAGGCTACTACAGTGGTGGCCTACAATGCCGGG
>NZ_DASXHN010000502.1:0-5399 GCF_036488505.1 Paraburkholderia sp. | reverse complement strand
CCTTTGCATCGACCGCGCAGGCGCCGCAGGGCGGCTTTGTCGACTACGTGTTTCCCCGTCCCCATGTCACGCCGGCCAGGGCGGTCGACAAGCTCGGCTACGTGGTGCGTTATGCGCCGTGGGACTGGATCATCGCGACCGGCGCCTATGTCGACGACATCGACGTGGCGTTTATGGCGTCACTGTGGCTGATCGGGGCGATCTTCGTGGCCGTGTCGGCGGTGCTCGTGACGCTCGTCGCGGTGACGAACCGCAGCATCGCGCGCACGGTCGGCGGCGATCCGGCCTATGCGGCCAACGTGGCGGACGCGATCGCATCGGGCGACCTGACGGTGGCGATCCGCACGCGCGACGGCGACACGTCGAGCCTTCTGCACGTAATGCGGCGGATGCGTGATGCGCTGACGGGCACCATCTGCCAGATCAAGCATGCGTCCGACAACGTTGCGTGCGGCGCGAACGAGATCGCGAACGGCAACGCGGACCTGTCGTCGCGCACCGAGAGCCAGGCGGCGTCGTTGCAGGAAACGGCGTCGAGCATGGAGCAGATGACGGCGATGGTCCGCCAGACCGCAGACAACGCGCGCACTGCCAGCGAGCTTGCGGCCGGCGCCGCGAAAATCGCGAACCGCGGTGGCGACATGATCACGCAGGCCGTCGCGGCGATGAAAGGTATCTCGAACGAATCGGGTCGCATGGTCGAGATCATCGCGGCGATCGAGGGCATCGCATTCCAGACCAACATCCTCGCGCTGAATGCTGCGGTTGAGGCAGCACGCGCGGGCGAGCAAGGCCGCGGCTTCGCAGTCGTGGCGAGCGAGGTGCGCAGCCTCGCGCAGCGTAGCGCGACCGCGGCGAAGGAAATTCGCGAGCTGATCAGTCAAGTGGTGGGCAGCGTCGGCAGTGGTGCAACGCTGGTCGAAAACACCGGCTCGACGTTTGAAGAAGCGCGCGACGCGATCATGCGCGTGACTGGTGTCGTCCAGGAAATCGCGGCGGCCGCGGCGGAACAGAGCGCCGGCATCGACCAAGTGAATCTCGCGGTCACGCAGATGGACAGCATGACGCAGCAGAACGCGGCGCTCGTCGAGCAGGCGGCGGCCGCGGCACAGTCGCTGAAGGAGCAGGCGATGAGCCTGCAACGCGCGGCTGCGGCGTTTCAGGTGGGCGCCGCCGACGCTAACGGCGGTGCACCGCTCGCGCCGGCTTCGGCGCAGCACCGCGCAGTGTTCGCGTAAGGACCGGCGCCGCAATCTCGCGGCGAAACCACGCGATGCATGGCACGTCGGTGCGGTTTTTTGGACCGTCACCTTGCGACCCGCGTCAGACGTTCGGCCTTCCTCACCTGAATGTCCACTTTTTCGACAAGCGTCTCTCGCGACATACCCCGTCGAGCCTCGGGGAACGCGGTACCGCATTCCACCTTGATTCAAACCGGCAGCGCCGCAGCCGACACAATTGCTCAGCGCCCGACTGCAGTCTGCGTCGCGATGCCCGCGGCTGCGATAGCGGGACTGCGGCGCCGCGCGACGATACGCCCGTACATCAATGGTGTCGCCTTTGCCTACCCTGATTTGGCGCCGAGTCGTGCCCGCAAGTGCGACCGCGGTTACCGACGAATCCAGCCATCGCGCTGGTCAGAACCACGAGTTCCACGCCCACCCCACTCCTCTCGCGCCAGTCACAAACAAAGCAGAAACAAAGCGCGCCCCAACCCGCCCATCACTCCCGCCCATTCTCCAGCTTGAACACGCCGACCACTTGCGCAAGGCGCGCGGCATGGTCGCGCAATTCGGCGGCTGCTTCTTCCGCTTCGCTGACGATGGTCGCGTTCTGCTGCGTCGCCTCGCCGATCTGCGTGACCGCGAGGTTGACCTGTTCGATGCCGCCCGACTGCTCGCGCGATGCCACGCTGATCTCGCCCATGATCGCGCGCACCTGGCCGACCTGAGCGACGATGCCCTGCATCGTCGTGCTGGCCTGCTCGGCGATCTGGAAGCCGCTTTGCACGGTCGCGGTCGACTCGGCGATCAGTTCTTCGATCTCTTTCACCGCAGCCGCGCTGCGCTGCGCGAGCGCGCGTACTTCCGAGGCCACCACCGCAAAGCCCTTGCCGTGCTCGCCGGCCCGCGCCGCTTCCACGGCCGCGTTCAGCGCAAGGATATTGGTCTGGAACGCGATGCCCTCGATCACGCTGGTTATCTCGGCGATCTTCCGCGACGAGCGGCTGATTTCGCCCATTGTCGAGACCACCCGTTCCACCGCGCGTCCGCCTTCGAGCGCCGCGTCCGCCGCGCGCGTGACAAGCGTGTTGGCCTGCGTGGCGTAATCGGCGTTCTGCTGCACCGTCGACGTGATCTGCTCCATGCTCGCCGCCGTTTCCTCGAGGCTGCTTGCCTGAGTGGCGATGCGCGACGCAATATCGCCCGTACCTGCGGCGATTTTCTGCGTGCCCTGCGACATATCGGTCGACGCGCTGCGCACCTGCGAGACGATGCGCGCCAGACCTTCGCCGATGCCGTCGATCGCGTGCATCAGGCGGCCAATCTCGTCGGCGCGCCGGCTTCCGCTCCCAGCCACGCGCACGCTCAGATCGCCCGACGCAAAGCGCTCCGACGCTCTCGCGGCCTCGTCGAGCGGCCGGCTCACCAGACGCCGCACCGCAAACAGGAAAACTACCGCGAACAGCGCGACCAGCACGAAGCCGGTCAGCAGGAAGTCATTGCGCGTCGCGTTGACTTCGGCCATCACCTCGTCGCGCGGTGCAATGCCGCCCACCAGCCATTGCCATTCCGGCACCGTGACGAAGGAGACGAACTTCTCGCGCGCGCCTTTCTCGCCGAGCGTGGCGTCGGCGGAACTGAACTGGAGGCGGCCTTCCTTCACGTCGAGCATCTGCTGATACGGCGCGTTCGCATTGTCCGCGGCCTGGCCGGCCGCGGCGGGATGCACGATCAGCTTGCCGCGATCCACGCCCTTCGACGCGTCGACCACGAAGTAATAGCCGCTGTTGCCGATTTTCAGATTGCGAATGCCGTCTTCGACCTGCTGGATTTCCTGGTCGACGTTCACGCCGACAAACAGCGCGCCGATCACGCGGCCGCTTGCATCGGTAACGGGCCGGTACTGCGTGATCCAACGTTTGCCGAAAAGCGGCGCGAGTCCCGTATAGGTCTTGTTGGCGATAAGAAGCGCATACGCCGGACCCTTGCGGTCGAGCAGCGTGCCGATCGCACGCGAGCCGTCCTGTTTTTTCAGCGATGTCGTGACGCGCACGAAGTCGTCGCCGGTTCGCGCAAAGATCGTCGCCACCGCACCGCTACGTTCGAGAAACTGGTCCGGGATACTGAAATCCATGTTCAGTACCTTGTCGCCAGCCTTCAAAGTCGGCGTGGCCACGCCGTTCACGTCGACTTTCTGCGTTTCGTCGAGCGTGTAGGTATTGGGCAGAAAGCTGGCGAACAGCGACGTCGAGCGGTCCACCTCGGCCGATAACGCCTTGTCGAACAAGGCGATCATCGCGGCGATCGAGCGATCCTTCTCGGCGATGCGTTCGACCACCTGGTCGCTAACCTGCTTGCCGGCGCTGCGCGTGAGCGCCCAGGTGAAGGCGGCGAAGATCAACGCTACCAGCACGCATGAAAGCACGGCGAGCCGGGCGCCGACGCTGGCGCGGCGCAAAGAGAGAAATTCCATGGGCGTGTGCGCAGTAAGAGTGACGAGCGATGCGCGCCGGGCGCGCGGGCGCGCGGGAGCACGGGCACTCGGCGGCATCGTGTCTGGTTTACGGCCGCATTTAGCGCTTCCTTTAGCTAACGGCAAGCGTTATGTAATCGCGCGGCGCCGCATAAGTGCCTGATCGCGCTCGTTAAAGGCGCTGGGCGCGTGGTGCTTGCCGACCGTCGACTGAGACGGACGTCTCAATGACATCGATGGTGCATTGCGGTGTGATTTTGGCGAATGCGCGTGGTACAACGCTTGAACCACCGAAGTATCGATGTGCCCCGCAATGACGTGTTACGCGCGACGCCATCGGACCGCCGGAGACTGGTCATGCCCTATGTTCCGCAGACCCAACATATCGAACGCGTGCGCAATGTGATCGACGCGCGTGCGCCCCGCTCGGGCGACGGTGCGTCGCTCCGACTCGCGTCGTCGTACCGGCGTTCGCTCGATCAATATCACGTCGATCCGGCTGCCACGGTCGGGCCCCGTATCCTGACGGCGCCAGAGCTTCGCGATATTCGCCAACGGGAGGAACCGGTGCTGCGCGCATCGGGGCAGTGCCTGTCGCAGCTGCACGAGATGGTGCGGGAAGCCGACTATTGCGTGATGCTGACCGACGCGGCTGGAGTGACGATCGACTATCGGGTTGACGCTGACCGGCGCACCGCGTTCAAGCGCGCCGGATTGTACCCGGGCTCCTGTTGGTCAGAGCGTGAGGAAGGCACCTGCGGCATCGCGACGGTGCTGCTTGACCGCGAACCGATCACGGTGCACAAGTTCGACCATTTTCGCGCCGCGTTCACTACGCTGACGTGCAGCGCCGCGCCCCTCTTCGGCGTTTGCGGCGAGCTGATTGGCCGCATCGCCCGGCACAAGATCGTGCCACCACACCGACGCTGATTCACGCAGCTTTTGCCGTTCCGGAGCGGGCGAGAGACCCGCCTTTAGCAATGTACCGATCATCCGTTCCAATGGAGGAGCAACCGTGGCCGAAACCAATCCCATCCCCGTTGTAGCCGGCGTGCTCGAGCGCCTGAACACCGCCCTCGCGAGCCGGGACATTCCCGCCGTAGTCGAACTGTTCGAGCCGGACTGCTACTGGCGCGACCTCGTGAGTTTTACCTGGAACATCAAGACCATGGAAGGCCGCGAACAGATCGCCGCGATGCTGGAAGCGCAACTGGATAACGCCGATCCGTCGAATTTCCACGTCGCAACCGGCGAGCCCGAAACCGAAGCGGACGGGCTCGCGCAGGCGTGGATCACGTTCGAGACTGGCGTCGCGCGCGGCAATGGTTTCATCCGCCTGAAGAACGGCCTGATCTGGACGCTGCTCACGGCGATGAGCGAACTGAAGGGCCACGAAGAGCCGAAGAACTTCAAGCGGCCGATGGGCGCGGAGCACGGCGCGCGCGCCGGCCGAACCAGCTGGAAGGAACATCGCGAGCACGAGAGCGAAACGCTGGGTGTGACGCAGCAGCCGTATTGTCTGATCGTCGGTGGCGGACAGGGCGGTATCGCGCTGGGTGCGCGGCTGCGGCAACTGAACGTGCCGACGATCATCGTCGACAGGAACGACAAGCCGGGCGACGCATGGCGCAAGCGCTATAAGACCCTGTGCCTGCACGATCCAGTCTGGTACGACCACATGCCTTATCTGCCGTTTCCCGATA
>NZ_DASXHN010000264.1:0-3565 GCF_036488505.1 Paraburkholderia sp. | reverse complement strand
TATGTTCCAGGCGGCGGTGTCGGCGGCGAGTCCGGTTCAGCCCGTCTGTCTGATGTACGAAGATGCACAGGGACGGCAATCGACGGCACCCGCGTATATCGACGATCTCACGCTCGCCGAGTCGCTCGACGCGTTGCTGCGGGGCGCTCCGATGACCGCGCATGTCTATGTGGGCGAAGCGCTTGCGCCGGGCGCGGATCGACGCACGCTGGCGGCGCAGGCGGAACAAGCCATCGGCGCGGCGCTGCTCCGCTTGCAACAAGATGGGCGGGCTGGCGTGACGGGACGCTCGGGGTCGACAACCTCAAGCGAAACGACGCTTCCCGCAGAAGCGCCAATGATCAACCGTGCCGATCAGCCGGGCCGTTCGGCCTAGTCCATGACCGCGCGGCAGCCCGAGCAGTCCACTTGAGTCAGCGTGCGTTCGGCCGGATTGGCGGCGAGGCGCACCGCCGACAGTTGCTCGCCCCACACGCAACCTGAATCGAGCCCGATCAGGTTGTCGCGCAGCATCAGACCCAGCGCGGCCCAGTGACCGAACACGATAGTGACGTCCGCGGTCTCGCGCGACGGCACGTCGAACCACGGCACAAAGCCCGGCGGCGCCGAATTGATGCCGCCGCTCGAACTGAAATCCATCACACCGTCGAGACTGCAAAAACGCATACGCGTGAGCACCGTGCAGGTCAGGCGTAGACGGTCGATACCTTTTAAGCCCGGCTTCCAGCGATTCGGTTCGTTTCCGTACAGACCCGCCAGCGTTTCTTTCCAGTTCGGGGCGCGTAGCGCGCGCTCCAGTTCGTCCGCAAGTTCGAGCGTCAACGTGACATCCCACTGCGGCAATACGCCCGCATGCACCAGCAGCATGTCGTTTTCGAAATGCACCAGCGGACGATGCCGGACCCAGTGCAACAGGTCTTCGGCATCCGGCGCGGCGAGAATGTCGTCAATGGTGTCGCCTTTCTTCGACTTGCGAATGCCTGCCGAAACCGACAGCAGATGCAGATCGTGATTACCCAGCACCGGCTTCGCGCGATCGCCAAGCGCAATGATGTCGCGCAACGTGGCGAGCGATTCGCCGCCACGATTGATCAGATCGCCGGCGAACCACAACGGCGTGTCGGGCGCGGGCGCGGCCTTCGCGAGCAGTTGCTGGAACTGCGTGCGGCAGCCTTGCAGGTCACCGAAAGCAAGCGGGATGGAATGCGGCTGGATGGGAACGGTCATCTGGGCGGAATCAGGCACGTTACTGGCTGTCAAGGCAATATGTTAGCCTGCCATAATAGCCCGTTTGATGCGACGGTATCGCGACATGTTCGCGTCGCTTTCGAGGTTGAACCGTCAGATTCGGACGGGTCAAACCTGCAGTCCACGTGCACGATGTGCGCGGCATTTCAAGGAGTGAGTCGATGTGGGTCAACGGAGAAACGACGAAACCAGCGAAGCATGCTGGGCGCCTGACACGTACCCTCGTAACCGGAGCAAGCGGCTTCACCGGCGCCTGGCTGATCAGCAATCTTCTCGCCAGTGGCCACGCGGTCACGGAAACCGTGGCCGGGCAGGACGCCGCTGAAACTCCGTCGCGGCGCAGGCTCGACATCACGTCGCTAGAGCAATGCCGGCGCGTGATCGACGAGGTGCGGCCGGACTATATCGTGCATCTGGCGGCTATCAGCTTTGTCGGCCATGACGACGCGCTCGATTTCTACCGCGTCAATGTGCTCGGCACGTTGAACCTGCTGCAGGCTTGCGCGGATGTCGGTCATACGCCGCGCAAGGTGCTCATCGCGAGCAGCGCCAATGTGTACGGCAACGTGACGAGCGATGCCATCGACGAGACCTTTCCGCTTGCACCCGTGAATCATTACGCGGCCAGCAAGGCGGCGATGGAATCGATGGTGCGCACGTGGTTCGACCGGTTGCCTATCCTGATCGCGCGGCCGTTCAACTACACCGGTCGCGGCCAGACCTCGAACTTCCTTGTGCCGAAAATCGTCGCGCATTTTGCGCGCCGTGAAGCGGAGATTTCGTTGGGCAACATCGACGTAGCCCGCGACTTTTCGGACGTGCGCTATGTGGTGCGGGCGTATGAGGCCCTGCTGGATTCCGATGCGGTAGGCGAGACGGTAAATGTCTGTACCGGTCGGCCCTATACGCTGCGCGAGATCCTCGCGATGGCGAGCGAGCTGACCGGTCATGAGCTCGAGATTCGCATCAACCCGGCGTTCGTGCGGCAAACCGATGTGAAGGTCCTGGCAGGGTCGCCGGCCAAGTTGCGGCGGCTCGCGCCGGAGGTCGAAGCGATTGACTTCCGCGAGACGCTGGAATGGATGCTGGCGGCTTGAACGAGCGGCATGATCCGACTCAGCATGTTTTGCTCGTTTCGTGCCGGTGACGGGCGCGGCCCGGTATTCCTGACCTGTTGATCCTCCTTAGACCAGCCTGGCGCGGAGCCGGGCGCTGACGGCCACCGCACGGTCCGGCAGCGCAATTTTTCTATTTTTTGGCGTTCGGAAACGAACTTTGTCGAACTGTTTCAGGTTGTTAGGCCGCTCGATTCTGGCGGGTGCCGTTTTATAATCGGCACACAATGAAATAGCAGTTGCACGCGCGCTTTTCCCGTAGGGCGCAGGCGCCGGGTGGTCGCAAGCGCCTTGTCGATCCGTAGGCGGTACCACCGGATCGACACGCCCGGGTCGCGCCGGCCATGAACTTCTTGAAGGGAATTCCATGATTCTGGTAACGGGCGGTGCCGGCTTTATTGGCGCCAATTTCGTGCTCGACTGGCTGAACGCCTCGGACGAAGCGGTCCTCAATCTCGACAAGCTGACCTACGCAGGCAATCTGCGCACGCTCAAGTCGTTGCAGGACAGTCCGAAGCATGTCTTCGTGCGGGCTGATATCTGCGACCGCGAGACGCTTGATGCGCTGTTCGCGCAGCACAAGCCGCGCGCGGTGTTGCATTTCGCGGCTGAAAGCCACGTCGACCGCTCTATTCATGGCCCCGCTGATTTCGTGCAGACCAATGTGGTCGGCACCTTCGTGCTGCTCGAAGCAAGCCGCGCGTACTGGAACACGTTGAGTGACGCAGAGAAGGCCGCTTTCCGCTTTCTGCACGTCTCGACTGACGAGGTTTATGGTTCGCTGTCGGCCGTGGATCCCCAGTTCTCGGAAACCACGCCGTACGCGCCGAACAGTCCGTATTCCGCGACCAAGGCCGGCTCGGACCATCTGGTTCGCGCCTATCACCATACATACGGCTTGCCGACGCTCACCACGAACTGCTCGAACAACTACGGCCCGTATCAGTTCCCCGAGAAGCTGATTCCGTTGATGATCACCAACGCGCTGGCCGGCAAACCGCTGCCGGTGTACGGCGACGGCCAGAATGTGCGCGACTGGCTGTACGTTGGGGACCATTGCAGTGCAATCCGGGAGGTTCTGAAGCGCGGCGTGCCCGGCGAGACATATAACGTCGGCGGCTGGAACGAGAAGAAGAATCTGGATGTCGTGCGTACGCTGTGCGACCTGCTCGACGAATTGCAACCCAAGGCGGCCGGTTCGT
>NZ_DASXHN010000247.1:0-6366 GCF_036488505.1 Paraburkholderia sp. | reverse complement strand
GTCGACGCCTGGCAGAAAGCCGGTATGCCGGTTGTGAAACAAGGAGCAGCCAAGTGAACAAAGTGATCATGTACAGCACCCAGGTGTGCCCGTATTGCCAGATGGCCGAACGTCTTTTAAAGTCGCGCGGCGTCGAGATTGTCGAAAAGGTGCTGATCGACAAGGACCCGGCCCGGCGTGACGAAATGATGACCCGGACCGGTCGCCGTACGGTGCCGCAGGTGTTCATCGGCGAGACGCATGTCGGCGGGTACGATGACCTGTCCGCGCTCGACCGCGCGGGCGGTTTGATGCCTCTGCTCGAAGCAACTGCCTGAATTCGCGCGCCAGACGGCGCGTGAACGAGGCGAATGACATACAAGCCGGCGCGCACTCGCCTTGTCAGGGCGGGCGGTGTGTCGCAACGATCTGGCGGCCCGTGAAGCCATGGGCCGCCGCTACGCATATCTATCAGGGAATCACCATCATGTCCGACGAGAATAACCAGCCGTTCTTCAACATCCAGCGCATCTATCTGAAGGACATGTCGCTCGAGCAGCCGAATTCGCCGGCCATCTTCCTCGAGCAGGAAATGCCGTCGGTCGAAGTCGAAGTCGACGTGAAGGCCGAGCGCCTCGCCGAATCCGTGTTCGAAATCCTCGTGACGGGCACGGTCACCGCCAAGGTATCGGAAAAGGTCGCGTTCCTGATCGAAGCGAAGCAGGCCGGCATTTTTGACATTCGCAACATTCCCGCCGAACAGATCGATCCGCTCGTCGGCATCGCGTGCCCCACCATCCTGTTCCCGTACCTGCGCTCGAACATTGCCGACGCGATCACGCGCGCAGGCTTCCCGCCGATCCACCTCGCCGAGATCAACTTCCAGGCGCTCTACGAGCAGCGTCTCGCGCAAATGGGCACGGCCCAGCCGGGCGGCGCCGCGCAAAACGGCGTCACGCACTAACGCGCCGCGCGCAGTGCCGGCTATGAAAGTCGCCGTTCTCGGCGCTGGCGCTTGGGGCACGGCCCTCGCCGGTCATCTGGCCTTACGGCACGACACGGTGTTGTGGGCGCGCGAGTCCGCGCTCATCGCCGAACTTTCCGCTTCGCACGAAAACGCCCGCTATCTGGCGGGCGTAGCATTGCCGCCCGCGCTTCGCTATGAAGCAGACCTCGCCGCGGCGCTCGACCACGCGCTTGCCCGCGACGCGCTGTGCGTCGTCGCAACCCCCGTCGCGGGCCTGCGAGGTTTGCTGCGGACGATGCGCGACACCGGCAAGGCGCCGGCGCACATCGTGTGGTTATGCAAGGGTTTCGAAGCTGACTCGCAGTTGCTGCCGCATCAGGCGGTCGCGGCCGAACTGCCTGACCATGCGAGCAACGGTGTGCTGTCAGGCCCGAGCTTCGCGCGCGAAGTCGGGCAGGGCCTGCCGGTCGCGCTGACGGTCGCGAGCGCATCGGCGGCATGCCGCGAGCGCACGGTCGCCGCGTTCCATCACGGCGCAATGCGCATCTATACCGGCGACGACATCGTCGGCGTCGAAGTCGGCGGCGCAGTGAAAAACGTGCTGGCCATCGCGACGGGTATCGCCGATGGCCTCGGGCTCGGTCTCAACGCGCGCGCGGCGTTGGTCACGCGCGGACTCGCCGAAATGACGCGCCTCGGCGTGACGCTCGGCGGCCGGGCGGAAACGTTCACGGGCCTCACGGGCCTCGGCGACCTGATTCTGACGGCCACGGGCGATCTGTCGCGCAACCGCACCGTGGGTCTGCAACTCGCCACGGGGCGTACGCTCGACGACATCCTCGGCGCGCTGGGTCATGTGGCCGAAGGCGTGCGCTGCGCGCAGGCGGTACTCGCGATCGCGCGTGCGCACAAGATCGACATGCCGATCACGCAGGCGGTCTGCGCGGTGCTGTTCGACGGCGTGGCGCCGCGCGATGCGGTGAGCGCATTGCTGCGCCGGGATTCGAAGGCCGAATAGGCACGCTCGACGAGCAAGGCCGGATGACCGTTCGGAACCAATCTTTCCGGCCAGCCTCGATCTCGATCCGTCTGGCCGTTACCTGTCGACCGGGTCGCGCGAATCCGCGTTGAACGGCTGTCGGGGCTTGCTGTCCACCTCGGTATCGAGGCTCGGTTCAGCGAGGTCGCCATGCCCACCTTCAATCTCAGTCACGGGACTTGCACGCTCGAAGCGCGCGTGGTCGATATCACGACGCTCGCGGTCGATGCGATCGTCAACGCCGCGAATACGTCGCTGTCAGGTGGCGGCGGCGTGGATGGCGCGATTCATCGCGCTGCCGGCAAGGAGTTGCTGCGCGAGTGCGAGGCGATCGGCGGCTGCGCGACCGGCGATGCGAAGATCACCGGCGGCTACCGCTTGCCGGCGAAGCACGTGATTCACGCGGTCGGCCCAGTGTGGCGCGGCGGCGCGCATGGCGAGGCCGAGCTGCTGGCGTCGTGCTATCAGCGCTCGCTCGAAGTGGCACGCGACGCGCATTGCACCAGCATCGCGTTTCCGGCGATCAGCTGCGGCATCTACCGTTTCCCCGCCGACGACGCGGTGCGGATCGCGGTCACGACCGTGCTCGATACGCTGCGGCGTACACCGCGGATGAAGCACGTGACATTCGCCTGTTTCGACGACGCAATGTTCGCGCGCTACGAGGCCGAACTCCACCGGGTTCAGGCGCCGCCTTCGAAGCCAGCCTGACGCCACGCTTCGAACACGACGATCGCCACCGTATTCGACAGGTTCAGACTGCGATTGCCGGCACGCATCGGCAGCCGCACGCGCTGTTGGTCCGGAAACCGTTCCAGCACCGCAGCGGCCAGGCCGCGCGTTTCGGCGCCGAACACGAACCAGTCGCCGGGCTGAAATGCGTGGTCATGAAAGCGGCCCGAGCCGCGGGTCGTGAACGCGAACATGCGCGCGGGGTCCGGCGTCTCCTTCGCGACGAACGCAGCCCAATCGGCATGGACATTCATTTCCGCATACTCGTGATAGTCGAGGCCGGCGCGTCGCATCCTGGCGTCGTCGAGTGGGAAGCCGAGCGGCTCGATCAGATGCAGCCGCGCGCCGGTATTCGCGCACAGGCGAATCACGTTGCCGGTGTTCGGCGGAATTTCAGGTTCTACGAGAACGACGTTGAACATAGGGGGGCCACGTGGAGCTAGTGTTTCGGTGTGCGCAGCGTGACGAAATTCGTGACCCGCCGCGCGCCGGCCGCCTTCAGCGTATGGGCGATAGCTTCGAGCGTCGCGCCGCTCGTCATCACGTCGTCGACGATCCCGACGTGCAGGCCGCCCACCCCGCGCGCGACGCGAAACGCGCGACCGACATTCAGCCGGCGCGCTTCGAGATCGAGCCGCGACTGCGGCGCGGTATCGACCGTGCGTTCGAGCAGCGTCGCGTCGCTGCGCACGCCGAGGGCGCGGGCGAGCGGTTTGGCGATCTGCCAGGCCTGGTTGTAGCCGCGCGTGGCAAGCCGCCGGGCGGCGAGCGGCACCGGCGCGATCACGTCGGGCCGGTCGGCGTCGTGCCGCGCGGCGTCCTGCGCGAGAGCCGCGAGGCGTTGCGCGAAGTCGTGCGCGAGCATCAGGCGGGTGCGGAATTTCAGGCCGACCGCGAGCGTGTCGAGCGGCGCGCGGTAGTCGGCGAGCGCGAAGCTCGCGTCGAATGGCGGCCGCTCGGCCACGCAATCCGCGCAGCGGTAGCCAGCGCGAGCGGCCCAGCGCGAGGTGGTTAGCGGCACCGCGCAGGCCGTGCAGCGCAGGCGGCTGTCGTTCCAGTAGGCTTCGTCACAACCGGCGCATAGCGTCGCCTGAGACAAATTGCCGCATAGCGCACAGAGGTTCGGGAAGGCGGCGTTCAGTACGCGCGGCCACGCCGAGGTCAAGCCGCGCGCAAAACGCGCGACATGATTGCGACACGACGAAGAAAATGACTGAAATTGCACGAGTGGGCGCCGGCGAAGACCGTTCACGCTGAATGCAGGGAAGCGAACGAGTATACTTCGAGCTCTACGCCAGCACGACACTCATGTCCCCAACACCCGCTCAATCTGGCCGTCCGGCCTATGATTTACGGCGCCTCAGGCGTATTTTCGACCGCCGGGCCGCCAGCTTCGACGAGGTGGCGTTCCTGCCGCGCGAAATCGCGCAACGCATGCGCGAGCGTCTCGATTACATCAAGGTTGCGCCCGCGAGCGTGCTCGACGCCGGCTGTGGCGGGGGCGAAGACATCCCCGCATTGCGCGAACGGTTCCCCGAAGCGCCGGTGTTCGGCTCCGATCTGTCGCACCGCATGCTCGAGCGCGCGCGTCATCACGATGCCGGCGATACCAGTTGGCGCCGCTTTCTGCCCGCTTCGCTCGGCAAGGCGCTCGGCGCGCGCGGACCGCGCTTCGCGCAGGCCGACTTCTCTGCGTTGCCATTCGCGGCTGGCGCATTCGAATTCATCTGGTCCAATCTCGCGCTGCACTGGCACTCGCGGCCCGATCTCGTGTTCCCCGAATGGCAGCGGGTGCTGAAAGTGAACGGGCTGCTGATGTTCAGCACGCTCGGCCCCGATACCCTCAAGGAGTTGCGCGGCGCCTACGCGGAGATCGAGGCGGCGCACGGCGTCGCGTCGCGTAAGCATGTGATCGACTTCGTCGATATGCATGATCTTGGCGACATGCTCGTCGAGGCCGGCTTCGAGATTCCGGTAATGGACCAGGAAACACTCACGATCACTTACAAGTCGCCCGAATCGCTGCTCGCGGACGTGCGCCGCTGGGGCGCGTATCCGTTCGAGCGCGAGGCGGCGCGCGGCGCTGTCGCGCGCAGGCTGCACAACGCGTTGCGCGCCGCGCTGGAGGCGCGCCGGCGCGCGGACGGCACGATCGCGCTGACCTTCGAAGTGATCTACGGCCATGCCTGGAAGGCGGTGCCGCGCACCACGGCCGAAGGACATGGAATCGTGCGGATCGAGGACATCGGCCGTGGGCCGGGGAGGCGCGGTTAGCGGACTGGCGCATGTCGCCGACTGAATGGCGGGCCGCGATCGAGGTGTTGCGCAGGCGCTAAAGAGGACATCCGTTATGCCTGGGATTTGCCCTTCGAAAGAGCCGCGGAACGCGACGCAAAATCGCGCTAAGGCTTGTCACGCCTGGCTTGTGGGCCAATCGGGGCTTGCTTGTCGAGGCTATGGATCGCGCCTATAATGCGTCAGTTTGTCGCCCGCGGTTCCCACATCTGCGGTGGCAGGCGAGGGACGCAGGCTGCAATATGACGTGATGCGGTAAGGTTGGCACGGTCGCTGATAACGGCACAAGCGGCGGCCGTGGGACGCATCCGGAAATAGAAGAAGGCGAACCGGGGGGGCGGCGATTCGCAGGAGGCAGCGATGGGTGCATCAGATCATCTGCTGGCGGGTTCGGAACCGGTCCTGAAGGACTGGACCATGAAACGCAACTGTTCGATGTCGCCGCGGCAGTTCGTCTGTCTGTACGTGTCGCTTGCGTTGTTCTCGCTGGCAATTGCTTTCATGCTGGTTCTGGTCGGTGCCTGGCTGGTGTTGCCGTTCACCGGAATCGAGTTGCTGGCGGTAGGCATCGCGTTTGCAATGTATGCGCGTCATGCTGTCGACTACGAACGCATCCGGTTGTTTCCTAACCGGCTCGTGATCGAGCAGGTCAGCGCCGAGCAGATTACGCAGTTCGAATTCAATCCGCGCTGGGTGCGGATAGAGCCGGGCGCAACGCCGCGCGACCAGATCAAACTGGTCTCGCGCGGGCAGACGGTCATGATCGGGCAACATCTCGCGCAGAATCGGCGCGCGCAGTTCGCAGGGGAGCTGCGCATGTGGCTGGCACGTTGTTAAGGTCGTGCCGGTCACGCGGCGTTCAAGGGGGCGCGCGAGACACGCAGCCAGCGGGGTCGAGGGGTTTGAATGGAAAATTTGGGTAAGGAAGCTATGAAAACAATCAAGCGAGCGCTCACGAGCGTGCTGGCGATGAGCGGACTGCTTTTCGCCGGCGCCGCCCTGGCAGTGGGCGATGCTCCCGGCGGCCCCGCCGTCAACGAGATCAATCTCCAGCCGCCTGCGTCGAGAATCGCTGAGGAGCTGTTCAGCCTCCATATGTTCATGCTGCTGCTTTGCACCGTCATCTTCGTCGGTGTGTTCGCGGTGATGTTCTATTCGGTCTTTGCTCACCGCAAATCCAAGGGCCACAAGGCAGCCAATTTCCACGAAAGCACCACCGTCGAAATCATCTGGACGATCGTGCGGTTCGTCATCGTCGTGCTGATGGCGCTGCCCGCCACCAAGGCCGTCGTCGCGATGAAAGATACTTCCAACGCCGACCTCACGATCAAGGTCACCGGCTACCAGTGGAAGT
>NZ_DASXHN010000146.1:0-9375 GCF_036488505.1 Paraburkholderia sp. | reverse complement strand
ACCTCAATGTGTGCCATCCGTGTTCCAGTTGCACACCGATCCAGCGAGTCGTAGCGCCCTAGGTGTCCGATTAGATCGCCCGCTTTTACGGGGTTACCGGTGCATCTTCCGGACGGACCGTCCGTACTGCACGTCAGGTTCGTTGTGACCATGACGCGGTCGAAGATCGAATCCATGACGCTCTCTTTCACGACGGGACCGCCATTCTCATCTCCAAGGTAAATCCAGCCGTTAATGGCAACGGCGGGTGCAATATAGCTGCCCGTCTCAGACGGATACAGCGTTGCCTCTTCCAGGCTTGTGACTTGTCCCCACACACCTCCTGGCGCCTTCTTCGTGTTGCCGATGGTCACGCTCGCTCCCTGCGGGAGGATGCCAAGAACAGCGCCGTTAGGCGTTTTGCGCACACGCAACCCGACTTCCGATGCGTCGGCAGCCTGTCCACTCCGGCCCGGCAAAGGCCTGTCTCGGGCGTATTGCGTTACCCGCCACTGACGCGGCCAGTACGCCGGTTTCTTACGCCTGGGGAAGTTGCTGTCGTAGTCAGCGTTAGACATCAGGTGCATGTACAGGCTGTAGAACGTTAGCCTGGTGCCGCGTGGAAACTCCAACTCGTGCCGCACCAGCGCGAAGCCGGTACTGTAGGGAAACTGAAACGGCGTGTTCCCGCCCTCCACTGGCAGTTCGCTGACGGGGTAGTCCCCGTTGACACGGTAGGCGATCAGCACGCCGTCGGCAATGCAGCGTATGCCGGCGTCAAGGTCTAACGCTTGCCCCGCGCCAGCCTCGCTGATATGAATCCCGCCGTGCCACATGCCCTTGCGGCTGGCTAGATATGAGCCCGACGGCTCTTTCTCGGCGAGCAACCTGTATATGTCATGCTCATCGATGAATTCCGCGGTCGCCGCGGGTCTGCCTTGCGCGTTGCGCAGAAAAGGAAACGCAAACGCTGTTTGCGTGATGCGCGTCCCCGCGGACGGCGTCTGTGACGTATTCGGTCGTGGATGGCTCATCATTCGTTCGGTGCGCTCCTCGGCGAATTGGGTGTCACGCCACTATGACGCACTGCGACGCATCGTCAATTAGGCAACGGCTGAGTTTCTGCAAACCTTTGTAAAAAGCAGACTTGCCGCTAAACGGTGGAGTGACCTGTGCGCTATCCGTAAAGTCTGTGTCGGCTCGGCGTCGAACCCGGCACTCCCGCTTCGACGGTGCGGCGCTTGCGGCTGCCGTCTTTCCCGTGAATGCGCACCGGCATTGTTTGCCACCACGGCCTCGCCCGCCAACGCCGGTTCGCGGCACGGCACGCGACACCTCGTCGCCAGCCGCCCCCCTTGCGCAGCCGTTGCCGTGCGCAGTGCGCCAGCCGTTCCCGTCGCCTCGCTACCCCGGCTGTCGCCCAAAAACCGCATCCACGCTCGTCAGCCCCGCAAAACAGGCCGCCCCCGTTCCTTTCCGCTAAAATCTCGGGTTTAGCACTTCGCTTCCACGCCCGCCTCGCGCGTTCCGGCGCACGCGGCACGGCCTCCATGCCCGAAAGGCACTTCATGCTCACGTTTCAGCAAATCATCATGACCTTGCAGTCCTACTGGGACCAGCAGGGCTGCGCATTGCTCCAGCCGATCGACATGGAAGTCGGCGCGGGCACCTCCCACGTCCACACGTTCCTGCGCGCGATCGGCCCCGAGCCCTGGCGCGCCGCCTATGTGCAACCGTCGCGCCGCCCGAAAGATGGCCGCTACGGCGAGAATCCGAACCGCTTGCAGCATTACTACCAGTACCAGGTCGTGCTGAAGCCGGCGCCGGAAAACATTCTCGACCTGTACCTCGGCTCGCTCGAAGCGCTCGGCTTCGATCTGAAGCAGAACGACGTGCGCTTCGTCGAAGACGACTGGGAGAACCCGACGCTCGGCGCGTGGGGCCTCGGCTGGGAAGTCTGGCTCAACGGCATGGAAGTGACGCAGTTCACGTATTTCCAGCAGGTCGGCGGCATCGACTGCAAACCGGTGCTCGGCGAAATCACCTACGGGCTCGAACGCCTCGCGATGTATCTGCAGAAGGTCGAGAACGTCTACGACCTCGTGTGGACCGAGTGGGAAGAGCAAGGCCCGAACGGCCCGGAAATCCGCCGCCTGACTTACGGCGACGTCTATCACCAGAACGAAGTCGAACAGTCCACCTACAACTTCGAACATGCGAACGTCGACCTGCTGTTCACATTCTTCACCAGCTACGAAGCCGAAGCGAAGCGCATGATCGACATGCAGCTCGCACTGCCCGCCTATGAACTCGTGCTGAAGGCGGGCCACACGTTCAACCTGCTCGACGCGCGCGGTGCGATTTCGGTCACGGAGCGCGCGGCGTACATCGGCCGGATTCGCGCGCTGTCGCGTCTGGTCGCGCAGGCTTACTACGCGTCGCGCGAAAAGCTCGGTTTCCCGATGCTCGGCAACCCGGTTCACGGCGTGCCCGGCCTCACCACCGACGAGCAGGACGCAGCGATGCCCGCGTGGGCGCCGCCGCTGAAAGTCGAACGCAAGATCGACCAGGACTGACGAGAACATCCATCAATGACTCAATCTCAACACGCTACCCTGCTCGTCGAGCTGCTGACCGAAGAACTGCCGCCGAAGGCACTCGCGCGTCTGGGCGACGCGTTCGCCGAAGGCATCGCGCAGCGCCTCGCGGCGCGCGACCTGATCGACGGCGAACCGTCGTTCGAACAATATGCGACGCCGCGCCGTCTCGCGGTCACGATCCACAACGTGCGCGCCCTCGCACCGGAAAGACACGTGCGCGAGAAAGTGCTGCCGGTGTCCGTCGCGCTCGATAAAGACGGCCAGCCCACCGCGCCGCTCGCGAAAAAACTCGCCGCGCTCGGCTTCCCTGACTTCTCGGTGAACGATCTCGAACGCGCGCAGGACGGCAAGGCCGAAGCGTTTTTCCTGCGCTATGCCGCACCGGGCGCAACGCTCGCCGAGGGCCTGCAAGCCGCGCTCGACGAAACGCTCGCGAAGCTGCCGGTCCCGAAGCCCATGACGTATCAGCGCCCGGATGGTTCGAGTGTGCAGTTCGTGCGTCCGGCACATCGGCTGACCGCGCTGCATGGCGAGCAGATCGTGCCGGTGAGCGCGCTCGGCATCGACGCGGACGACACCACGCTCGGCCATCGTTTCCTGTCCGAAGGCTTGGTGCAGATCCAGCACGCGCAGTCGTACGCACAGACGCTCAATCACCGCGGCCGCGTGATCGCGAGCTTCGTCGAGCGCAAGGAAGCGATCCGTTCGCAATTGCTCGCGCAAGCCGGTGAAGACAGCGTGGTGATGCCCGAAGCGCTGCTCGACGAAGTGACGTCGCTGGTCGAATGGCCGGTCGTCTACACGTGCCGTTTCGAGGACGAGTTCCTGCAAGTGCCGCAGGAATGCCTGATCCTGACGATGCAGACGAACCAGAAGTACTTCGCGCTGACCGATGCGAACGGCAAGCTGCGCTCGCGCTTTCTGATCGTGTCGAACATCGAGACGCAAACGCCGGACGAAATCGTCGAAGGCAATGAGCGCGTGGTGCGCCCGCGTCTGGCCGACGCGAAGTTCTTCTTTACGCAGGACAAGAAGAAGCCGCTCGCCGAACGCGTGCCGCTGCTCGCGAACGTCGTCTATCACAACAAGCTCGGCTCGGCGCTGCAACGGGTCGAACGTCTGGAAGGGCTGGCCGGCGCGATTGCGTCGCTGACCGGCGCGGATGTCGCGCTCGCGAACCGCGCCGCGCGGCTCGCGAAGGCCGACCTGATCACCGAGATGGTCGGCGAATTCCCCGAGCTGCAAGGCACGATGGGCACTTACTACGCGCGCCACGACGGCGAGCCCGAAGAAGTCGCGCTCGCGTGCTCGGAGCACTATCAGCCGCGTTTTTCCGGCGATGCGTTGCCCGCCACCGCAACCGGCACCGTCGTCGCGCTCGCCGACAAGCTCGAAACGCTGGTCGGCATCTGGGGCATCGGCCTGCAACCGACCGGCGAGAAAGACCCGTTCGCGCTGCGCCGTCATGCGCTCGGCGTGCTGCGTATCCTTGTCGAGAAGCAGTTGCCGGTCGACTTCGTCGAACTGCTGCGCGCGGCGTACGCGCAATTCGCCGGCGTGCCGAACGTCGTCGATTCGACCGCCGCGATCTACGAATTCAGCATGGACCGTCTGCGCGGCCTGCTGCGCGAGCGCGGCTACGCGGCCGGCGAAATCGACGCGGTGCTCGCGCTGAACCCGACGCGGCTCGACGACATCGTCGCGCGCCTGGATGCGGTGCGCGAATTCGCGTCGCTCGCCGAGGCTGCATCGCTCGCGTCGGCCAACAAGCGCATCTCGAACATCCTGAAGAAGTCGGACGGCGCGACCACCGGCACCGTGCAGCCCGCGCTGCTCACCGAGGCAGCCGAGAAGGCGCTCAATGCGCAGCTCGAACAGGTGACGCCGCGCGTGCAGTCGCAACTGGCCGCGCGCGACTACACCGGCGCGCTCACCGCGCTTGCCGCTTTGCGTGAGCCGGTCGACACGTTCTTCAACGACGTGATGGTCAACGCCGACGATCCGGCGTTGCGCGCCAACCGTCTGGCCCTGCTCGGCGCGCTGCATCAGCAGATGAACTGCGTCGCCGACATTTCGCGACTCGCTGCGTGAGCCCGGTGTCATGGCGACCAAGAAACTAGTGATCCTCGACCGCGACGGCGTGATCAACGTCGATTCCGACGCGTTCATCAAGTCGCCGGACGAATGGGTCGCGCTGCCCGGCGCGCTCGATGCGATCGCGCGTCTGAACCAGGCGGGCTATCGCGTCGCGGTTGCGACCAACCAGTCGGGCATCGGCCGCGGCCTGTTCGACATGGACGCGTTGAACGCGATGCATCTGAAGATGTACCGGTCAGCGGCGGCCGTCGGCGCGCGCATCGACGCGGTGTTCTTCTGCCCGCACACCGACGAAGACCACTGCGAATGCCGCAAGCCGAAGCCCGGCATGCTGAAGATGATCGCCGAGCGCTTCGAGATCGATCCGGCGCATACGCCGGTCGTCGGTGATTCGCTGCGCGATCTGCAGGCCGGCGAAGTGCTCGGTCATCCGCTGCATCTGGTGCTGACCGGCAAGGGCCGCAAGACGCTCGAAGCGGGCGGCCTGCCCGACGGCACGATCGTGCACGACGACCTGCGCGCATTCGCGCTCGACTTCCTCGCGGGCATCCAGGAATAACGCCAGGATCGACGGGCGCGCCGCGCATTCCACACACTCACCGACCACGCCGATGCGCTTTTTCCGCTCCCTGCTGCTGCTGATCTATTTCGTGCTGATGACGGTGCCGTACGCGACGGCGTGCTTCATCGCGTTTCCGTTCCTGCGCGCGGAAAACCGCTACTGGATGGCGGCCGGCTGGTGCCGTATCACGCTGTGGGCGGTGCGCTTCCTGAACGGCATCCGCTATCGCATCGAGGGCTTCGAGAACCTGCCCGATGGCCCGGCGGTGCTGCTGTCGAAGCATCAGTCGGCATGGGAAACGCTCGCGTTTCCGGCGATCATGCCGCGCCCGCTGTGCTACGTGTTCAAGCGAGAACTGCTATACGTGCCGTTCTTCGGCTGGGCGCTCGGCATGCTGAAGATGGTCCACATCAACCGCAAGGACGGCAAGTACGCGTTCGAATCGGTGATCAACCAGGGTAAGGCGCGCATGGCCGAGGGCGCTTGGGTAATCATGTTTCCCGAGGGCACGCGCACGCCGACCGGCAAGCAGGGCAAATACAAGACCGGCGGCCCGCGTTTCGCGATCGCGACTGGCGCGCCGGTCGTGCCGATCGCGCACAACGCGGGCCGGGTGTGGCCGCGCAACTCGTTCACGAAATATCCGGGTATAGTCACAGTGTCGATCGGCAAGCCAATCGACACGACGGGGCTCACGCCCGACGAAGTTAACACGCGCGTCGAAAGGTGGATCGAAGCCGAAATGCGCCGCATCGATCCCACTGCTTACCGCACGGCGGCAGACGATTCCGCCGCCGCTCCTATCTGACGCGCCACGCCCTCGCGGCATATTGCGCGAAGCCAAGCCGATGCAGAAGTCTCCTACGCCGCAGCCCGCCGCGGCGCTCGAAAACCGGCAACTCGATCTCCCGCTCTTCGCCGAGCCGGGGTCGACGTCGTCGTCTCCTTCACCTGCCGCGCCCGGCTCCCTGCCGGGCTCAGCGGATTCCTCGCTGGCGTTGCCGCCCGCCGCACCGCTCGCGCCGGACGGCAGCAAGCTGCGCAAGCTGGCCATCGGTTCGCGCACGCTGCACTACGCGCTCAAGCGTTCGGCGCGCCGCTCGATCGGCTTTGCAATCGATAGCACCGGGCTCACGATCACCGCGCCGCGCTGGGTCACGCTCGCCGACATCGAAACGGCGATCACCGAAAAACAGCGCTGGATTTTCGCGAAGCTGATCGAATGGCAAACGCGCGTCGAACAACGCGCGTTGCCGACGGTCGACTGGAAGGATGGCGCCGAGGTGCCCTATCTCGGTCAGCCTGTGCGCGTCACGCTAGGCGCGCCGCAAGGCGTGCTGACGTTCAGTGCCGAGCACTCCGCGCTGCGATTGCCGCTACCGCTGCACGCCGATCCGCAGCAGATCAAGGACCGTGTGCAAGGCTGGCTGCAAGGCGAAGCCAAGCGTCTGTTCGGTGAGCGTCTGACGATGTACGCGCAGAAGCTGGGTGTCGACTATCGCGCGTATGCGCTGTCTTCGGCGGCAACGCGCTGGGGCAGTTGTTCGAGCGACGGCAAGATCCGCCTGAACTGGCGGTTGATTCATTTCCCGCTGTCGATCATCGATTACGTCGTCGCGCACGAGCTTTCGCATTTGCGCGAGATGAATCACAGTCCGCGCTTCTGGCAGACCGTCGAATCGATTTTTCCGGAATTTCGCGAAGCGCGGCAAACGCTGAAGTCACATCCGCCGGAATTGTTGCCGACGCTTTGACGCGCGGCCGGCGGACCGCTGAATCGCGCAACGGCTCGGCCGCTTCGAACGCAACCCGCTATCGATGTGAGAGCGCCTTCGCGGACTGCAAAAGATCGTCGAGCATCGCGGCCCGCCGGTCCGGACTCGTGTCGCGGCCGGTCATGAAACACAGCGCGGCTATCGGCAGCCCCGCGCGATCGCGGATCGGCGCGGCCATACACAGCCTGAACGCATTCGACAGTCCTTCGGTGCAGCAGTAACCCTGTTCTTTCGCGGCCTGCACGTCCTTCACGAATTCGTCGAACTCGATACTCACGCCGTTGTCGACGATGAAGTCTTCGGGCGGAATCAGCGCGCGAATATCGTCGGCGTTCAGATGGCCCAGTAGCAAACGCCCCGTCGCGGTCCATGGAATCGGCACGCGCACGCCGATGTCTGAAGTGATGTTGAAGGGCCTGGCACTGTTCTCCGATAACACCACCGTGTACTTGTTGCCTTCCAGCATGCATAGCTGCGTGGTCTCGTCGTACTTCCTCACCAATGCCAGAATCGACTGATGCGCGCGGCTGATCAGATCGTTATGGGTTGCATAGTCGGAGCCGTAGTAGTGCATCTCGCGCCCGAAGAACACGCTGCCATCCGCGGCCGTCTCGAGCCAGCCCACCTCCGCGAGAATCGCCACCAGTTCGTAGATGCTCGAACGCGGCGCCCCGGTTGCCTCGATCAACTCGCGCATCGTCAGCGGGCGTTGGGCGATATGCAGTTGCCTGAAAATCGCGATGACGCGATCCACGCCTCTTGCCCGTGACGATTCTGTAACACCCATGCATTCACTCCGTAAAGCGTTGATCCGACCGGTTGCCCTTCAAGCGGCGTGAGTTTATCGCGCGGCAGGCTCGGGAAAGCGACTTTCAGCCCGGTTTCGTCAATGGTCGAGCACTCTGTGCAGAAACTGCCGGGTGCGGTCGTTCGCGGGATTGACGAAGATCTGTTCCGGATCGCCCTGCTCGGCGATCACGCCTTTGTCCATGAACACGACCCGATCGGCGGTCTTGCGCGCAAAACCCATTTCATGCGTGACGACGACCATCGTCATGCCGTCGTGCGCGAGTCCGCGCATCACCTCGGTGACTTCGCCGACCAGTTCCGGGTCGAGCGCCGACGTCGCCTCGTCGAAGAACATGATGCCGGGCTCGACGGCGAGCGCTCGCGCAATCGCCACGCGCTGCTGCTGGCCGCCGGATAGCTGGCTCGGATAGTGTTCCGCGCGATCCACGAGCCCAACGCGATCGAGCGCCTCCATCGCGCGCTTGCGCGCGTCGGCAGGACTCATGCGGCGCGCCTTGATCAGCGCGAGCGTCACATTGCCGAGCGCGGTCTTGTGCGGAAACAGATTGAACTGCTGGAAGACCATGCCGACGTGGCCGCGAATCTCGCGAGCCCGGCGCGGATCATGCAACGGCACCTGGTTGACCCAGACCTCGCCGGAATCGGTGGTTTCCAGTCCGGCCATGATTCGCAGCACGGTGCTCTTGCCCGAGCCCGATGCGCCAATGAGCACCAGCACTTCACCCGAGCGGACTTCGAGATTGATTTCGTTCAACACGCGGGTCGAGCCGAATGCTTTGCTGACACCCGTCAGCGAAATGATGGGCCTGGCCTTGCTTGGGTTACTCACGACAATCTCCTGCGGTCATGGTGGCGTACCCATTGCGAGAGCGGGAAGCACACGACGAAGTAAATGACTGCGACGAGCCCGTAGATCTCCACGGGCTTGCCGATCCGGTCGACGATCGCCTGGCCGCCGTGCATCAACTCGGACATGCCGATCATGCTGACGATGGACGTATCCTTGATCAACGACAGATACTGGCCCACGAGCGGCGGCAGCACGATCTTGCCGGTCTGCGGCAGCACCACGAACGAGAACGCCTGAGCCCGCGTGAGGCCGAGGATTTGCGATACCTCCCATTGGCCCTTGGCTACCGATTCGATCCCCGAGCGGAAGATTTCGGCGATGTACGCGCCCTGGTACACGCTCAAGCCAATGACGCCGGCGGCGAACACGTCGATCGCATAACCGAAGTACGACACGCCGAAGTAGATGAACATCAGCGTGATCAACACCGGCGTGCCGCGAAACAGCTCCGTATAGAGCTTCGCAATGCGGTCCGTGCCCCACGGCCCGAACGAGCGCAGCACCGCGGCGAACAGGCCGATCAGCGTGCTGCCCACGATGGCCGCGATAGACAGCAACAGCGTCGTCAGCAGACCCTGCAGCAGGATCGAGAAACTCGTTTTCAGCAATTCGAGTGACATGATTCAACTCCGATCCGGGAATCAGGCCCGCTTCGTCCAGCGCATAAAACCTCTGCCGAAACCGGCGCGCGCCGGTTTCGGC
>NZ_DASXHN010000043.1:0-6020 GCF_036488505.1 Paraburkholderia sp. | reverse complement strand
CCGCGCGTTCGAGGTTGGCGATCGTCTCGCCGGTGAGGGTGTTGATCTTGGAGATCCGCTCGATCTCGTTCCCCCACATCTCCACGCGCACGCCCTGCTCCTCATACGCCGGAAAGATCTCGACGGTGTCGCCGCGCACGCGGAACGTCCCGCGCTCGAACGAGACGTCGTTGCGGTTGTACTGCATGGCGATCAGCCGCGCGATGATGTCGCGTTGACCAATCTTGTCGCCGGTGCGCAGCGTCAGAATCATCTGATGATATTCGGACGGGTTACCGATACCGTAAATCGCCGACACCGTCGCCACGATCACCACGTCGCGCCGTTCCATCAGACTCTTCGTAGCCGAGAGCCGCATCTGCTCGATATGCTCGTTGATCGACGAGTCTTTCTCGATGAACAGGTCGCGCTGCGGCACATACGCTTCCGGCTGGTAGTAGTCGTAGTACGAGACGAAATACTCGACTGCGTTGCGCGGGAAGAACTCGCGGAATTCCGAGTACAGCTGCGCGGCGAGCGTCTTGTTCGGCGCGAACACGATCGCCGGGCGACCGAGCCGCGCGATCGTGTTGGCCATCGTGAAAGTCTTGCCGGAGCCGGTCACGCCGAGCAGCGTCTGGAATGCGAGGCCGTCCTCGACGCCCTCGACGAGCGTGTCGATGGCCGTCGGTTGGTCGCCGGCAGGTGGATAGGGCTGGTAAAGCTCGAATGGCGAGCCTTCGAACGCGACGAATCGGGATTCGTCGAGCGTTTCGTCGGTTTCAGTCAGAGGGTGTTCGGACATGGGTGCGGCCGGGCCTTGGGCAAAGAATCATTCTAACGGGTTGAGCAAAGCGACGATCTCACGGGCTTGCGCAGACTTGGAACGGGCGTTGGCGTTGGCGTTGGCGTTGACTTTGGCGTTGGCATGTCATCGCTCTTTGGGCGAAGCGTGCGGCGCCTCCCGCCGGTGGCTGACCGTGTGCTGCGCGCCACTTGTTTCGACGAGTGGGAGCAGCATGCCGCCGGTGTCCGGTCCGGGACGTGCCTTCGTCGAAGCTGGGCGAGCCCGATTTCTCACCCCCGCAGATGCCCGCGGAATGCCTGTTTTTCAAGCAAATAAATGCCCTGCCTCGTCCAAAAACCGCGTCCGGATTCGTTACAATGCGACGTTGCGCTCGCCCGCCGCCACCTGAAGCCGGTCCCCGTTTTCGCGTTCCGCCAGCCTCACGTCGAACTCCAAAACACCGCCGACAGCGCAGGCCAGGCCGCCTCGCGCGCGAAGCCGCCCTCTTTCACAACTGCTGCCCATCCATCATGTCTCTGTTCTCCGCCGTCGAACTTGCTCCCCGCGACCCGATTCTGGGCCTGAACGAAGCCTTCAACGCCGACACGCGCACTACCAAGGTCAACCTCGGCGTTGGCGTGTACTTCAATGAAGAAGGCAAGATTCCGCTGCTGCGCGCCGTACGCGATGCGGAAAGGGCTCGTGTCGACGCCGCGCTGCCGCGCGGCTATCTGCCGATCGAAGGCATCGCCGCTTACGATGCGGCTGTGCAAAAGCTGCTGCTCGGCAACGACTCGCCGCTGATCGCGGCCGGCCGCGTCGTCACCGCACAGGCGCTGGGCGGCACGGGCGCACTGAAGATCGGCGCGGACTTCCTGAAGCGCGTGAATCCGAACAGCAAGGTCGCGATCAGCGATCCGAGCTGGGAAAACCACCGCGCGCTGTTCGAAGGCGCCGGCTTCACCGTCGAGTCGTATCCCTACTATGACGCGCACACGCACGGTGTGAACTTCGACGGCATGCTGGCCGCGCTGAACAGCTACGCGGCAGGCACGGTCGTCGTACTGCACGCGTGCTGCCACAATCCGACCGGGGTCGATCTCAGCGTCGAGCAGTGGAAGCAGGTGGTCGAAGTCGTCAAGGCGCGCAACCTCGTGCCGTTCCTCGACATCGCGTACCAGGGCTTCGGCGACAACATCGATGCGGACGCGGCAGCCGTGCGTCTGTTCGCGGCACAGGAACTGAACGTGTTCGTGTCGTCGTCGTTTTCGAAGTCGTTCTCGCTCTATGGCGAGCGCGTCGGTGCACTGTCGATCATCACGTCGAGCAAGGAAGAATCGGCGCGTGTGTTGTCGCAACTAAAGCGCGTGATCCGCACGAACTATTCGAACCCGCCGACGCACGGCGGTTCGGTCGTCGCGGCGGTGCTCGCGTCGCCGGAGCTGCGCGCGACGTGGGAAGCGGAACTGGGCGAAATGCGCGATCGCATCCGCGCAATGCGCAATGGTCTGGTCGAGCGCCTGAAGGCAAGCGGTGTCGATCGCGACTTCGGCTTCGTCAATGCACAGCGCGGGATGTTCTCGTACTCGGGTCTGACGGCGCCGCAAGTGGACCGTCTGGGCGAAGAGTTCGGCATTTACGCGGTGAGCACGGGCCGCATCTGCGTGGCCGCGCTCAATACGCGCAATCTCGACGTGGTGGCTAACGCGATTGCGCATGTGCTGAAGTAAATCACTTCGCGGCGCGGAAATTGTCCGCGCTGTATAGCGGGTTTCAAGCTGCAACCCCCTGTGAAGCGGCGCCTTTTCTTGTGAGAAGGGCGCCGTTTTTTATTGCCCGATCGGCAGGCTCTGCGACTAAAGACTCGGTGTCTTTCAGTTGCAAGAGCTCAATGACCGCCTTGCGAGCGCGCAACGAAATTGCCGCGCAGATTCAACGCGAATGGCGATGGATATCGTGCGTGACAAAGCCCGCGTCGTTGTCCGGCATATCGAGCCAGTGAGGCTGCTGCAACGAATGGCGGATATCTTCTAAACCGCTTTGCCAATGCTCTCGCATTGTCGACAGCCCGAACTGAAAGTCTTTGTAGTGCCCTTCGTATTCCTTGTGCCGGTAGATCAGGTGGATCACGTTGTAGCGCTTCGAGCACGACAGCTCTTCGGCCAGTTTGCACCACGGGTCGTCGCGCTGATCGGGAGGCACGCGGTCCAATACTTCGCGCAGCACGTGCCGGAACCGCTGCGAGCGCTGCAGCATGTCGGTAACGAGGCGCGTGCGGCTCGAATACTGGACGTCTTTCATGCGGCCCTGCACGTCGGTGATGTTGTCCGGCACCGGCCCGATCGCACTCCATAGGTCGACCTGGAAACCGAGCGTATCGCGGCGCGGCGTGGACTGGATCACCTCATAGAGCGGCGTGTTCGACATCAGGCCGCCGTCCCAGTAATACTGCCCGTCGATCTCGACTGCCGCGAAGCCGGGCGGCAGCGCGCCCGACGCCATGAAATGCTCCGGCTTCAGCGTCGTCTGCGTATTGTCGAAATAGGCGAAATTACCGGTACCGCAATTGACCGCACCGACCGACACGCGGATCTCGCCCGAATTGATCCGGTCGAAATCGCAGAGCGATTCGAGCGTGGCCTTAAGCGGCGTGGTGTCGTAATAGCTTGCCATTTGCGGCGGCCCCGACACGGTTGGCAGCGGCGGCGGAAAACGTGGCACAAAAAACCCTCGCTGCCCTTCGACCAGCGCACTCATTGCCTGCGTCGCGGTGAAGGCCTTGCGCACCGCTTCACTTGAGTTGAATAGCGCGTGTTCGACGAAAGCGGGCAACGGCGGCCCGAACGCCGGCTGGCAGATCGTCTCCCAGAATTGCATCAGACGCTCGACGCGCTTTTCCGGCGGATTGCCCGCGATGATCGCCGTATTCAGCGCGCCAATCGAAATTCCCGCGAGCCAGTTCGGTTCGATGCCGGATTCGTAGAGCCCTTGAAACACGCCAGCCTGATAGGCGCCCAGCGCGCCACCGCCTTGCAGCATCAGCGCGATGGTTTGATAGTTGGGCAACCGCAGAGGCCGGCGCGGGTTCACAGCGGGCGCCGGACCGGCGCCCTCCCCGTCACCGGACACGCCGACGCGCGCCCGCTTCAGATTGCGTTGCGCCACAGGCACTCTCCTTATTGCATATACCAGCCGTGGCTCACCACGAAGGACTGGCCCGTCAGCGCAGCCGTCGGGAAAGTGGACAGGAACAGCACCGTCTGTGCGACGTCTTCGACCGTCGTGAATATGCCGTCGACCGTGCCGCCCAGCATCACGCGCTTGACTACTTCTTCCTCGCTGATGCCGAGTTCCTTCGACTGTTCGGGAATCTGTTTGTCGACGAGCGGCGTGCGCACGAACCCCGGACACACGACATGCGAGCGCACGTTGTGCTTCGCGCCCTCCTTGGCGAGCACGCGCGCAAGACCGAGCAGAGCGTGCTTGGCCGTCACGTAAGCGGATTTCAGCGGTGAGGCCTCGTGCGAATGGACCGAGCCCATGTAGATCACGATGCCACCGCGATCGTCCTTATACATGTGCTTAAGCGCGGCCTTGGTGGTCAGAAAGGCGCCATCCACGTGAATGGCCTGCATCTTCTTCCAGTCCGAAAACGAATAGTTTTCGATCGGATTGACGATCTGAATGCCGGCGTTGGAAATAAGGATGTCGATCGAGCCGAACTCCGCGGCGACCTTGTCGATCCCCTGGTTCACCGCGTCTTCATTCGTCACATCCATCGCGACGCCGATTGCCCTGCCGCCACGCTTTGTGATTTCCTCGGCCACGCCGTTCGCGCCGTCATGGTTGAGATCGGCGATGGCAACCGCCGCGCCCGCCGCGGAAAGAGTCAACGCGATCTGCTTGCCGATGCCGCTTGCGGCGCCAGTGACGACGGCGACTTTACCGTTCAGATCCGTGTTAAGAGACGACATCCAGAACCTCCATGCAGTGGGTGACCAATGAGACCACAAGACCGCGCGCGGCGTGAAGTCGGCCAAAGGTCATAGACCGTTCGGCGGATACGGCTCGGCGGCCAACCTTGCTATTGTGCATGAACGCCGTGGCGGGCATAGGTAAAACGCACGCGGCGCCATATCTCTTTAAACTGGGCGTTTCCGGTTCGATCCCCGTGGCATCACCAACAAGGAGACATGCATGAACTATCGACGTCTGGGCCGCTCCGGCCTGCAAGTCAGCGAACTGTCCATCGGCTCGTGGGTTACGTACGGCAACCAGGTGGATCATCGCGCCGCGCGCGAATCGCTTGCCGCGGCACGCGACGCCGGCGTCAATTTCTTCGACAACGCTGAGGTGTACGCCGGCGGCAAATCCGAGGAAATCATGGGCCACGCATTGAAGGAACTGGCGTGGCCGCGCGTGAGCTACGTCGTCTCAACGAAGTTCTTCTGGGGGCTCACGGAAGCGCCGAACCAGCACTACACGCTCAATCGCAAGTACCTGCTGAACGCGATCGACGGCTCGTTGAAGCGTCTGCAACTCGATTATGTCGATCTCGTGTTCTGTCATCGTCCCGACCCCAACACGCCGGTCGAAGAAACTGTGTGGGCGATGAGCGACAT
This sequence comes from Paraburkholderia sp., assembly GCF_036488505.1. Lineage (GTDB taxonomy): Bacteria > Pseudomonadota > Gammaproteobacteria > Burkholderiales > Burkholderiaceae > Paraburkholderia. The sequence continues at coordinate 632 of NZ_DASXHN010000043.1, read as the reverse complement.
GATCTCTCGTGGCAAGGCGCTGTACTGGGGCACGTCCGAGTGGAGCGCCGATGAAATTCGCGCCGCTTACGAAATCGCCGAACGGCATCATCTTCACAAGCCGGTCATGGAACAGCCGCAATACAACCTGTTCCACCGCAAGCGCGTCGAGCACGAATACAAGCGGCTTTACGAGGACATCGGTCTTGGCCTGACCACGTGGAGTCCGCTCGCATCGGGCCTGCTCACCGGCAAGTATCGCGACGGCGTGCCCGCCGACAGCCGCGCGCAGCTGCAGGGCTATGACTGGCTGCGCAAGGCACTCACCGACCCGGCACGCAACAACGTGGTCGGCCAGCTGGGCACGCTCGCCGACGAGCTCGGCTGCACGATCGGTCAGCTCGCGATCGCGTGGATTCTGAAAAATCCGAACGTCAGCACGGTAATCACGGGCGCGTCGCGAGTCGAGCAGATCGGCGAGAACATGAAGTCCGCCGAGGTGGCCGAGCGCATCACCCCAGAGATCAAGCAGCGGATCGACGAAATCATCGGCGACGCTTACGAGTGAGCCGCTCACGCCGGCGACCGGTCGCATAACCGGCGGTGCGCGGTCGCGTACAATACTCGACCGCACACCGCCGGTCCCTCCGGGT
>NZ_DASXHN010000023.1:0-14257 GCF_036488505.1 Paraburkholderia sp. | reverse complement strand
GGAACATCTGAGCGGCCACGTTCAGTCCAGCGATGGCGACCGGTATGCGAAGGTCGGTGTCGAGATCCGTCAGGCGCGCTACGACAGCATTTCGGGTCGATCGAGCGCGCGCGGCATCTGGCCGGGCGGTCAGTTCAAGCTCGAACATCACGCGTGTGACGCTCAGAACCACGATTATCTCGTGGTCAGCGCTGCGTACGAAATCAATTCAGATGTCTATGTATCCACGGTGCGCCACGATACTTCGCTGGCGTTTTTCGATTGCGCGTTCACGGCGCTGCGCAAGGAAAATCACTTCCGCTCGGAGCGGCTCACGCCCCAGCCGGCCGTGGCGGGCCCGCAGACGGCGATGGTGGTCGGCCCGGACGGCGAAGAAATCCTCACGGATAAATATGGCCGCATCAAGGTGCAGTTTCATTGGGAGCAGTTCTCCCCGCCGGCCGATGCCGAGGCCCGCGCGAGGCGGTGCTGGGTGCGGGTGTCGCAGAGCTGGGCCGGCAAACGCTGGGGCGCCCTGTTCGTGCCGCGGATCGGTCAGGAGGTGATCGTCGAGTTCGTCGAGGGCGATCCGAACCGGCCGCTCGTGACCGGTTGCGTGTACAACGCGACCACGATGCCGCCGTACGAATTGCCGGCGAATCAGTCGCTCACGACGCTGAAAAGCAATTCGACCAAAGGCGGCGGCGGCTTCAATGAAATGCGTTTCGACGACGACCGAGGCGGCGAGCAATTGTTCTTCCACGCCGAGCGGGACCACGAGACGTGGGTGAAGAACGACATGCTGAGCAATGTCGGCAACGATCGGCATCTGAAAGTGAGCGGCAACGAGTTCGTGGCGATCACCGGCGCACGCCACGACGCGGTCACGGGCGACCAGAACGCGCAGGTCGATGGCAATGCATCGCTGAAGGTCGGGCAGAAGCTGCACGAGAAAGTCGGGACGGACTATGCGATCGACGCCGGCATGAACGTCCATATCAAGGCGGGCATGAACATCGTGATCGAAGCCGGCGCGAGCATTACGCTGAAGGCGGGCGGCGCGTTCGTGGTCGTCGGCCCGGAGAGCGTGGCGGTGTCGGGCGCACCGATCCTGCTCAATTCGGGCGGCGCGGCGGGCTCCGGCAGCGGCTCGTCGCCGAGCGCGCCGAGCGCGCCCAAAGACGCCGACGACGGAACCAGGAAAATCAAATCGTGAGTGATGCATCTGACCGGTCGTGGTGAGCCAAGTGAACTATCCGATTCTTTCGCTGCGGGTTGTGCGATTCAACGACGAGACGCTCGCCGAGCCGATCGCGATCGCGTTCGGCCCCGCCGGCGGCACGATTGGCCGGGCCAACGACTGCACGCTCGCGCTACCCGATCAACAGCGCGCGATCTCGCGCGTTCACGCGCGCGTCGAATTCCGCGGCGGCGATTATCTGCTGTGCGATCTGGGCGGCAATCCCAGCGTGTTGAATCAGCGCGCGCTCGGCGGCACGCGCGAGGCGAGACTCGCGGATGGCGACCGTCTGCGGATCGGTCCGTATCTGATCGAGGTATCGATCGGCGAGCAGACGGCGGGCGTGCACAGTCCCATGGGCGGCCGTGATCCGCTCAGTGCCGCGCAGGTGCTCGGTGGTCCGCTGCCGGCCGATTCGCAACGCGACGTGCTGCGAATCGGTGCGCTCGACCCGCTCGGCCAGCCGGGCTTCGGTGAAGCGCAGCGAATTTCCTCGCGGCCGGGCTTTGCAGGTTCGCAGAGCGATCATGTGTCGCCGGAGTTGCAGGCGTTTGCGGTGCCGCCAACGCCTCGGCACGATCCCGGCAGGCCGGCAACGCACACGGGCGGCATTCCGGCCGACTACGATCCGCTCGCGGATGCGTTGGCGCAGTGGGAAACGCCTGCGCAGGCGGGCAACGCATCGCCTGGCCCACCGCATCCTCCGCACGAGATGGCGGAATGGTCCAGCGAGCCTGCCCCGGCGACCGCGCCTATGGGCGGCCCGACCGGCTTGCCCCCGGGATTGCTCGATCCCGGCGCGGCAGGTGCCGCGGTGACGCCGTTCGATGATCTGTTCGGAACGCCGTCGACGCCGTCCGCGTCATCGGCGCCTGCGGGCTCGGTGGTGCCTGCGGTGCCGGTCGTGCCGGTGATCGTGCCGCAAGCCGCCAGCGCACGGCTCGCGATGCCTGCCGCGATGCCTACGGTGATACCGGACCCCTCTCCGCCCGCACAGCCAGTGTTGCCGCCCGATCCGCAGCCTGCGCCGCTCACAGCGCCCGCTTCCGCGCCACCGGGAATCGAAGAGACGCCCCCGTTTCGTCGCGCTGCCGCCACGGCAGCGCGCCAGAGCGCCGCCACCTTGCAAGCACTGCTCGAAGGCCTCGGCCTCGACCCGTCGCGTGCGCCTAACCTGCCCGAGCCGGAGTTCGCGCGGCTCGTCGGCGCGATGCTGCGCGAAGCGCTGCGCGGCACGATGGGCGTGCTGCGCGCACGCTCGATGACCAAACGCGAAGCGCGCCTCGACACGACGATGATCGTCGCGCGCGACAACAATCCGCTCAAATTTTTCCCGGACGTCGACAGTGCGCTCGCGCAGATGCTGACCGGCCGTTCGGCGGGCTATCTGCCGCCCGGCGAGGCGCTCAGGCGCGCGTTCGACGATATCGACGCGCATGAGCTCGCGGTGCTCGCCGGCATGCGCGCGGCGCTCGCGCAGGTGCTGGGCCGCTTCGATCCCGCGTCGATCGAAGCCGGGTTGAAAGACCCCGGTGCGCTCGAAAAAATGCTGTCCAATCGCAAGGCGAAGCTGTGGGACCTGTTCGTCGACTTGCACGGTGCCGTCACGCGCGAAGCCGGCGACGACTTCCAGAAGCTCTTCGGTCAGGCGTTCAATGACGCGTACGAGGCTCAGATCGAGGCACTGCGCGCGGCTCGCGGCCGTGAGCCGAAGCATCCCGTCGATCCCAACTAGATACTTTTGAACGAGACAACATGTCCTGGAACAGCAAAGTCATCTGGTCGGAGGGGATGTTTCTTCAGCCCCAGCACTTGCAGCAGCATGACCGCTATCTGCAGCGGCAATTGGAGACGCGCGCTGCCGGCCTGCGTCCGTACAGTTGGGGCTTCACCGCGCTGGAAATCGACGAGTCGCTGCTCAAGCTCGGCAAGCTCGCGCTGCTGTCATGCGCCGGCGTGATGCCGGATGGCACGCCCTTCGATCTGCCCGTCGACGATGACCTGCCCGAGCCGCTCGAGATTCCCGAAAGCACGCGCAACATGCTGGTCCAATTAGCGTTGCCGGTGCGCAGGCCGGGTGTCGCCGAAACCGGCAACGAAGCGAGCGAGGAAAACTTCGCGCGACACCGTATCGCCGAATTGGACGTGAGCGACAGCAACGATCCGAATGCGGGCGCGGCGCTGCTGCAGATCGGCAAACTGCGCGTGCGCCTCGCGCTCGCGGCCGACGTGGCGAATGCGTACGCGACGCTCGGCGTCGCGCGCGTGCTCGAGCGTCTGCCCGACAACCGTGTCGTGCTCGAACACGACTACAGCCCGCCGTGTCTCGACTATCGGGTCGCGCGCCGACTCGCGGCATTCGTCGACGACCTCGTGGGCCTGCTGCACCAACGCGGCGAAGCACTGGCCGCACGCCTTGCGCAGCCGGGCGTGACGGGGGTCGCGGAGGTGGCCGACTTCCTGTTGCTGCAACTGATCAACCGGAACGAACCATTGGCCGCGCATTTATCGACGATGACGGGTCTGCATCCCGAAGCGCTCTACCAGGTGGCGGTGCAACTGGCCGGCGAGCTCGCGACCTTCAGTCAGGCCTCGAAGCGCCCGCCGGCGTATCCGGTCTATCGCCATGAAGCGTTGCGCGAGACCTTCGCGCCGGTGATCGACGATATTCGCGCGTCGCTGAGCACGGTGATGGACCCGCACGCGGTGGCGATCCCGCTCGAAGAGCGCAAGTTCGGCGTGCGCGTGGCGATCGTGCCGGACAAGACGCTGTTTGCCGGCGCCAGCTTCGTGCTCGCGGTGCGTGCGCAGATGCCGGCCGAGCACATCCTGACCGGCTTCGCGCCGCAGGTGAAGATCGGACCGATCGAACGCATTCGAGATCTCGTCAATCTGCAATTGCCGGGCGTCGGCCTGCGCGCGTTGCCCGTGGCGCCCCGGCAGTTGCCGTTTCATGCGGGCTTCACCTACTTCGAACTCGATCGCGGCAACGAACTGTGGAAGCAGTTCCCGAGTTCGGCCGGCATGGCGCTGCACGTCGCCGGTGACTTTCCCGGGCTGACGATGGAGTTCTGGGCCATTCGCCGCTGATGCATTGATTGAGGAAGTTCATCGTGAGCCCTGACGAACTGCGTGGTGCCGCCGACGATCCCGGCGCGACGATTCTGATTCCGACACCCGGCGGCGCGCGGGCGGCATTCACGACGGCCGCGGCGACGCCCGTGCCGATGCTGCGCGCGGACGGCGGTCTCAATCCGCTGTTGCGCGCGGCCAATCCGCTGATCGAACTGGCGCTGCCGTTGCGGCAGTTGCCGACCCATCCGAATGTCGAAGATCTGCGCAATCAGTTGATGCAGATGGTGCGCAGCTTCGAGGCGCAAGGCCGCGCCAACGGCATCGATGACGAAAAGCTGGGCGCTTCGCGCTACTGCCTGTGCACCTTCCTTGATGAAGCGATCGCCAGCACGCCGTGGGGCGCGGGCTTGTGGGGCAGTCGCAGCCTGCTGGTGACGTTCCATAACGAGGCTTCGGGAGGTGAGCGGTTTTTCCTGATCCTGCAGCGTCTCGCGCAGAACCCCGCGGGCAACCTCGACGTGCTCGAATTGCTCTACGTGGTGCTCAGTCTCGGCTTCGAAGGACGCTACCGTCTGATCGACGGTGGCCGCACGCAGCTCGACACGATCCGCGAACGCCTCGAACAGATGATTCGCGGCCAGCGCGGCGCGGCCGAACGCGATCTGTCGCCGCACTGGCTGCCGGTCAAGGTCGAGCGCAAGCCGTTATTGCAACTCCTGCCGTTGTGGGTGGCCGCGGCGCTCGCGTGCGTCGTGCTGGTGGTCGTTCATCTGGTGTTGAGCTTCAGACTCAACGATATGTCCGACCGCGTGTTCGAAGCGCTGCACGGCATCCGGGTTGCGCCGGCTCCCGCGCTCGCGTCGAAACTGGCGGGGGCGCCCAAACCCGCACCGAAGCTGTCGCAGTTCCTCGCGCCTGAAATCGCCCGCGGTCTCGTGCAGGTCTCGGAGTTGCCCGATCGGACCGTCGTCACGATCAATGGCGACGGCCTGTTCGCGTCGGGCAGTGCTGAGCTGGCCGCGGGTTTCGTGCCGCTCGTGCAGCGTATCGGCGACGCGTTGAAGGAAGTGCCGGGCAATGTGGTGGTCGCCGGCCATACCGATAACCAGCGAGTCCTGTCCGCCCGCTTCCCGTCGAACTGGCATCTGTCGCAGGCGCGCGCCGAAGCGGTGCGCGACCTGCTCGCGGCCCGGGTCGGCAGCCCCGGCCGTTTCAGCGCCGAGGGGCGCGGCGATGCCGAGCCGATCGCTCCCAACGACAGCGCCGCGAATCGCGCACGTAACCGCCGCGTCGATATCACGGTGCTGGCGCCGGGAGCGGCATCGTGAACATCTCGGTGACGGATTCGTGGCGGGTGGCAGAGGGGAGCCGGTGATGAAAATGTTTGGCTGGCTGCGAAAAACGATCGTGCTGTCGTTGCTCGGCGTGCTCGCACTGTCGCTGATCGTGTGGGTCGAGGGGCCGCTCGTCGCGTACGCGGGCCATGAGCCGCTCGAAAGCGCCGGCAGCCGCACGACCGTGATCATCGTGTTGCTGCTGGTATGGGCGCTGTACTGGCTCGCGCGCTGGATCGCGGTGCGCGTCGCCAACATCAGATTCACCCGCGTGGTCGGAGAAGGACCGGCCGAGCCCGCGCCCGGCAAGAAAGAATCCGAGGCCGACATCGCCGCGTTGAAACAGCGTTTCGAAGCTGCGATGGCGACGTTGCGCAGCGCGCGGGTCAAGGGCCGTTTCGGCAGCCAGTATGTCTATCAGTTGCCGTGGTACATGTTCGTCGGCGCGCCCGGTACGGGCAAGACCACTGCGCTGTTGAACTCCGGGCTCAAGTTTCCGCTGGCCGACCGGCTCGGCAGACAGTCGATCGGCGGCGTGGGCGGCACACGCAATTGCGACTGGTGGTTCACCGACGATGCGGTGCTGCTCGATACCGCGGGCCGCTTCACCACCCAGGATAGTTTCGCCGAAGCCGATCAGGCCGCGTGGGCCGGCTTCCTGCGACTGCTGCGCAAGTATCGTCCGCGCCGGCCGCTGAATGGCGTGATCGTCGCGTTGTCGACGCGTGACCTGCTGCAACTGTCCGACCTGCAACGCGCGCAGCAGGCGCAAGCCGTGCGCGAACGGCTCAAGGAGCTGTACGGCCAGCTTGGCATGCGCTTCCCGGTCTACGTGATCGTGACCCAGTGCGATCTTCTCTCAGGTTTCGTCGAATTCTTCGACGATCTTGGCCGCGACGAACGTGAACAGGTGTGGGGTGTGACGTTTCCGTTCACCGGCCAAGGCTCGCCGGACGACGCACTGGCTGCCTTTCCCGCCGAATTCGACGCATTGGAAAAGCAGTTGCAAGCCCGCGTGCTGAACCGCATGCAGCGCGAGACCGATGTGCGGCGGCGCGCGCTCGTGTATGGATTTCCGCAGCAGTTCGCCGGTCTGCAAGCGGTGCTGAAAGGCTTTCTCGACGAAACCTTTAGTACCTCCCGCTTCGAGCAGTCCGCATTGCTGCGGGGCGTGTATTTCACCAGCGGCACCCAGCAGGGCCGGCCGATCGATCGCGTGATGAGCGCGGTCGCCTCCGCGCTCGGCTTGCAGCAACAGGTGGTCGTGCCGGACCCGGCGAGCGGGCGCGCGTATTTCATCACGCGGCTGCTGCGCGGCGTGATTTTCGAGGAAGCCGGGCTCGCCGGCGTGAACCAAAAACTGGAGCGGCGCCGCGCGTGGTTCCAGCGCGCCGCGCTCGCGGCGATCGGCGCTGTCACCGTGCTGGCGCTGGTTCTGTTCTTCGTCAGTTATCAACGCAACCGCGCTTATGTCGCCGAGGTTCAACGCCATGTCGCGGAGCTACAGAAGCTCGCGCAGACGACGCAGCCCGGCGACAACCCGCTTGCGCTGTTGCCGCTGCTCAATGCCGCGCGCGACCTTCCAGGCGGTTATGCGGAACGCGACAAAAGCGTGCCGTGGCTGTCGCGCCTGGGCCTTTATCAAGGCGACAAGCTCGGCCTCGAAGCGCAGACCAGCTATCGGCGGCTGTTGCGGCAGACCCTGCTGCCGCTCGTCGTCAGCCGCATGGAAGATGAATTGCGCCGCGGCGACGCGAACAATCCGGACTTCCAGTATGAAGTCTTGCGCGCATACCTGATGCTGGGCGATTCCGTGCATTACGACGCCGACTCGGTGCGTCTGTGGGCGGATGTCGACTGGCGCCGCGGGCCGTTGCGCGATGCGAGCGACGCTCAGCGCAACGATATCGACGGCCACCTTGCCGCGCTGTTCCAGCCCGCGCGCTTCGATGCTTCGCTGCCGCTGGACAAGGATCTGATCGCGCAGGCGCGCGCCACGCTCGCCAAAATGCCGCTGACCCAGCGTCTGTTCAACCGCGTCAAGCGCGAGCTCGAACAGAGCGCACCGCAGGAATTCAGCGTCGCCAACGCGGCGGGGCGCAATGCCGCGCTAGTGCTCGTGCGCAAGAGCGGCGCGCCGTTGACGCGCGGTGTTTCCGGTGCGTACACCCGTGCTGGCTATCAGAAGTTCGGTCAGTTGCGCGACGAAGCGGTGATCGATATCGCGAAGGACGATTGGGTGCTCGGTCGTCAGGAATCCGTGTCGACGCCGACCGGTGTCGAGGATCTGAAGGCTGGCATCACACGGCTTTACTACGACGAGTACATCCGCCAATGGGATGCGCTGCTCAACGATATCGACGTGGTGCCGTTCGACAGCGTGGACCAGGGTGCGCGCGTGGCTAATCTGCTCGCGGGGGCCGACTCGCCGTTGCGCTCGCTGATGCTTGCGGCGGCTCAGGAAACCACGCTGGGCAACGGCAAAACGGGCGCTTCGCCGGCGCAGCAGGGCGTTGCCGCGCTGACCGGCAAGCTCGATGCGGCCAGAAAGCGTCTCGAGAGCGCGCTCGGCAATCAGCCGGAAGACGCGGCGCCGCCCGCGCCGGCCGAACTGAATCCAGTCGACGCGCATTTCCAGGCGCTGCATGAACTCGCCGGCAAACCCGGCGCGCAGGGCGCGATCCCACTGGACACGCAGCTTGCCGCGCTGAAGGACGCGGCCAGCTATCTGGAGGCCGCGGACGCGGCGCGCCGTCAGGGCTTGGCCGCGCCGCCCGGCGACGCGTTGAACAAGCTCGAGCTGGTCGCGCAGGCGGCTCCGCCACCGCTCGCGACGGTGGCCACCAACGTCGCCAGTGGGGCGGGGTCGCTGATGGTTGGCGGAGAACGAGCGCGCCTGAACGGCTTATGGCAGGCGAACGTCGCGCAACTGTGCCGGCAGGCGCTCGACGGCCGTTATCCGCTCGTGCGCGGGTCCACGCGCGAGGTCGCGCCCGACGATTTTGGCAGGCTGCTGAGCCCGGGCGGTCTGATCGACGATTTCTTCCGGAAGAACCTGGCCACGCTGGTCGACATGTCGGGACCACAATGGCGCTGGCGCAGCGGTGCCGATACGCTCGGCATCCCTGTCGACGTGCTCGGCCAGTTCCAGCGCGCGGCGCAGATCCGCGATGCGTTCTTCCGGGCCGGCGGCCGCGACGTGTCGGTGCGCTTCGACGTGAAGCCGCTCAATATCGATCCGGCGATCACCCAGTTCACGCTCGATATCGACGGGCAGCAAATGGTCGTCAAACCCGGCGCGGCGCAATCGATGATGTTCCAATGGCCGAGCGGCAAGGGCACCGGCGACGCGCATGTCGAGTTCACGCCGGCGGGCAGCGCACCGGCGGCGCGCGCCGATGGCCCGTGGGCGCTGCTGCATCTGATGGACGCCGCGCATCTGCAGCCCACCGCGCAGCCCGACCGCTTTCGCCTGAGTTTCGAATCGGACGGCCGGCGCGCGGACTTCGAACTCGCCGCCAGCAGCATCGTGAATCCGTTTCGCCGCGGCTTGCTCGAGCAGTTTCGCTGTCCGGACCGGCTATGAGCGCGGAGCTGGCACGGGAGCTGACAGCGGGGCCCGGTTTCTTCGGCAAGGTGCGCACGCATGGCGACTTCGTCGCGCGGCGCTTGCCGGCCGAGTTCGTCACCCGTTGGGACGCGAGCTTGCAGGAAGGCATGTTGCTGGCGCGGCAGCGCTTTGGCGCGCAGTGGCTCGAGTTGTACCTGAATGCCCCTGTGTGGTGTTTTGCGCTGGGCGCGGGCCTGTACGGCCCGAGCGCGTGGGCGGGCGTTCTAACGCCGGGCGTGGACCGGGTGGGGCGCTATTTCCCGTTCACGATTGCTCAGGCCATCGACGCTGCCGACCTTCACGGGCGACTAGCCAGCGCGCAAGCATCGTATGACCGCCTGGTGGCGCTGGCATTGGCGACACTGGCGCCGCAATTCACGCTCGACGAATTCGACGCCGCGTTGCGAGCCGGGAGCCTGTTCAACGAGGGCCGTGCATCGACGCCGTGGCGGCTCGCCGTACATGACGCATCCGCCGGCGAATTCACCGCGTTGCTCGAACAGACCGCGGCGACGGGACATGCTATCTGGTGGAGCGAAGGATCGCCAGCCGCGCCTTCGTCGGCGAGAATTTCCGCGGGCGCGATGACCGGCTTGCAGTTCGCGAGTCTGCTCGACGTCGGTACGGAAGAATGGGTTTCGGTGAGCGAGCTGATTTCGAACTCGCGCGCCTAGCGATCGCCTGACTCACGCGCGGTTTCGGCAACGGTTTGGAGGCAGTCCGCGTCCGGTGTGAATGCGGCGGAATATATCGCGCGAATGAATCTCACCAAGCGCCGCAGTCTCGTTGAAAGCGGCGCGCCGCAATTGGGGGAAATCCGTTGTTTATCGGCTATTGTCAGTGAGACACTCGACGAAGCGGACCGTCTGCGATAAACGTACCGCAGACACCGTCGTCACGGACCCCGATGATGCCATCCGAACGCCGTTTCCTCGTCATGCTGATGTCAGCCTTGCTGCGTGCACGCGCGGGCGGCGCATTGGCGCTGTTTGCGTCGGCGGTGCCGCTCGCCCATGCGGACATCGTGATCGCATACGCCGACAGTCCGGTGACGGTGATCCGCGGCGCTTCGCTGTATCGGACGGGCGAGGGCGCAAAGCTGCGCGACGACGACATCATCGAAACCGGCGCCGGCAAATCCGCACAACTCGAAGACGGTTCAGGCACCGTGATCGCACTCGGGCCGCAAACCCAGGTGCTGCTCAAAACGCAGCCGGCGCTGCAACATGCGGCGGCGGGACCGGTGCGTATCACGATGCTCAGCGGCTGGCTCAAGGCCAGCTGCAGCGCGAGCGCGGCCGCACAACCACCGCTTTTGATCGAACTTCGCGGGCTTGACGTCACGCCCGCGAGCAATGGGCGGTGGTCAGTCGTCGCGACGGCCAGCGCTGAACGCGCCGCGATCTTCGCTGAGTCCGGTGATGACGCGATTGCCCCCGTTCGCGCGCCGGCCGCAGAGGCCAGGCAAACCTTGCACGCGGGCCAGTATCTGGAGCGCCATGCGGACGAGCCGCTGCGCGCGCAAGCCCGGCCGTCCGCGGAGTTCGTCGGCGCCATACCGCCCGGCTTTCGGGATGCGCTCGTCGGCGTAGCGGGGCGGCTCGCGGGCACGCACGAGCTTCAGGCGCCGCTGCGCGCGGTCGACTATGCCGACGTTTCCGACTGGCTCACGAGCAGCGTCAGCGAGCGTGGCACGTTCGTCAAACGCTTTGTTCCGCGCCTGAAAACAGCAGCCTTCCGCGCGCAGGTCGACGCTCATCTGGACGTGTTGCCGGAATGGCGGCCGATTCTGCACCCGCCGCCACGCCCATCGGCCGAACCACGCAAAAGGGCCGCGCAAGCGCCGCCGCCAGCGCGTCCGCCGCCCGACGCGGGCGCGGACTCGCAGCACGAACCCAAGTCGGACGACACCGATGCCCATTGACGCGCGATGCACCGCCAGGCGTTGACGCCGTTGCACACCATTCGCATGGAGCAGCCATGAACCTCTCGTTGACCGTGAAGTTCAATCTCGCTTTCCTCGCCGTGTTCGCCGCGGGATTCGCCGCTACGGGTATCGTGGCCGAGCGCGTGTTGCAGGAAAACGCAGTGCAGACGACCGTGCGCGACGCGAGCCTGATGATCGAAGCCGCGACCGCGGTGCACAACTACACGTCCGACCAGGTCACGCCGCTTCTTGCCACGCAGATCAAGTACGCGTTCGTGCCGCAGTCGATCCCCGCGTATTCCGCCATCGAGAGCCTGCTCGCGATCGAGAAGAAGTTTCCCGGGTTCTCGTACAAGCACGCGATGCTCGATCCGACCAACCCGCGCGACCGTGCCACGGACTGGGAGACCGATGTCATCCGGCGCCTTCACGATCACCCGGAGTTGCCCGAACTGATTGGCGAGCGCGCGACGCCGTCGGGCCCCAGCCTTTACATCGCGCGGCCGACCCGCATCGACTCGGCCGCCTGCCTCGAATGCCACAGCACGCCCGCCGCTGCGCCGCGCACGATGCTTGACAAGTACGGGCCGGCGAACGGCTTCAACTGGCCTTTGCATGAAACGATCGGCGCGCAGGTCGTGTCGGTGCCGATGTCGCTGCCGCTGGAGCATGCGCGCACGGTCTGGCGCACGTTCATGGCGTCGTTCGCCGCGGTGTTCGGCTGCACGCTGATCGCGCTGAATCTGATGGTACATTTCCTCGTGACGAAGCGGCTCACCGCACTGTCGCGCACGGCCGACGAAGTCAGCCTCGGCAAGCTCGACACGGCAGCGTTTTCGACGCGTGGCGGCGACGAAATCGCGTCGCTCGCCGTCTCGTTCAACCGCATGAGAACCAGTCTCGTCGAAGCGTTGAGGATGCTCGGCGCGTAAGCTTGCGTGGCGGCTCGGGCCGCCGCTTTCAGCTGAGCACACTTGCAGGGGGCCGTAGATGAAGAGGCGCCGGAGCGCGACGCGCAGGCTCGCTCGATCGGGAGTCGAATGAGCAACGAAGCAACGCCTGCGTGTATCGGCAAGTACCGCATCGACCGCGTGCTGGGTCAGGGAGCGATGGGCGTCGTCTACCTCGCGTTCGATCCGCACCTGGAAAGACCGGTTGCGCTGAAAACCGTGCGTCGCGAACTGCTCGCCAGCGAGGACAGTAGCGGCGACATGCTGCTGCGCTTTCGCAACGAGGCGCGCGCAGCCGGCCGGCTGGCGCATCCGAACATCGTCACGGTTCATGACTTCGGCGAAGACGACAGCACGGCCTATATCGTGATGGAGTATGTCGACGGGCATGGCCTGGACAGGTTGCTGTTGCCCGGTCACCCGCTGCCGCTGTCGGACGCGCTCCACTGGCTCGCGCAACTGCTTGCCGCGCTCGCGTATGCGCACGAGGCCGGCGTCGTGCATCGGGATATCAAGCCTGCGAACCTGCTCGTCACCGCGGCGGGGCTTCTGAAGGTCGCAGATTTTGGCGTCGCGCGCGTCGGCTCGTGCGCGACCTCGTTCGGCTTGATCATCGGCACACCGAGCTTCATGTCGCCCGAGCAATTCGAGGGCGAATGGGTCGATGCCCGCTCGGACCTGTTCTCGGCCGGCGTCGTGCTGTACCGGATGCTGACCGGGCGGCAGCCGTTCGTCGGCTCGCCGGCGACTATCAGGCAGCAGATCCTGAAGGACACGCCGGTGCGGCCCTCGGAAATCGTCTCGGCATTGCCGTCGGCGATCGACGCGATGGTCGCGAAGGCACTTGCGAGGCAGCCAGCAGACCGTTTCGGTTCGGCTGCGCAATGGCTCGCGAGCTTGCGGTCGTCGACCATTGCGGCCGATTCAACCGACGGCGACCTGACGATCGTGACGCCGTCTGCGGCTTTATCAACGGGTGCGACGGATGGCGGCAATCCATCTGCGCCTGTGCCTGCGTCTGTGCCTGCGGCGCCGCTGCGTTGGACGCCTGAGACCCTGGAGCGCATCGAACGACACCTCGCGCAACACATTGGCCCGCTCGCGAGTCTTCTGGTGCGACGCGCGGCCGCGCAAGCGAACGATCTTCCCGCGCTTGGCGCACAACTGGCGGCGGGGTTGCCCGACACGGCGCGGCACCGCTTCGAGCAGGCCTTCGCGCGGCTGACAGCCGGCTTGCCGGATCTTCCGATGACGACGTCGTCATCGCGGTCCGCACGCGTCGCGACGGCTGCGCCCGTTGTATCACCGGTGCCATCCGCGCCCGCCCCGGGCGCGCCAACGGCCAGTGCGATCGATCAACAGAGCATCGATGCGGTCGCGGTCAAACTGGCTGTCTATCTGGGCCCGATTGCGAAGATGATCGCCAGTCGCGAGGCGACGCGTGCGGCGAATTTCGACGAGTTCGTTCAGCGGGTCGAGGCTTGCATCACCGATACCGCGCAGCGCCGCCGATTCAGGCACGATGTCGATTCGTCCAGTTAGCTGGTTCTGCTGCAAGAACGCGATTCGTTGTGACGTACGGAGCGACCTATGTCACATGAACAATCGCGATGACGCGGGAGGCTGGCAGAAACTTTCGGAGCTCACTTGCGGGGCGCCTTTGCCGAACGCTTGCGGTCCACGCGCAACCGGTACTGGAACGTGCCGCCCTTGAAATAGAGGTACTCGAAGTCGATCGGCTGACGGTCGCTGTCGTACGTGAGTCGTTCGACACGCAGCACCGGCGCGTCTTTCTTCAGTTCGAGCGCGCGCGTGACGGGAGCACGCGCCGGAATCGCGTCGATGCTCAGATCGGCGCTGCCCAACGCGATGCCGCAGTCGTTCTCGAGAATCAGGAAGATATCGCGCGTGGCGAGGTCAGCGCGTTGGAGCTTCTTGCCGAGCGCTTGCGGCACGAAGGTGATTTCGTACGACGTGGGCTCGCGATTGACCAGGCGCACCCGATGAATCTCCGCAACCGTCGCCCCGGGTTCGAGCGCGAGCCGCGACGCGACCTCCTCATTGGCGGCGACGAAAGCGAACGACACCACGCGATTGACGATCTCGTGTCCGTCGCCCGACATGGATTCGGCGAAGCCTTGC
>NZ_DASXHN010000511.1:0-7729 GCF_036488505.1 Paraburkholderia sp. | reverse complement strand
GTTGCGGAGCGCGCGCGGCGGCGCCGGCGTCGCGCGTCAGTTCGTAGACCGTCTGGCCGCGCAGGCGGAATGCCTGCGTAACATAGGTGAAGTTCTCCGAGTGGCCGGCAAACAGCAGGCCGCCCGGCTTCATTAGCGGATCGAAGCGCGAAAGCACCTGCGCCTGGGTCGGCTTGTCGAAATAGATCATCACGTTGCGGCAGAAAATCGCGTCGAACTGCGAGCGCAGCTGGTAATCGCGATCGGTCAGGTTCAACTGTGCGAAGCGCACCAGCGCGCGCACTTCGGGCCGCACCTTGACCATCCCCGCATGCGCGCCGGTGCCCTTCAGGAAGAAGCGTTTGAGCCGCTCGGGCGAGAGCTGCTTGACCTGATCGAACTGATAGACGCCGGCTTCGGCTTTCGCGAGCACCTGCGTGTCGATGTCGGTCGCGATCACCGACGCCTGGCGCGCGCCGCTTTCGCCGAGCGCCTCGATTAGCGTCATCGCGATCGAATACGGCTCCTCGCCGGTCGATGCGGCCGAGCACCACACCGACACCGGCTGCGCGCGGCGCTGCACGAACTCGGCGAGGATCGGGAAGTGATGGGCTTCGCGGAAGAACGCGGTCAGATTCGTGGTCAGCGCGTTCGTGAACGCTTCCCACTCGGCCGGATCGTTTTCAGCTTCCAGCAGATCGAGATACTGCCGGAACGTGTCGAGACCGCGCGCGCGCAGGCGGCGCGCGAGACGGCTGTATGCCATATCGCGCTTGTGGTCCGACAGTGAAATGCCCGCCGCGCGATGGATCAGATCGCGAATGCGGGCGAAGTCCGCCGACGTGAATTCGAAATCGCGTGCGGTCTCGGCCGATCGGGCCGCCTCGGTCCGCTCAGGGGTCGCCCGTGCGGAGGCTTGTGGTGCGCGCGTTGCCATCATGAACAGTCCTGTCTGCGGTCGCTGCCATCAAGCTTGCTGCCCGGCCGCTCTGTGGCAGGGCCGCACCCGCCCGCGCGTTTCCTCGACATGCGGCCAGCTGGCGGCACGCGCTCGCTGGGTACGCCGATGCTTCGCCCGCGAGCGGGCGCCATGCCGATTGGCCGCATGTCGTTACACCATTGCCTTAAAAGGTTTCCCAGTCCGCGTCCGAGCCTGCCGTGGCCGTGCTCGCGACAGCGGGGCGCGCGGGCATCGCGGACTGCTTCGGCTTCAGCGCGGGTTCGACGCGGGCTGCTGCATCGGGTGCCGGCTGGGCCGCGCTTGCGGTCGAGGCCGCCTTTGCGTTATCCGCACGGGCGGGATTGGCTTTGGCAAGCCGCGCGCCCTTCGTTGCGTTGACCGGCGCAACCGTCCGTGCGCGCGTTGCCGGCGCAGCCGTGGCCACCGCTTGCCGCACCGGGCCGCCGGCGACCTTCCAGCCGCGCAGCACCGCCTGCAACTGGCGGGTCTGGTCTTCGAGCGAAGCCGCCGCGGCCGTTGCCTGCTCGACCAGCGCGGCGTTTTGCTGCGTGACCGAATCCATCTGCACGACCGCCCGATTGACCTGCTCGATACCGCCCGACTGCTCTTCGGACGCCGCGCTGATCTCGCCCATAATGTCGGTCACGCGGCGCACCGCCTGGACGATCTCGTCCATCGTCGTGCCGGCGCGGCCGACCAGTTCCGAGCCGCTATGGACCTTGCCGGCCGAATCGCCGATCAGCTCCTTGATTTCTTTCGCCGCGCTCGCGCTGCGCTGCGCGAGGCTGCGCACTTCGCCCGCAACCACCGCAAAGCCGCGGCCCTGCTCACCGGCGCGCGCGGCTTCGACCGCCGCGTTCAGCGCGAGGATGTTGGTCTGGAACGCGATGCCCTCGATCACGCCGATGATGTCGACGACCTTGTTCGAACTCGTCGCGATTTCCTGCATCGTCGTGACGACCTGGCTCACCACGTCGCCGCCGCGCGTCGCGATGTCCGACGCGTTCACCGCGAGCTGGCTCGCCTGGCGCGCGTTGTCCGCGTTCTGCTTCACGGTGCTCGTCAACTGATCCATGCTCGACGCGGTTTCCTGCAGCGACGCGGCCTGCTGCTCCGTGCGCTGCGACAGATCGGTATTGCCCATCGAGATTTCGCGCGCGCCGGTGTCGATCGATTCGGTGCTGCTGTGCACCGCGCGCAGCATCGCCGCGAGGCTTTCCTGCATCCGCTTGATGCCGCCGAACAGGTGCCCGATTTCGTTGCCGCTGTACACCTCGATCGTCTCGGACAGATCGCCCGCGGCAATCCGCTCGAAGCACGCGGTCGCGTCGGCGAGCGGCTGCACGATCAGCCCGCGCAGCGCGAAGCGAAGACCCACCACGAGCAGCAGCGCGAACGCGACGACGGCGACGATCGCCGTCATCATCAGCGATGCGTTGGACTGCGCGCTCGCCTGCTGCTCGAGCACGCTCTGCTGCAGCGCGTTGACGACCGCGCTCGCGGCCGCATCGTACGCGATGAACATCGGGCTGATTCTGGTGTCGGCGACTGCGTGATACGCGTCGAGATTATTCGCGTTCAGCGCGGCGAATTCGGCTTCGACGCCGTCGTGCATCAACGTCGTGCGTTTCGCCAGCACGTCGTCGACCAAGCCCTGATCGACATCATGCTTGGGCGCGGCGAGATACGTCTGCCAGCTCTGGTTGCCCTTGGCGAGCAGTTCCTGCGCGCGGTCGAGCACTTTCTTCGCCTCGTCCGCGTTGCCGGCGGCCGTCAGCGTGTTGAAGCGGTCGATCGCGAGACGCGAACGCAATAGATACGACGACGCATCGTCGAGCGCGTGAATCGCGACGAGTTCGCCGCGCGCGACGCGATCGAGCGAGCCGCTCGCGCGATTCAACGCGGTGAGCCCGAGCGCGCCGGCCACGACGGTCAGCGCAACGAGAAGAATCCCCACCATCGTCAACGAGGTACGGATCGACCACCTGCTCAGCATGCTGATGCTCCCATTCCTGTTCGCTGTTGTCCGTCAGTGCCGCGCTCAGCCGCCGAGCGTCTCGGTGAGCGCCATTTCCTGGCTGGTCATCAGCTTTTCGATGTCCATCAGGATCAGCATGCGGCCGTCGACGGTGCCCAGGCCCGTCAGGTACTCGGTCGTCAGCGTCGCGCCGAATTCAGGCGCCGGCATGATCTGATCCATTGCGAGCGTGAGCACGTCGGAGACGCCGTCCACCACCATGCCGACCACGCGATGCGCGACGTTCAGGATGATCACGACGGTCTGATGGTCGTATTCGACGCGGCCCAGATGAAACTTGATGCGCATGTCGACGATCGGCACGATGATGCCGCGCAGATTGATCACGCCCTTGATGAACTCGGGCGCGTTGGCGATGCGCGTGACGTTGTCGTAGCCGCGGATTTCCTGCACCTTCAGGATGTCGATCCCGTACTCTTCCGCGCCGAGCGTGAAGACGAGGAATTCCTGACCGCCGGCGTCCGCCTGCTGTGCGTCGCGGCGACCGTTCGTGCCGCTGACGTTCGCGACGCTCGAATTGATGGATTGGACTTCTGCCACGTTAGCCCCCAAACGGTTGGGATGAAATGAGTTGAATGTGTGTTGCGAGGTCTGCCGATGCCGCGTGTCGCACGAACCGGCTCCACGCGGAAGCGGTCACGCCAGACTCATCGCGCCGTGCCCATGCGCGTGGCGCGACTCGCGGTTCAGCGCCGCCACGTCCACGATCAGCGCGACGCTGCCGTCGCCGAGAATGGTCGCCGCGGAAATGCCGTGCACCTTGCGGTAGTTCGTTTCCAGATTCTTCACGACCACCTGCTGCTGGCCGACCAGTTCGTCGATCAGCATCGCGAAGCGCCGCCCCTCGGTCTGCATGATCGTGACGATGCCTTGGGTCGGCTCCTGCTTCGCGTCCTGCACGTTGAACACCTCGTGCAGCGCGACGAGCGGCAGATATTCGCCGCGCACGCGCACCACGCGCTCGCCGTTGGCGACCGTGTAGATGTCTTCCGCGCGCGGCTGCAGCGACTCCATCACGAAATTCAGCGGCAGGATGAAGATTTCGTTGCCGATCTTCACCGACATGCCGTCGAGAATCGCCAGCGTGAGCGGCAACACGATCCGCGTGGTGCTGCCCTTGCCCGCGTGCGACGTGATCTCGACGTGACCACCCATCGACTGGATGTTGCGTTTGACCACGTCCATGCCGACGCCGCGGCCCGATACGTCCGTCACCTGTTCAGCCGTCGAGAAGCCCGGCAGGAAGATCAGGTTCCAGACTTCCTCGTCGGTCATCGTTTCGCTGACCTGCATGCCCTGCTTGGCCGCCTTCGCGAGAATCTTGTCGCGGCGCAGACCGGCGCCGTCGTCGCTCACTTCGATGACGATGTTGCCGCCGTGGTGCGCGGCCGACAGCACCAGCTGGCCGGTCGAATCCTTGCCCGCCGCGCGGCGCGCCTCGACGGTTTCGATGCCGTGGTCGAGGCTGTTACGCACGAGGTGGGTCAACGGATCGATGATCCGTTCGATCAGGCTCTTGTCGAGTTCGGTCGCCTGACCGAAGGTGACGAGTTCGACCTCCTTGCCGAGTTTCGCCGCGAGATCGCGCACCAGACGCGGGAAGCGGCTGAATACGTAATCCATTGGCATCATGCGGATCGACATCACCGCTTCCTGCAGATCGCGCGCGTTGCGCTCCAGCTGCGCCATGCCGTTGAAGAGCCGATCGTGCAGCGCCGGATCGAACGTGCTGGTGGTCTCCGCAAGCATTGCCTGGGTGATCACCAGTTCGCCGACCAGGTTGATCAGCTGATCGACCTTCTCGACGCCGACGCGGATCGAGCTGCCTTCGCCGGCGTTCGCCGCTGCCGCCGGACGGGCCGCCTTGCGGTCCTGCTCGGCGGGCGCGGCGGGCGGCTTCGCTGCCTCCGGTTGAGCGGCGGCCGGCGGCGGGGCCGCCAGCGCGCTGTCCGCGGCGTTCGCCGTGGTGGCCACACTGGCGGGCGCGGCGGTGCCGGCCGCCTGGGCCGGCGATGCTGCGGACACCGCCGGCGTGGCCGGCTGCGCGCGCGCCGCCGCAACGGCGGGCGCGACGTGTGTTGCCTGCGCCGGCGTGTGGACGGCAGCGTCGGGCGTTCCAGGTTCGCCCTGCTGCGCGTCGTCCGCCGGCGCGGTGCCGCGGCCGATCGTGATCTGACTTTCGTCGATCACGAAGCAGCACACGGCGATGATGTCGTCAGAAGGTACGTCGGTCGAAAGCCACAGCATCAGATCGCTGCCGCTCTTGACCTGCCCGACGATATTGCCCAGGTTGCCCAGCTCTTCGGCGAGCAGTTCCTGGTCTTTCTCTCCCACGCCCCGTAGCGTAATTTTCAGATGAGGACCGTCGGCGTTGCCGCCGGCGCTCCCTGTGGCGGGTCCGGTCTGTGCCGGTTCGCCGCCCGTCCATTCACCCGCCACCTGCACCGCCTGTTCGACGACGTGCTCGGGCGGGGTACCGCCTTGTTCCTGTTCTTGCCCGGCGAATGCCGGCTCCGGTGCTGGTGCTTCCAGCGGCGCGGTTTCAGCCGCCACCGGTGCTGCGGGCATGCCGCCCATCCGGCTCTCCGCATGCAGCTGTTCGAGCTTCGCGCAGATCGCGCGCGCCACCGCCGCGTCCGGCTCGGCGCTCGCGCGATAGTCGGCGAGCTGGCCCGACAGCACGTCCTTGGTTTCGAGGAACGTGTCGATCATGTCCTTGCGCAACACGAGTTCGTTGTTGCGCGCGCGATCGAGCAGCGACTCGAGAATGTGCGTCGTCTCGGTGAGCGCGGTGAAGCCGAAGGTCGCGGCGCCGCCCTTGATCGAATGCGCGGCGCGGAAAATCGCCGCGAGGTCTTCGGGGTCCGGGTGGGCCACGTCGAGATTGAGCAGCAACTGCTCCATCTGCGCGAGCAGTTCATCCGCTTCGTCGAAAAACGTTTGATAGAACTGTGTGATGTCGAGTGTCATGCCTGGTTCACCGCAAAAGTTCCTGTGCTGGCGCGGCTGTCGTATCGCCGCGTCGAGCGCTATCTGTACTGTGTCTGTGCTGGGTCTGAAGCTCGCTCACGCGGGGTCCGGCTCAGCCAGCGCCGCCACCAGCTCGGTCAGCATGTCCGGGTCGAGCGGCTTTTCGATCCAGCCGGTCGCGCCCGCCGCGCGCGCCGCCGCCTTGAACGGCTCGCCGGATTCCGTCGTCAGCACGAGGATCGGCGTGCTCTGGTACGCCGGATTGCCGCGCAACGCGGTGATCAGATCGAGGCCGGTCTTGCCCGGCATATGCTGGTCGGTCAGCACCAGGTCGAACGACATCGCGAGCGCGTTTTCGAGCCCTTCGTTGCCGTCCGCCGCGAGCGTGACCTCATAGCCGGCGCCCGTCAGCGTCGCGGCGAGGATCTGCCGCATCGATGCCGAATCGTCGATTGCCAGGATGTGCCTGATCATGAAAACCTCGCTGCGCTTGACTTCCGGGCTGCCGGGCGGGCCGCGCCACCGGGGCGCGCCGCGGCCCGGCGGCCGCGGTCTGTTACTGGGCCGCCGGCGCGGGCGCCGTCGGCTTCGGTGCAGCCGTTGCCGGCTGCGCAAGTTTCTGCAGCAGCGGCTTCGAGCCCGCTGCGTCGTCCGACAGTGTCGTCGTGGTCGAATCGTCGTGATTGAGCGCGTCCTCGGACTTCCTGTTCAGCACGATGATGCTGATGCGGCGGTTCTCCGGATCGAGCGGGTCCGCCTTGTTCAGGTTCTGCGTCGACGCGAGGCCGAGCACGCGCATCACCTTCGCTTCATCCATGCCGCCGGCGACCAGTTCGCGGCGCGACGCATTCGCGCGATCGGCGGACAGCTCCCAGTTGCTATAGCCCTTCTCGCCGCCCGCGTAGGGCACCGCGTCGGTGTGACCCTGCACGATGATGCGGTTCGGCACGTCGTTCAGCGTGTGGCCGATCTCGCGCAGGATGTCGCGCATATACGGTTCGACGACGTCTCGCGCGGTCGCGAACATCGGCCGCTTCTGCGAGTCGACGATCTCGATGCGCAGACCGGTCAGCGTGGAGTCGATGCGGATCTGCTGCTTGAACTGGCGCAGCACCGGGTTTGCCTCGATCGCGGCCATCAGCTTGACCTGCAGGTCGTGCAAACGGACCTGCTCCTGGCGTTCGAGCGCGCCCTGCAACTGCTTCACCGAGTCGTCGTTGTTGTGCGATGTCGAGTGCTCGGCGCGGCTGTTGCTGCCGTCGGTCGAGCGGGTCACGCCCTGCGCGTCGGTCGAGATGTCGCGTCCGCCGCCCTTCAGGATGCTCGAATCCTCGGCACTGCGATCGCCGCCCCACAGCGTGATCTTCAGCGGCTGGTTGAAGTAGTCGGCGATGCCGCGCAATTGCACGGTGGATGCCGAACTGAGCAGCCACATCAGCAGGAAGAACGCCATCATCGCGGTCATGAAGTCCGCGTATGCGAGCTTCCATGCGCCGCCGTGATGGCCCGACTTCTTCGGCGCCGAGCGCTTGACGACAATCGCGCGATCCTTGTCCTTGCTCATCGTTCGGTTCCCGCCGCCTTCTTATTTAGCCTTGACGCGGCGCACGTGCTCTTCGAGCTCGGCGAACGACGGACGCTCGGTCGAGAACAGCACCTTGCGGCCGAACTCGACGGCAATCGCGGGCGCGTAGCCGTTCAGGCTCGCGAGGATCGTCACCTTGATGCACTGGAACATCTTGGTCGACTCGGTCACGCGCTGTTCGGCGACGCTCGCGAGC